>NZ_AP024546.1:2943558-3270620 GCF_018406645.1 Lysobacter helvus
TCCCAGCGGAACAGGCGCGGCGCCGACATCGCGACGCGGCCGCTCGAGGCTTCCTTCTTCTTGCCGTTGGCGTCGAAGACCTGCTGCGTGAACGTGCCGTCCAGGCCCTTGAGGCCCTTTGCGAAGGCATTGAGGTCATCGCGCCCGCCGGCGGCGGCGGTGAACGACAGCGTCGCGGCGAGGCCGAAGGCGATCAGCTTGCGCATGGGGGATTCCTGGAGGATTGGACCGGGCGCGAGTGTGCCCGGCCCGGGCTGAATGCGCTCTCCACGCGCCGCGTCACTTCGGCGGTGGCGGTGCCAGCACGCTGCGGTCGCCGTTGTGCTCCGGCGGCGTGACCACGCCCGCGGCTTCCATCGCTTCGATCAGGCGCGCGGCGCGGTTGTAGCCGATCTTCAGGCGGCGTTGCACGCCGGAGATCGAGGCGCGGCGCGTCTCGGTGACGATGCGCACCGCTTCGTCGTACAGCGGATCGGACTCGTCCCCGCCCCCGCCGCCGGATTCCGGCAGGCCGGTCGCGCCGACGACGACGCCATCGCCCATCGTTTGCACTTCGTCGAGCACGCCTTCGATGTAATCGGGGCGGCCGCCGACCTGCTTGAGGTGTTCGACGACGCGATGCACTTCCTCGTCCGACACGAACGCGCCGTGCACGCGCTCGGGCATCGCGGTGCCCGGCGGGAGGTACAGCATGTCGCCGTGGCCGAGCAGTGTTTCCGCGCCCGACTGGTCGAGGATGGTGCGCGAGTCGATCTTGCTCGACACCTGGAACGCGATGCGCGTGGGGATGTTGGCCTTGATCAGGCCGGTGATGACATCCACCGACGGACGCTGCGTGGCGAGGATGAGATGGATGCCTGCCGCGCGCGCTTTCTGCGCCAGGCGCGCGATGAGTTCTTCGACCTTCTTGCCGACGATCATCATCATGTCGGCGAATTCGTCGATGAACACGACGATGAAGGGCAGCGGTTCCAGCGGACGCGGCGCTTCGCCGAGTTCGGGGTTCGGCTTGAACAGCGGATCCATCAGCGGCTGGCCCGCGTCGATGGCGTCCTTCACTTTCTTGTTGAAGCCGGCCAGGTTGCGCACGCCGACGGCGGACATGACCTTGTAGCGGCGTTCCATTTCGGCCACGCACCAGCGCAGGCCGTTGGCCGCTTCCTTCATGTCGGTGACGACCGGCGCGAGGAGATGCGGGATGCCCTGGTACACGGACAACTCGAGCATCTTCGGATCGATCATCAACATGCGGACGTCCTTCGCGGACGCCTTGTACAGCAGCGACAACACCATCGCGTTGACCGCGACGGATTTACCCGAGCCCGTGGTACCCGCCACCAGCAAGTGCGGCATGCGCTGCAGGTCGGCGACGGTGGGACGGCCGGCGATGTCCTTGCCGAGCGCCAGCGTGAGCGGGCTGGGCGACTTGTCGTATTCCTTCGAACGCAGCAGCTCGCTGAGGTAGATCATCTCGCGCGAGGTGTTCGGCGTTTCCAGGCCGACGACGGACTTGCCGGGGATCACGTCGACCACGCGCACCGACTTCACCGACAGGCCGCGCGCGATGTCCTTGTCGAGCGAGGAAATCTGGCTGACCTTGACGCCCGGTGCGGGCTCCAGTTCGAAGCGCGTGATCACCGGGCCCGGATACGCACCGACCACCTGCGCATCGATGCGGAAATCCTTGAGCTTGAATTCGATCTGGCGCGAGATCGTCTCGAGCGTTTCCTCGCTGTAGCCCTTCGGCTGCGGCTTGGGATCGTCGAGCAAGGCGAGCGGCGGAATGCCGGTGCCGTCGCCGACATGGAACAGCGGGATCTGCTGTTCGCGCTTGGCGCGGTCGCTCTTCTCCACGACGGGCGCCGGCGGCGGTTCGATCTTGACCGGTGCGCGTTTCGCACGCAGTTCGGTTTCGATCTTGCGCGTTTCTTCGCGCTCTTCGCGGAACGCACGCGCCTGCTGCCATTCGGCGGCCTGCTGCGAACTGCGGCGGAACAACGGCCCCAGCGCGAGCACCCACTGCCCGAGCTTGTCCATCACCGTGAGCCACGAGAGGCCGGTGGCGAGCGTGGTGGAAATCAGCAGCAACGCGACGAGGAAGAGATTGGCGCCGACGGGCCCGAACGCATGGAACAGCGAACGCCCGACGAGTTGTCCCAGGATGCCGCCGCTGCCCGCCGAGAAATCCGGCGCACCGCCAAGGCGCAGGTGCAGGAAGCCCGCCGCCGAAACGAGGAATCCCACGATGCCGACGAGCCGCAACGCAGGCCCGAGGTCGGCTTCGCCATCGCCGTCGCTGTCCATGCCGAACAACGCGATCCACGCGATGAGTCCCAGCATCAGCGGAAGCAGGAAGGCGACGAAACCGCAGAGGTACAACATGACGTCGGCGATCCACGCGCCGACGATGCCGCCGAAGTTGTGCAAGGGCGCCGTGACGCTGCCCGAATGCGACCAGCCCGGATCTTCCGGCGAATACGTGACCAGGCTGGCGAGCAGGTACAGCAGCAGGGGCGCGATGGCGATGAGGGCCAGGTCGCGCCAGAGCTTCTGCCGACGCGTGCCCCCGCCGGACGAAGGTGCGGCTGCACGCTTCGTCCTGCGTTGGGTCGCGCGTTCCGTGTCGGGACGTGCTGCTGCCACCGTACGATCCTGCCTTAAGGAAATCCCCTAGGGCCTTGATCCTACGTCAAAGTTTCATGTCCTGCAGCGCCGGATGCACGATCTTGCCGGCTTCGGTATTGATGCCGCGGACCAGGGCCTGGTTGTCGCGCCAGTTGCCCGAGGCAAGCTTGTTTACCCACGGCAGGATGGCCGCGCAGATCGCCTGCGAGCTGGTCTGCGGCACGGCGCCCGGCATGTTGGTGACGCAGAAGTGGGTGACGCCCTCTTCCACGTAGGTCGGTTCCTTCCAGGTGGTCGGACGCGAGGTTTCGAAGCAGCCGCCCTGGTCGATCGAGATGTCCACCACCACGCTGCCGTCCTGCATGCCCTTGAGCATCTCGCGGGTCAGCACGTGCGGCGCGCGGGCGCCGGTGACGAGCACCGCGCCGACGACGAGGTCGGCCGAGGCCACTTCGCGCGCGACGACGTCGGCGTACGGGTACAGCGTGGTCACGTTGTTGCCCAGCTGCATCATTTCTTCCATGCGGTCCTGGCGCATTTCGAACACGACCACGTTCGAACCGCCCGCCGCGGCGAGTTCCGCCGACGCGCGCCCGGCCTTGCCGCCGCCGAACACCACGACCTTGCCGCGCTCCGTCGACGGCAGGCCGCCGAGCAGCTTGCCCTTGCCGCCTTCGGGCTGGTGCAGCAGGTGCGTGCCGACCTGCACCGCGATCTTGCCGGCGATCACCGACATCGGCGCCAGCAGCGGCAGGTCGCCGTTGGGCAGCTCGACGGTTTCGAAGGCGACCGACGTCAGGCCGATGTCCAGCAGGCGCTTGGTCAGCGCGGGCTCGGCCGCCAGGTGCAGGTAGCAGAACAGCAGGTGGTCCTTGCGCAGCAGGGCCAGGTCGCCTTCGATCGGCTCCTTGACCTTCACGATGAGTTCGCCCTTTTCGTAGAGCGACTTCGCATCCGGGGCGATCTTGACGCCCAGCTGCGTGTACTGCTCGTCCTTGAAGCCGCTCTTCAGGCCCGCGCCCTGCTCCAGCCACACTTCGTGGCCACGCTTGACGAGGTCGCCCGCGGCGGCCGGCACGAGTGCCACGCGGCCTTCGAGGGTCTTGGTTTCCTTGGGTACGCCGATGCGCATCGTGATTCTCGATTGTCTTGGGTGGGGGACGGCGCGTTGCGCCATGGGGCGGTTGGACGCCTTGTGTCGAAGCGGGCCCGCCGCCATCCTGTTGCGCTTGAACGCATGGGACGGCGTGCCACGCCGGCCGCGAATCTTACTTTGGACCCCCACTGCATGACCACTTCCAAGCACTGCCGCCTGCTCATCCTCGGTTCCGGCCCCGCCGGCTGGACCGCCGCCGTCTATGCCGCGCGCGGCAACCTCCACCCGGTGGTGATCACCGGCCTGCAGCAGGGCGGCCAGCTGATGACGACCACCGAGGTCGACAACTGGCCCGGCGATGCGCACGGCCTGATGGGCCCGGCGCTGATGGAGCGCATGCAGGCGCACGCCGAGCGCTTCGAAGCCGAAGTCATCTTCGACCACATCCACACGGCCGACCTGTCGCAGCGGCCGTTCCGCCTGAAGGGCGACGCCGGCGAATACACCGCCGATGCGCTGATCATCTCCACCGGCGCCACCGCGAAGTACCTGGGGCTGGAATCGGAACAGCACTACCTCGGGCGCGGCGTCTCGGCGTGCGCGACGTGCGACGGGTTCTTCTTCAAGGACATGGACGTGGCGGTGGTCGGCGGCGGCAACACCGCGGTCGAGGAAGCGCTGTACCTGTCCAACATCGCGCGCAAGGTCTACATCGTGCATCGCCGCGACACGCTGCGCGCCGAGAAGATCATGCAGGACAAGCTGTTCGCGAAGATCCAGTCCGGCAAGATCGTGCCGGTGTGGCACCACGTGGTCGAGGAAGTCGTCGGCAACGATGCGGGCGTGACCGGCCTGAAGGTGAAGTCCACGCAGGACGGCACCTCGCAGGTGCTCGACATCCACGGCCTGTTCGTCGCGATCGGCCACACGCCCAACACCTCGTTGTTCGAAGGCCAGCTGGCGATGAACAACGGCTACCTCGAGATCCGTTCGGGCCTGTCGGGCATGGCGACGCAGACGTCGGTGCCGGGCGTGTTCGCCGCGGGCGACGTGGCCGACCAGGTGTATCGCCAGGCGGTGACGTCGGCGGGCTTCGGGTGCATGGCCGCGCTGGATGCCGAGAAGTTCCTCGACAAGGAAAGTTGATGGCGCAAGCGCGCATCTTCGGCGCGCTTGGATCCGTCCCCGCGGCGCAGTGGGATGCGCTGCACGATGGCGGCAATCCGTTCGTTTCGCATGCGTTCCTCGCCGGGCTGGAAGACACCGGATGCCTGCGTCCGACCTACGGTTGGACGCCATGCCACGTGGGGGTGTTCGAAGGCGACGCCCTCATCGCCGCCGCGCCCGGTTACCGCAAGCGCAACTCGCACGGCGAATTCGTGTTCGACCATGCCTGGGCACAGGCCTACGCGCGGCACGGATTGCACTACTTCCCGAAATGGCTGGGCGCGGTGCCGTACACGCCGGTGACCGGGCCGCGCCTGCTGGCGCGCGATGATGCGGCACGCGCGGCGCTGGTCTCGGCGATCGTCGGGTTCACGCGCGACGCCGGCTGGTCGTCCGCGCACGTGAACT
This sequence comes from Lysobacter helvus, assembly GCF_018406645.1. Lineage (NCBI taxonomy): Bacteria > Pseudomonadati > Pseudomonadota > Gammaproteobacteria > Lysobacterales > Lysobacteraceae > Lysobacter > Lysobacter helvus. Next base: position 2,948,855 of record NZ_AP024546.1, read on the forward strand.
TCCATCGCGACGACGAAGCCGCGGCGTTCGACGACACATGGATCCCGCGCATCGACGTGCAGTACCACTGGCGCAACTTCGGCGGCTGGCGCACGTTCGATGATTACCTCGGCGCGATGGACCACAAGCACCGCAAGAACATCCGCCAGGAACGCGCGAAGCTGGCGCGGCACGGCGTCGGATTCCGCGTGGTGCACGGCGACGAAGCGAGCGAGGCCGACCTCGCGGCGATGCACGGCTTCTACCTGCAGACCTTCCACGAATACGGCAACACGCCGGCGCTGACGCTCGAGTTCCTGCGCCATCTCGCGCGCACCATGCCGCGCGCGCTCGTGCTGGTGCTCGGCGAACGCGACGGCGAAGCGATCGCCGGTGCCCTCTGCCTGCGGGGTGGCGACACGCTGTACGGGCGCTACTGGGGCGCGAACGAACTGCTGCCCGGCGTGCATTTCGAAACCTGCTACTACCAGGGCATCGACTACTGCCTGCGCGAAGGCCTCACGCGCTTCGAGCCCGGTGCGCAGGGCGAACACAAGCTCGCGCGCGGTTTCCTGCCGACGCTGGTGCACAGCCGGCACTGGATCGCCGATCCGGATTTCGCCGCGGCGATCCGCCCGTGGTGCGCGGAGGAAGCGGCGTCGGTGCGCGGATACCAGGCGGCACTCGACGCGCATTCGCCGTTTCGCGCGGGCACCGGCGCATGAGTGCGCACGCCCCGGTGATGCTCGGCCCGGGCATCCCCTTCCCGCCCGCGGACCACGCGCTCGAAGATCCCAACGGCTTGCTCGCGATCGGCGGCGACCTGTCGCCCGGGCGCTTGCTCGATGCGTACCGGCACGGGATTTTCCCGTGGTATTCCGCGGGGCAACCGATCCTGTGGTGGTCGCCGGATCCGCGCATGGTGTTCCACACCGATCGCGTGCGGTTGTCGTCGCGCTTCCGGCGCACGTTGCGCCATTCGACGTGGCGCGTGCGCGCGGATACGCGTTTCGACGACGTCGTCGACGCCTGCGCCCGCATCCCGCGCCCCGGCCAGCGCGGTACGTGGATCACGCCGGCGATGCGTCGCGCCTACGGGGAATTGCATCGCCTGGGGCATGCGCACAGCGTCGAAGTGCTCGACGGCGACCGGCTGGTGGGGGGCATCTACGGCGTGGCGATCGGCGCGATGGTGTTCGGCGAAAGCATGTTCAGCGCCGAATCGGGCGGATCGAAAGTCGCGCTGGCCGCCCTCGCCCGCGCCCTGCATGCGTGGGGATACCCGCTGATCGACGCGCAGGTGGAGAACGACCACCTGCCGACATTGGGCGCGCAATCGCTGCCGCGGCAGGCCTTCCTCGACCGCGTGCAGGCCCTGGTGCAGGCCCCGGAATCCCCGGGCGCATGGACCGATCGCTTCGGCACCCTGCCCGCCGCCGACCTCGCCCGCTGACCCGCGGGTCTGAACCCCGGGGCGGCCGCCCGCTTTCCCCGCCCTCCCCCGGCGTGCCAGAATGCGCGACTTTGCGGGCGGCCCATCGCCGCCCCGCGCTCTCATCCAGGAAACAAATGGCCAAAGACGATGTCATCGAGTTCGAAGGGACGGTCACCGAAACCCTTCCGAACACCATGTTCCGGGTGAAGCTCGAGAACGGCCACGAGATCATCGCCCACATCTCCGGGCGCATGCGGAAGAACTACATCCGCATCCTCACCGGCGACAAGGTCAAGGTCGAAATGACGCCCTACGACCTGACCAAGGGGCGCATCACGTATCGCATGAAGTAATGTGCGCTAAGTGATTGAAAAAAAAGGCGGCCACTGGCCGCCTTTTTCGTTTACGAGTATCGCTGCGCGCTTACACCGTCACCGGCAGCAGCTTTTCCGGCTCCGGCGAGGCCTCGACGTACAACTCGCCATCGCGCACGTCGATGTTGACCCGGCCGCCGCCCACCAGCTTGCCGAACAGCAGTTCGTCCGCCAGCGGCCGCTTGATCTTGTCCTGGATCACGCGGGCCATCGGGCGTGCGCCCATCAGCGGGTCGAAGCCGTGCTGCGCCAGCCAGTCGCGCGCGGCCGGCGTGGCCGACAGCGAGACGTTCTTGTCGTGCAGCTGCACTTCGAGCTCGATCAGGAACTTGTCCACCACGCGCAGGATGTGGTCGAAGCCCAGCGCCTGGAACTGCACCACCGCATCGAGGCGGTTGCGGAATTCCGGGCTGAAGCCGCGGCGGATCGCTTCCATCGCATCCGTGCTGTGGTCCTGGCGGGTGAAGCCGATCGTGCGACGCGCGGCCTGTGCCGCACCGGCGTTGGTGGTCATCACCACGATCACGTTCTTGAAGTTGGCTTCGCGCCCGTTGGTGTCGGTGAGCGTGCCGCGGTCCATGACCTGCAACAGGATGTTGAAGATGTCCGGATGCGCCTTCTCGACTTCGTCGAGCAGCAGCACGCAGTGCGGCGTCTTGACGATCTTCTCCGTCAGCAGGCCGCCCTGGTCGAAACCGACGTAACCCGGGGGCGCGCCGATCAGGCGACTGACCGAATGCGGCTCCATGTATTCGGACATGTCGAAGCGGACGAGCTCGATGCCCAACTGCAGCGCGAGCTGCCGCGTGACTTCGGTCTTGCCCACGCCGGTAGGGCCGGCGAACAGGAAGTTGCCGATCGGCTTGTCGGGATTTCCGAGGCCCGAGCGCGCGAGCTTGATGGCCGAGACCAGGGTGTCGATCGCCGGGTCCTGCCCGAAGATCACCATCTTCAAGTTGCGGTCGAGGTTCTTCAGCACGTCCTTGTCCGACGCGCTGACCTGCTTGGCCGGGATGCGCGCCATCTTGGCCACGATCGTTTCGATCTCTTCGACATCGATCAGCGACTTGCGCACGGCGGCCGGCAGCAACCGCTGGCGCGCGCCGGCTTCGTCGATGACGTCGATGGCCTTGTCGGGCAGCAGGCGGTCGCCGATGTGCTTGACCGACAGGTCCACCGCGGCCTGCAGCGCTTCGTCGGCGTAGGTGACGCCGTGGTGCGATTCGTAGCGCGGCTTGAGGCCCTGCAGGATCTCGAAGGTCTCGCCCACCGTCGGCTCGACGATGTCGATCTTCTGGAAGCGCCGCGCGAGCGCGCGGTCCTTCTCGAAGATGCCGCGGTATTCCTGGAACGTGGTGGACCCGATGCAGCGCAGTTCGCCCGAGGCGAGCACCGGCTTGATCAGGTTGGACGCGTCCATCGTGCCGCCGGACGCGGAGCCCGCGCCGATGATCGTGTGGATTTCGTCGATGAAGAGGATCGCGCCCGGGTGCTTCTTCAGCTGCGCGAGCACCGCCTTCAGGCGCTTCTCGAAATCGCCGCGGTACTTGGTGCCCGCGACCAGCGCGCCGAGGTCCAGCGCGTAGATGACGGCATCGGCCAGCACTTCCGGCACGTTGCCTTCGACGATGCGCTTGGCCAGGCCCTCGGCGAGCGCCGTCTTGCCCACGCCGGCTTCGCCGACGTAGAGCGGGTTGTTCTTGCGGCGGCGGCACAGCACCTGGATGGTGCGTTCCACTTCGTCGCTGCGGCCGACGAGCGGATCGATCTTGCCGGCGAGCGCGAGGTCGTTGAGGTTGGACGCGAACTCGGCGAGCGCGTCGCCCTTGTGTTCGCTTTCCTCGCCCTGCTTGGCCTCGTCCTGCTGCGGCGATTCCTCGCCTTCGCCCTGGCGCGTGATGCCGTGCGACAGGTAGTTGACGACGTCCAGGCGCGTGACGTCCTGCTGGTTCAGGAAATAGACGGCGTGCGAATCCTTCTCGCCGTAGATGGCGACCAGCACGTTGGCGCCGGTGACTTCCTTCTTGCCGGAGGACTGCACGTGGTAGACGGCGCGCTGCAGCACGCGCTGGAAGCCCAGCGTGGGTTGCGTGTCGCGGCCGTCGTCGTCGGCAAGGCGCGCCACCGAGGTTTCGATGGCCTTGTCGAGTTCGTGGCGCAGGCGGGGGAAATCCGCGCCGATGGCCTTGAGGACGGCCTCGGCGGAGGGGTTGTCGAGCAGCGCGAGGAGCAGGTGCTCGACGGTCATGAACTCATGACGCGCTTCGCGTGCCCGCTTGTAACACTGGCCGATGGTCTGCTCGAGATCCTTGCTGAACATGGTGCGTTGGCCTCCGAAGACTTGGCCGTTGGTGACTGTTCCCCGAGATGGGGGTGCAACCGACCATTTCCAGCCCTTCAATACCGCGACTCACATACGCCGTTTACGCCTTTTCCATGGTGCACAGCAAGGGGTGTTGGTTGACCCGTGCGTATTCGTTGACCTGTGCCACCTTCGACTCTGCGACGTCGCGCGTGAACACGCCGCAGACGCCGCGCCCGCGGGTGTGGACGTGCAGCATCACCTGGGTCGCCTTTTCGAGGTTCATGGCGAAAAACCGCATCAGGACGTCCACGACGAAGTCCATCGGCGTGTAGTCGTCGTTGAGGAGGAGGACGGAATACAGGGGCGGACGCGCGGTTTCCGGCTTGCTGGTCTCGACCATCGCGCCGTGGTCGCGTTCGTGTTCGTGCTTGCGGGCCATGGACGGGATTATAGGGAAGCGTCGTGGACGACCGGCAGCCGTGTCGCCACAATGCCCGAACACACAGGGGACCCATCCACATGCGCCATGCCAAGCCGTTGACCTTGCACGCCTGCATCCTCACTTGTGGCCTGGGCCTGGCGTTGTCCGCCGGCCCTGCCGTGGCCAAGGACCCGCCCAAGCCGGACCTGAAGGTCACGGCGCAGCTGGACGCGGCCGGCATGTCGTACCAGGTGGACGAGGAAGGCGACTACAAGATGGTGTTCGAGATGGAGGACAAGCGGACGCAGGTGGTGTTCCTCCGCGCGCCGGTGGAAACCTTCGGCAAGCGCCGCATCCGCGAGATCTGGTCGCCGGCCTACAAGGCCGAGGCCGACGGGCAGGTCCCGATGGACGTCGCCAATCGCCTGCTCGACGCCACCATGGCCAACAAGATCGGCGCCTGGGCGGCCGAAGGCGACGTGGCGGTGTTCGTCGTGAAGATCGACGCCGACGCCCCCGCCGCAGAATTGCGTGAAACCATCGAAGCCGCGGCCGACACCGCCGATGCGATGGAAAACGAACTCACCCCCGGCAAGGACGACTTCTGAGTGAGCTACCGCGAGGGCCGCTTCTGGCAACCCGACGTCACCGTGGCCACGATCGTGGTCCGCGACGGGCGCCTGCTGGTCGTCGAGGAACGCGTCAACGGCCAGCTCGTGCTCAACCAGCCCGCCGGGCACCTGGAACCGGATGAAAGCCTGGTCGAGGCCGCGCTGCGCGAAACGCGCGAGGAAACCGGTTGGGACGTGCGCCTCACCGGGTTCGTCGGTGCGTACCAGTGGAAGGCCGAGACCGGCCGCCACTACCTGCGCTTCGCGTTCTCCGCCGAACCCGAACGCCACGATCCCGACCGCAAGCTCGACACCGGCATCGAACGCGCGCTGTGGATGACGCCCGCCGAACTCGACGCCGCCCGCGACCGCCATCGCAGCCCGCTGGTGTGGCGCGCGGTCGCCGACCACCTCGCCGGCCGCCGCCATCCGCTGTCGATGGTCCAGCAGCTGGCGTGAGCGTTCGGCCGCACTGCGCATGACCCAGGTCCGCACCATCGTCGGCATGTCCGGCGGCGTCGATTCGTCGGTCGCCGCGCTGTTGCTGCGCGACGCGGGCGAACCGATCGCGGGCTTGTTCATGCAGAACTGGGCCGACGACGGCAGCGGCGACTGCCGGGCCGATGACGATCGCCGCGATGCGGTCGCGGTGTGCGGACGCCTGGGCCTGCCGATCCACTTCCGCGATTTCTCGGGCGAATACTGGGACGGCGTGTTCTCGCACTTCCTCGCCGAATACGCCGCGGGCCGCACGCCGAACCCCGACGTGCTGTGCAACCGCGAGATCAAGTTCAAGCATTTCCTCGACGCCGCGCATGCGCTGGGCGCCGAGCGCATCGCCACCGGGCACTACGCGCGCGTGGCGATCCAGGGCGGCCGCGCGCAGTTGCTGCGCGCCGTGGATCGCAACAAGGACCAGAGTTACTTCCTGCACCAGCTCGGGCAGGCGCAGTTGTCGCAGACGGTGTTCCCGCTGGGCGAACTGGAGAAGGACGCCGTGCGCCGCATCGCGCGCGAGGCCAACCTGCCGACGCACGCGAAGAAGGACTCCACCGGCATCTGCTTCATCGGCGAACGGGACTTTCGCGAATTCCTCGCGCGCTACCTCCCCGCCACGCCGGGCGAAATCCGGGATCCCTCCGGTGCCGTGGTCGGCGAACATCCCGGCGTGTTCTTCTTCACCCTCGGACAGCGCGAAGGCCTGCACATCGGCGGCGTGCGCGGGCGCGCGGCGGCGCCGTGGTACGTGGTGGGCAAGGACGTCGCCACGAATGTATTGGTCGTCGACCAGGGCAGCGACAGTCGTTTCCTGCAATCCGATCGCCTGTGGTCCGAGCCCGCGCACTGGATCGCCGGCGCCCCGCCCGCCACGCGCTTCACCTGCACCGCGCAGACGCGCTATCGCCAGCGCGAAGAGCCCTGCACGGTGACGGTGGAAAGCGACGGATCGGTGGCCGTCGCGTTCGATCGGCCGCAGCGCGCTGTCACGCCGGGACAATCGCTCGTGCTGTACGACGGGGATGCGTGCCTCGGGGGTGCGATCATCCTGCGCACCGACGCCCCCCTCGATCCTTCCTTCCCCCGGGAGTTCCACGCCGCATGAGCCCAGCCGCCAATCCGCTCGACGATCGCGCCATCGCCCTCGCCGGCCTCGTGCAGGCGTTGCGCCAGGTGCGCCAGATCGCCGAAACCGGCCAGGCCGACAGCGCCGTGCTGCAGACGGCGCTCGACAGCGTGTTCCGCATCGACGCCACCTCGCCGCTGGAGATCTACGGCAACGCGCACGCCGTCGCGCCCGGGATGCAGTTGCTGTTCGACTATTTCGCCAACGAAGGCGATGCGAAGGATGCGTTGCTGCCGCGCCTGGCGCTGTCGGTGATGCAGCTGGAACGCCGCTTCGTGCGCGAAGGCGCCACCGCGACGAAAGTGCAGGAAGGCCTGCTCGCGCTCGCGCCCACCGCCGAGCGCCTCGGCAGCACCCATCCCGACGTGCTGGCCTCGCTCGGCACCCTGTACGCCGATACCGTCAGTCACCTGCGTCCGCGCGTGATGGTCCAGGGCAACCCGCATTACCTCGGCCAGGCGGCCATCGTTTCGGAAATCCGCGCCGTGCTGCTCGCGGCGCTGCGCTCGGCGGTGCTGTGGCGGCAAATGGGCGGCAGCCTGTGGGATTTCCTGCTCCGCCGGCGCGCGCTGGTGGGCGCGGTGCAATCGCACCTGCGACTCTGAACCGGGGCGCGCGGGGACCGCGCGTAAACCCAAATTTGGGAACCGACGGTTCGATCCGGCATAATTCGCGGGCTCAGCGACGCCCTTTCCGTGGTTTTCCCGCGGATCGCAGGCCGCCCCCACTCGCACGCCCCACGGAGCCCCACGCATGGCCGACTCCTTCGCCACCCGCGCCCAACTCGACGTCAACGGCAAGTCGCTGACGTATTACAGCCTGCCGCGCCTGTCGCCGCGCTTCGACCTGTCGAAGCTGCCCTACTCGATGAAGATCCTCCTCGAGAATCTGCTGCGCCACGAAGACGGCGTGACCGTCACCGCCGAACACATCGAAGCGGTCGCGACGTGGGACGCCAAGGGCGACGACGAAACCGAAATCGCATTCATGCCCGCGCGCGTGGTGCTGCAGGACTTCACCGGCGTGCCGTGCGTGGTCGACCTGGCCGCGATGCGCGACGCCGTCACCAAGCTCGGCGGCGACGCCAACCGCATCAACCCGCTGATCCCGTCGGAACTGGTCATCGACCACTCGGTGCAGGTCGACGTGTTCGGCCGCGCCGATGCGCTGGAACTCAACGGCAAGATCGAATTCGAGCGCAACCTGGAGCGTTACAGCTTCCTGCGCTGGGGCCAGAAGGCGCTGCGCAACTTCAAGGTGGTGCCGCCCAACACCGGCATCGTGCACCAGGTGAACCTCGAGAACCTGGCGCGCGTGGTGGTGGAACGCGAAGTCACCAACATCGACGGCACGACCGAACTGCAGGCGTTCCCGGACACCGTGTTCGGCACCGACTCGCACACCACGATGATCAACGGCATCGGCGTGCTGGGCTGGGGCGTCGGCGGCATCGAAGCGGAGGCGGCGATGCTCGGCCAGCCGTCCTCGATGCTCATCCCGCAGGTCGTCGGCTTCAAGCTGACGGGCAAGCTGCCGGAAGGCACCACCGCCACCGACCTCGTGCTCACCGTGACGCAGATGCTCCGCGCGCTCGGCGTGGTCGGCAAGTTCGTCGAGTTCTACGGCGACGGCCTGCAGCACCTGCCGCTCGCCGACCGCGCGACGATCGCCAACATGGCGCCGGAATACGGCGCGACGTGCGGCATCTTCCCGATCGACAACGAAGCGCTCACCTACATGCGCCTGTCGGGCCGCAGCGAAGAACAGATCGCGCTCGTCGAGGCTTACGCGAAGGCGCAGGGCATGTGGCACGACGCGGCCACGCCGCACGCCACGTACTCGGCCACGCTCGAGCTGGACCTCGGCGACGTCAAGCCCTCGCTCGCCGGCCCGAAGCGTCCGCAGGACCGCGTGCTGCTCGAGAAGGTGAAGGACAACTTCCACGCCAACCTCGAAGGCCTCACCGCCACGCGCGGCGCGAAGAAGAACGAACTCGTGCGCATGGACGCCGAGGGCGGCGACCAGCCGCAGGCCGAACACCTCGCCGCCAGCCCGAAGTCGAAGATCCGCATCCAGGACCAGGATTGCGAACTTACCGACGGCTCCGTGGTCATCGCCGCGATCACCTCGTGCACCAACACGTCCAACCCGGCGGTGATGCTGGGTGCGGGCCTGCTCGCGCGCAACGCGGTGAAGCTGGGCCTGAAGGTCAAGCCGTGGGTGAAGACTTCGCTCGGCCCGGGTTCGCTGGTGGTCACCGATTACCTCAAGAAGGCCGGCGTGCTGGCAGACCTGGAGAAGCTCGGCTTCTTCGTCGTCGGCTATGGCTGCACCACGTGCATCGGCAACTCCGGCCCGCTGCCGGACGAAGTCTCGCGCGGCATCGCGGAGAACGAACTGGTCGTCGGTTCGGTGTTGTCGGGCAACCGGAACTTCGAAGGCCGCGTGCATCCCGAAGTGAAGATGAACTACCTCGCCTCCCCGCCGCTGGTGGTCGCCTACGCGCTCGCCGGCACGGTGGACATCGACATGACGAAGGAACCGCTCGGCCGCACGCCGGACGGCAAGGACGTCTTCCTGCGCGACCTGTGGCCGACCAACAAGGAAATCGGCGACACCATCGCCGCCACCGTGGGCCCGGAACTGTTCGCGCAGAACTACGCCGACGTGTTCAAGGGCGATTCGCGCTGGAACCAGATCGCTTCGCCCGATGGCGCGGCGTACGCGTGGGACGCAAAGTCGACCTACATCAAGAATCCGCCGTACTTCGACGGCATGACGATGGAAGTCGGCCACATCGCCGACATCCACGGCGCGCGCGTGCTCGGCCTGTTCGGTGATTCGATCACCACCGACCACATCTCGCCGGCCGGCAACATCAAGAAGGATTCGCCGGCGGGCCGCTTCCTGCAGGAACGCGGCGTGCAGCCGGCGGACTTCAACAGCTACGGTTCGCGCCGCGGCAACGACGACGTCATGGTGCGCGGCACCTTCGCCAACATCCGCATCAAGAACCTGATGTTCGGCGGCGAAGAAGGCGGCAACACGCTGTACTTCGACAAGCGCGGCGCGGAAGGCGAAAAGCTCGCCATCTACGACGCGGCGATGAAGTACAAGGCCGACGGCGTGCCGCTGGTGGTGTTCGCGGGCAAGGAATACGGCACCGGTTCGTCGCGCGACTGGGCGGCCAAGGGCACCAACCTGCTGGGCGTCAAGGCCGTGGTGGCCGAAAGCTTCGAGCGCATCCACCGCTCCAACCTGGTCGGCATGGGCGTGCTGCCGTTGCAGTTCATGGACGGCCAGAACGCGAAGTCGCTGGGCCTCACCGGCGCCGAGACGTTCGACATCACCGGCCTGGACGACGGCAAGGCGCGCACCGCCACCGTCGTCGCGCGCGGCCCCGATGGCGAGAAGCGCTTCGACGTGCGCGTGCTGCTGCTGACGCCGAAGGAAGTCGAGTACTTCCGCAACGGCGGCATCCTGCATTACGTGCTGCGCCAGCTGGCGTCCAAGAAAGCGGCGTAAGCCAACGCACGCAAGATCGGGAAAGGCGGCTCCGGCCGCCTTTTTCGTTTCAGGACTTCGGCGCCCACTCCGCGCTCACCAGCTTCCAGTCGCCGCCCACCCTGCGCCAGCCGGTGGTGACATCGAACACCTGGCCCGAATCGGGCAGCAGGCCGCCCGCGCCGCCGGTCACCGCCGCGGTGAACTTCACCGTGGCGCCCTCCCCTTGCATCGCGATGTCCATTGGGCCGAACGTCGCGCCCACCGTGCGGTTGCGCAGGAAGATCACCTGCGCGAACCGCTTGGCCTGCGTGCGATCCATCCCGTCGGGTCCGATGAAATCGTCCGCGAGCCCGTCGGCCAGCGCGCCGGCATCGCGCGCTTCGATCGCCGACTGCATCGTTGCGATGTCGCGCCGCAATGCGACTTCCGGGGCATCGCGCTTGCACCCCGCGATGGCGACGGCGAGCGACAATGCGATCAACAAGGTGCGCAGGACAGCTGGCATCGCAATCTCCCGGAGGCTGCCGGCAAGGCTAATCCAGCGCCTTGCCAGCCTGTAGTGCCTATGCTCCAATCGGCCGCGACCGTACGGCAGCGGATTTTCCTGCGCCTTCCGGCACCGTCAGCAGTAGATCCCGGGGAGATCGCAGCATGCAGGTTGAACGTCCGTGGCTGTCCAGTTATCCGCAGGGCGTGCCCGCGGAGATCGATGTCGACGAATTCCCGTCGATCGTCTCCGTGCTGCAGTCCTCGCTGGAGAAATTCCGCGACCGGCCCGCGTTCGCCAACCTCGGCAAGGTGATCACCTACGCCGAGATCGATCGCCTCAGCCAGCAGTTCGCCGCCTACCTGCTGGGCGAGCTCAAGCTCAAGAAGGGCGATCGCGTCGCGATCATGATGCCCAACTGCCTGCAGTACCCCATCGCCACCTTCGGCGTGCTGCGCGCGGGCCTCACCGTCGTCAACACCAATCCGATGTACACGGCACGCGAGCTCAAGCACCAGCTTGAAGACTCCGGCGCCAGCGTGCTGGTCGTGCTCGACAACTTCGGCGCCGTCGTCCAGGAAGTGCTTGCGGAAACGCAGGTGCGCCAGGTGGTCACCACGGGCCTGGGCGACATGCTCGGTTTCCCGAAGGGCCCGCTGGTCAATTTCGTGCTGCGCCACGTCAAGAAGATGGTGCCGGACTATTCGCTGCCGGGCGCCATCCGCTTCCGCGATGCGCTCACCCTCGGCCAGATGCATCCGCTGCCGCAGGTGGCCATCGATGCCGAAGACCTCGCCTTCCTGCAGTACACCGGCGGCACCACCGGCGTTGCGAAGGGCGCGATGCTCACGCACCGCAACCTCGTGGCCAACATGCAGCAGGCCGCGGCGTGGATCGGCACCAACGTGCGCTATGGCGAAGAATTGATCATCACCGCGTTGCCGCTGTACCACATCTTCGCGTTGACGGCGAACGGCCTGGTCTTCATGAAGTTCGGCGGCCTCAATTACCTGATCACCAATCCGCGCGACATGCCCGCGTTCGTGAAGGAACTCAAGAAAGTCCCCTTCACCGCCATCACCGGCGTCAACACGCTGTTCAACGGGTTGCTCAACACGCCGGGCTTCGACTCGATCGACTTCTCGCGCCTGCACCTCACCCTCGGCGGCGGCATGGCCGTGCAGCGCGCGGTGGCCGAGCGCTGGAAGAAGATCACCGGCGTCACCCTGGTCGAGGCCTACGGCCTGACCGAAACCTCGCCCGCCGCGTGCATCAACCCGATGGACCTGGCCGAGTACAACGGCTCGATCGGCCTGCCCGTCCCGTCCACCGATGCGTGCCTGAAGGACGAATCCGGCAACCGCGTCGCCCAGGGCGAAGTCGGCGAGCTGTGCATCAAGGGCCCGCAGGTCATGAAGGGCTACTGGCAGCGGCCGGACGAAACGGCCAACGTCATGGACGCCGAAGGCTGGCTGCACACCGGCGACATGGCGAAGATGGACGAGAAGGGTTTCTTCTACATCGTGGACCGGAAGAAGGACATGATCCTGGTGTCCGGCTTCAATGTTTATCCCAACGAAGTGGAAGACGTGATCGCGATGCTTCCCGGGGTCCTGGAAGTCGGCGCGGTCGGCGTGCCGGACGAGAAGTCCGGCGAGGCGGTCAAGGTGGTCATCGTCCGCAAGGACCCCAACCTCACCGCCGAAGAGGTCAAGGCGCACGCCAAGGAAAACCTCACCGGCTACAAGCAGCCGAAGTACGTGGAGTTCCGCACCGAGCTGCCGAAGACCAACGTGGGCAAGATCCTGCGTCGCGAACTGCGCGGACCCACGCCCGCGGCCTGATTCTTGCATCGGTTTCCAGTGACCGAATCATGGGGTGACCGCTCGTCGCCCCGTGACTGTAAACGCTTGCATTTTCACTCGGTCCTCGCGCCAGCCGGGGTGTAGCATCCCCCACGTGGGCTATTGCCCGCCCGCTGCCCACCCCTGTTCGCGGACGGGTTCCCAAGGGGAACGACCATGAGCAACATCGAGAAGCTGCAGCGCAGCTCCCGCTTTCCCACCATGCGTGTGGAATCCGAACCGAGCGGCGCCAGTCATTGGCTGTACATGCACGCAGACGCCGGCACCGGCATTCGTCCTTGTTTCCGTACGGAACTCATGGACGAAATGTGGCGCTTCCTGAACAGCATCACGCTGACCAAGAACCAGCGCCGCCCGGGCGTCATGCGCCATGTCGTGCTCGCCTCGGACGCCCCCGCGTTCAACCTCGGCGGCGACCTCGAACTGTTTGCCCGCCTCATCCGCGACAACAACCGCGAACAGCTGCTCGGTTACGCACGCAAGTGCATCGACGGCGTGCACCACTTCCACACGGGCCTGGGCGGCGACGTCCGCACCATCGCGCTGGTCCAGGGCGACGCGCTCGGCGGCGGCATGGAACTCGCGCTGTCCTGCCACACCATCGTGGCCGAGCAAGGCGTGGGCATGGGCCTGCCGGAAGTGCTGTTCGGTCTGTTCCCGGGCATGGGCGCCTATTCGTTCCTCTGCAAGCGCGTGTCGCCGCAACTGGCCGAAAAGATGATCCTCAGCGGCGAGATCTATTCCTCCGACGAACTGCACAAGATGGGCGTGGTCGACATCCTCGTGCCGAAGGGCGAAGGCGCCTCCGCGGTGCAGGACCTCATCCGCAACCAGCAGCGTTCGCCGCATGCGCACCTGGCGCTCAACCAGTGCCGCGCGATCGCGCAGCCGGTGGGCTACGACGAGCTGATGGGCATCACCGAAGTGTGGGTGGATACGGCGCTGGCGCTGGGCGATCGCTCGCTCAAGACCATGGACCGCATCGTCCGCGCGCAGGAACGTCGCTCCGGGGCGGAAGTGGCCGCGTAACGTCAGTCGGGATCGATGTGGAACTGCTGTAGGAAAGACCCGCCTGCGTAATGCAGGCGTCAGCCGTTTTCGTTGTCGCGCGCGGCTTTGTGTCCGCGCGCGTCCAGCGCTGCGCGCCCCTGCGCCATGCGTTCGCGCAACACCGCGAACCGCGCGCGCCATTCCCGCGTGAGCTGCCATTCCGGCAGCCGCATCCATTCGCTGCTGGCCGCGGCCAGCCGCACCAGGCCCAGGTTGCTCGACACGCCCTTCAGCGCGTGCGCGTGGTCGCGGACCTGCGCCCATTCGCCGGCTTCGCCGGATTTCTCCAGCGACGCCAGGCACGCCTCGGCGTCCCGCAGGCATTGCTGGATGAATTCGCGCACGAACGATTCACCCATGCCGAGCGATCCGAGTTCCTCGAGCACGCCCGGATCGAAGTCGTCCTCGCCCATCGGCAATTCCACGCGTGCGTTCGCGGCCGTGGTGGACGAGGCCTGCCCGCTCGTGGCCACCTCGGCCAGGGTATCGAGCAGGCGCGCCGCCACGATGGGCTTGGGCAGGAACGCGCGGGCACCGGCCTGCGCGCATTGCTGGATCGCTTCGGGCGTGACGTCGGCGGTGAGCACGATCACCGGCGTGCGCTTGCCGCCGCCGGCTTCCATGACGCGCAATTCGCGCAGCAGGTCCAGGCCGCTGACGCCGGGCATGTGCAGGTCGACGATCGCCGCATCGAAGCTGTTGGCGGCCAGCGCGTCGAGCACCTGTTCGCCATCGTCCACGCTCACCACGCGGTGCCCCGCCTTCTGCAGCAGGCGCTGCAGCACCATGCGGTTGGCGGCGTGGTCGTCGGCGATCAGCAAGTCCAGCGTGCGCACGCGCGCGCGGTGGCGCAGGAACGGATCGCCGAACGCGATGACGTTGGCGCCCGTCTCGTTGCCGTAGGACACCGGCGCCGGCGACGGTGCTTCGGCTTCGCGCGGCACGCCGACCGGTTGCGCCACGAACGGCACGAGGTCGAACGGCAGTTCCACCCAGAAGCGGCTGCCCCGCATTTCCGAGCTCTCGAAGCCGATGCTGCCGCCCATCGCTTCGGTCAGGCCCTTGGCGATCGTGGTGCCCAGGCCCGTGCCGCCGTAACGGCGCGACAGGCTGGCGTCGGCCTGCTCGAAGGCTTCGAACAACCGCGCGCGCGCCGCGGCCGGGATGCCGATGCCGGTATCGATCACGGTGAAGCGCAGGCGCACCTTGTGGTCTTCGGCGTGCGCGAGCGCGACGTCGAGCTTCACCGAGCCTTCGTCGGTGAACTTGATCGCGTTGCCCGCCAGGTTGATCAGCACCTGACGCACGTGGCCGGCGTCGCCGACCAGGCGTTCGGGCACGTCGGGCGCGACCTTGAGGATGTAGTCGATGCGCTTGTTGCGCGCGGTGGGCTGCAGGATCGCGCCGATGTTGCCGAGCAGTTCGTGCAGCGAGAACTCGACCGTGTGCAGCTTGAGCTTGCCCGCCTCGATCGCCGAGATGTCCAGCACGTCCTCGACCAGCGACAGCAGCGAGCGCGTGGAGGCCTGGATCGTGTTGAGGCATTCGCGCTGTTCGCTGTCCAGGCGCGTGGTGGCGAGCAGTTCCGACATGCCCGCCAGGCCGTTGAGCGGCGTGCGGAACTCGTGGCTCATGTTCGCCAGGAACGTGCTCTTGGCTTCGTTGGCGCGGCGCGCTTCCTCGGTGGCGCGCGTCAACGCGCGCAGCAGGCCCGACAGGTACAGCGGCACTGCGACCAGGCCGAGCAGCAAACCCAGGCCCAGCGTGCGGTTGGCGTGCCAGTAATCGTTGAAGACCAGCGTGGCGCCGAAGCTGGTGGTGGCGCCAAGCACCGCGAGGTACAGGTACCGGTTGCCGAAGCGCAGGCCGTTGCCGACGGTGACCCACATCAGGATGACGTAGACCCACGCGAGCGGTTCGCCCATGCGGATCATCGCCAGGCCCATCAGGCCGTAGTCGGACACCATGCCGATCGCGCGGCGCACGTGCGACACGCCCGGCCGCACGAGGATCGACACCACGATGCCCAGCCCCACCGCGAACCCGGTGGCGACCATGATCAGCACGTCGTGGTATTCGGCGATCGGGCTCGTCGGATCCGGGCCGCGCACCATCAGGTACGCGAGCACCACCGACAACACCGCCAGGCGTACGAGGGCCTGTCCGTGCTCGCTGTCGGGCCGGTTGGTCAATCGCTGCCGGAGGGCGGTCAGCGCCTGCATCAGGCTTCCAGTGCGGGCCGCGAACTGGTGGTGGAGAAGCGCTGGCAGATGTCGTCCAGGCGATCGCGCGAGCGCATCAGCGCTTCCACGCAACGCGGGTCGAACAGGCGACCGCGTTGCGCGTAGAGGTAGGCCAGTGCCGCGTCGATGGTCCAGGCGTCCTTGTACGGGCGCGGCGAGATCAGCGCGTCGAACACGTCGGCCACGGCAACGATGCGCGCCTCCAGCGGGATCGCTTCGCCCACCAGGCCGTCGGGATAGCCGCTGCCGTCGTAGCGCTCGTGGTGGCGCAGCGCGACCGTGGCGCCGGTCTGGATGAAACGGCTCTGGCTGCCGCTGAGCAGCTCGTGCCCGATGCGCGGATGGCGACGCATGATCGTCGTCTCCTGCTCCGTGAGCGGACCCGGCTTGAGCAGGATCGCATCGGGGATCGCGATCTTGCCCATGTCGTGCAGGGGCGCGGCGAGTTCGATCAGGCGCGCTTCGTCTTCGGTGAGCCCGAGGCCTTCGGCGATCAGGCCGGCGACGTGCGCCATGCGCTCGAGGTAGGCGCTGGTGCCGATGTCGCGGTATTCGATCGCGCGCGCCAGGCGCGACAGCGTCTCGCGTTCGCGTTCCTCGACTTCGTTCATGCTCGACAGCAATCGCTGTTCGAGCGAGAGCGCGCGTTGCTTGACGGTCTCGGCCTGCTGGCGCAGGTGCAGCAGGTTGCGGCAGCGCGCACGCAGTTCGCGCGGGCGCACCGGCTTGACCAGGAAATCGATGACGCCGGCCTCGAGCGCGGCCTGGCGGACGGGCTCGTCGCCCACCACCGTGACCAGCACGATCGGCACGTCGCGGTGCACCGGCGGGCGGCGGAAGCGGCGGGCGAACTCCAGCCCGTCCATGCCCGGCATGCGGTAATCGAGCAGCAGCAGGTCCGGGCGGTTGCTCTCGCACCAGGCCAGGGCGGCGTTCGGGTCGCCGAAGTCGTGCACGGCCAGCTCGGGACCGATGTCCTCGAGGATGTGCCGCAGCATCGTTCGCGCCGATGTCTGGTCGTCGACGATGACCACGTTCACTTCATTCACCCGCATGAGATGGCGCCCCCTGGAATCCCTCCCCGGCGTTGGCCCGGAGCATACCCCGCCGTGTCGAGCGGGAGCACTGTTTCTGCTTGCGAACCGGGATGGCGTCCGCAGCGATTCCGCTGGCTTTCACGTTGGGGCGCGCTCAACACGCCTCCTCGTCGTCGTCTCCGCCGTCCCGGACGGTGCCGAACCGGGTCAGCAGGCGCTGCAAGGCCATCTCCAGGCGGTCGGGCATCGGGGCGAAGTGCAGCCCCACCCCGCGCGCGTCGGACCGGGCCACGCGGGCCAGCAACTGCAGTTGCAGCGCCACGCCCGGCGGTCCGGCGACCAGTTCGACTTCCACCGCCTGCCCCAGCGCAAGGCCATGGCCCGCCGGACGGGGCATGGAGAGCCCCGTCACCGAGAGGTCTTCGAGTGGCGCGTGCCAGTCGCCCGCGGGACCCCGGAGGATGGCTTCCCCCGGGAGCGCCACGCGCGAGCGTCGGATGTCGGACTGCGCCGGGGGCGTCATGCCCTGGAACAACGGCAACGACGGCTTGATCCGGCCTTCACACGCGCGGCGGCGATCGATCAGCCGCCGTGCGCTTCGGGCCGCATGTACGGGAACAGCAGCACGTCGCGGATCGACGCCGAATCCGTCAGCAGCATGACGAGGCGATCGATGCCGACGCCCAGCCCGCCGGTGGGCGGCAGGCCCACTTCGAGCGCGCGGATGTAGTCGGCGTCGAAATGCATCGCTTCGTCGTCGCCGCCTTCCTTCGCCTCGACTTGCGCGCGGAACCGCGCGGCCTGGTCTTCCGGATCGTTGAGCTCGGAGAAACCGTTCGCCAGTTCCTTGCCACCGACGAACAGTTCGAAGCGGTCGGTGATGCCCGGCTCGGTGTCGGACTCGCGCGCGAGCGGCGAGACTTCCACCGGGTAGTGCGTGATGAACGTGGGCTGCGTGAGCCCGGCTTCCACCGTCTTCTCGAAGATTTCGAGCAGCAGCTTGCCCCAGCCATCGTTGGCCTTGACCGGGATGCGCAGCGCTTCGCAATGGCGCACGAGCGCGGCGCGGTCGCGGCAGTCGGCGACCGTGATGTGCGGGTTGAGTTCGCGCACCGCTTCTTCCAGGCGCCAGCGACGGAAGCGCGGGCCCAGGTCGATCGCGTTGCCTTCCCACGTCAGCGCGGTGGTGCCGATGGCTTCCTGCGCGGCGTTGCGGATCATGTCTTCGGTGAGGTCCATGATCTCGTCGTACGTGGCGTAGGCCTCGTACAACTCGAGCATCGTGAACTCCGGGTTGTGCCGCGTGCTGACGCCTTCGTTGCGGAAGTTGCGGTTGATCTCGTACACGCGCTCGAAGCCGCCGACGACCAGGCGCTTGAGGTACAGCTCCGGCGCCACGCGCAGGAACAGATCGAGATCCAGCGCGTTGTGGTGCGTGGTGAACGGCTTGGCCGTGGCGCCACCGACGATGTAATGCATCATCGGCGTCTCCACTTCCAGGAAGCGGCGCGCATCCAGCCAGCGGCGGATCGCGGCGATCACCTGCGAGCGCTTGACGAAGACTTCGCGCGATTCGGGCGAGACGATGAGGTCGACGTAACGCTGGCGATAGCGCTGCTCGACGTCGGCCATGCCATGGAACTTGTCCGGCAGCGGGCGCAGCGCCTTGGTCAGCAACCGCAGCGTCTCGGCGCGCACAGACAACTCGCCGGTGCGCGTGCGCGTGAGCTCGCCTTCCACCGCGACGATGTCGCCGAGGTCGAGGTCCTTGAACGTGGCGTACGCGTCGACGCCCAGCACGTCCTGCTTCAGCCACAACTGGATGCGGCCCGATTCGTCCTGCACCTGCGCGAAGCCCGACTTGCCCATGTCGCGCTTGAGCAGCACGCGGCCCGCCAGCACGACGCGGTGCGGTTTCTCCGCGAGCGCCTCGGCGGTCCAGGTTTCGGCGTTGGCGTACGTCGACTGCACATCGCCGGCGTAGTCGGCGCGGCGGAAGTCGTTCGGGAACGCGTTGCCCTTCGCACGCAGCGCGGCGAGCTTGGCGCGGCGCTCGGCGATCAGGCGGTTCTCGTCGTGCGGCGGGATGTCTTGCGGGGTGTCGGTCATTCTTCGCTCGTCGTTCATGCCGCGTCGCTGCGCTTGGAACCGGCCTCCAGGCCGGACTTGAGGCTGGCTTCGATGAATTCATCGAGGTCGCCGTCGAGCACCTTCTGCGTATCGCTGCGCTCGATGCCCGTGCGCAGGTCCTTGATGCGGCTCTGGTCCAGCACGTAGTTGCGGATCTGGCTGCCCCAGCCGATGTCGGACTTGGTGGCTTCCACCGCGTCGCGCACGGCGTTGCGCTTCTGCACTTCCAGTTCGTACAACTTCGCGGCCAGCATCTTCATCGCACGGTCGCGGTTGGCGTGCTGGCTGCGTTCGGTCTGGCACGCCACCACGATGCCGGACGGCACGTGCGTGATGCGCACCGCCGATTCGGTCTTGTTGACGTGCTGGCCGCCGGCGCCGGACGACCGGTACACGTCGGTCTTCAGGTCCGCGGGGTTGATGTCGATGTCGATTTCGTCGTCGACTTCCGGCGAGACGAACAGCGACGTGAACGAGGTATGCCGGCGGTTGTCGGAATCGAACGGCGACTTGCGCACCAGGCGATGCACGCCGGTTTCCGTCTTCAGCCAGCCGTAGGCGTAGTCGCCTTCCACGCGGAACGTGGCCGACTTGATGCCCGCCACTTCGCCGCCGGAGACTTCCAGCAGTTCGGTCTTCCAGCCGCGCGATTCGGCCCAGCGCAGGTACATGCGCAGCAGGATCTCGGCCCAGTCCTGCGCCTCGGTGCCGCCGGCGCCGGCCTGGATGTCGACGAAGGCCGAATGCGAATCCATCTGGCCGGAGAACATGCGCTGGAATTCCAGCTGTTCGACGTGCTTCGCGTAACGCTCGACGTCGGCGGCGATGGCGTTGGCGGTGTCCTGGTCGTCTTCGAGCTCGACCAGTTCGAGCAGTTCGCTCGCGCCGTCCAGACCTTCGGTGAGGTCGCGGATGCCGTTGACGGTCTTGTCTAGCAGCGAGCGTTCGCGGCCCAGGGCCTGCGCGCGCTGCGAGTCGTTCCAGATGTCGGGGCTTTCGAGTTCGCGGTTGACTTCTTCCAGGCGCTCGCGCTTGGCGTCGTAGTCAAAGATACCCCCTCAGCGCATGCAGCCGACCGGAGAGGTCGGCGATGCGCTGGCGGACGGGATTGAGTTCGATCATGGGTGGCGTTTGCTGCGTGTTGCGAGGCCGCGAATGATAGCAGCCGGGGCGCGGGCCCCGGCCGCGTGGCAGGCTCATTTCACGTCGAATTCGCCGACGAACACCGTGTCGTCCTTGCCGTCCAGCCGCAGCGTGACCCGCTGGTCGCGCTGGGCCTTCGTGCCCCAGCCCGTGCTCAGGGACAGCGTGAGCGTGGTGGCGCCGGTGACGATCTGCTGGCGGTCGCCGAAATAGTGCGCTTCCACCTTGTAGCGGCCGGGCCTGGCGTTGCGCAGCACGAATTCCTCGGGGCCGTAGCCGCCGGTGAAATCGTCCGAGATCAGCCCGCCCTGCCGCGTCAGCGTGTGGGCGTAGTAGCACTTCTCGCCGTCCGGATCGGTGACCCACAGGTCCATGTCGCTGTTGTCGCTGTCCCAGGACAGCGCGACCCGCAGGTCCAGCGGCAGGTTGCGGCGCAGGCGGCGATCGACGAAGGCCAGGTCGAGCGGCCCGGGGCTCGTGGCCGCGATCGCGTTGAGCTCGTTGAGCGCGACCAGTTCCACCTCGGAGAAGCGCGAATCCCACGTGCGCGCGACCACGTCGTACAGGTGCGTGATCGCTTCCTGCCGCTGGCCCGTCGCCGCCAGGGCCAGGCCCAGGTCGCGGTGGCTTTGCGGTTCCTCGTCGGCCAGGGCGAGCACGGTGCGGAACACCTCGACGGCGCGCCCGTAATCCTTCGCCTGCATCAGGCGATACCCGAGCACGCGCAGGACGTGGCGGTTCTCCAGGCGCAGTTCGGCGAGGTTGGAGAGCACGCGCAGGGCTTCGGCGCGCCGCCCCTTCTCGAGCAGCAGGTCGGCGACGTCGAGGTAGAAGGCGGTGCTGTCGGCGTGGCTGTCGCGTTCGTCGAGGTAGAGGGCGTAGAGCGCATCGGGTTGCGCGGCGCGCAGGCGGCGGGCGTACGGGGAATCGGGCTGCCAGGGTTGGAGGGTGATGGTGGCGGCGGGGTTGGCTTTCCGCTCGACGCCCGGGGCCAGCAGGCCTTGCGGCGGCGCGGCACTGCGCTGCGAGGCCGCCGCTGCGTCGCGGTCCGATGCCGCGGCCGCCGCGTCCGCAGCCTCGCGTGCATCCACACGCGCCGCGTCGCGTCGCACTTCCAGCGCCTGCGCCTGCTCGGCGGTGAGGATCGTCGTGGACTCCACTGCGGAGACCTCCGGCGCGTTCGCAGCGACAGGCGCGGGAGCGGGAGGAGGCGCTGCGGCGGGCGCTGCAACGTCGCACTCGGGGCATCCCGCGTCGCGGCGCGTTTCCTTCTTCGGGAACTTCGTCTTCCACCACGCGATGCGTGCGTCGAATTCCGACGCCACCTGGTCCAGGCGTTCGCTGCGGGTCTGTGCGCGTTCCTCGCGCTGCTGCGCCTGCAGCCGCGCAACCTCCTCGCGCAAGGCCGGCGGCGGCGCAATGTCGTAACGCACGTAATCCTCGACGGCATCGAGCACGATCAGCGACGTGCCCGGCGTCACCACGCCGAACTGCTGCCCGATGCGCGCGATCTCCGCGCGATTCGCCTCCGGATCGACGGACAACCCCGCGATCTTCCACCCCGCCCACACGCCGCCGACTTGCGGATGCGTGGCATCGCTGGCGGGCATCGCCGCGCGCACGGTCTTGCGCACGCCGTTGTCGGAGAGGGTGAAATCGACGTAGGCGTCGGGATCGGTGACGCGGCCCGCGACGCGCAGCACGCCGTCCTCGACGAAGCGCGACGGCACTTCGAGATCGGTCACGCCGTGCGGCGCGAGGCCGACGATGCGCACGCCTTCGTCGAGCAACGCATGCGTCGCGGCCTCGAGCCCCTGCGTGCCCTGCCATGCGACGAGGCGCCCGTTGCGCTGTTGCGCAAGCTTGCCGAGCCGCACGGTGTCGGAGGCGGCGCCGGCGGTATCGATCGCATACAGGCGTTGCGTGGGCGACAGGCGCGGCAGTTCCTTGGTGCCGTACGTGCGCAGGCCATCGCTGACGAGCAGGTATTCCTCGATCGCGGGATCGGCGGACCAATCGCCGAGATCGCTCGCACCATCCAGCACGGCGCGATCCAGCGCGTTTCGCAACGCGGACCAGTCGCCACCGTGTATGTCGAAGCGGCCGCCGTCTTCGCCGACGTCGCGCAGGAAGCGCAGCACCACCCTGCCCTCGCCCATGCGCGCGAAGTAGCGGTCGAGCAGCGCGAATTCCGCGGCGCGATCGCGCTTGCGCGCCGAGGCCGACGCATCCCACAGCAGGCCGACCGCATGCGGCATCGTGCGCGGCGCGGGTGCGGCGGGATGCAGCGGGACTTCCGCGAGGACGTAGCGTTCGCCCGTGGCCGTCGTGGTCGCGTACGCGGCGGGCGCATCGGCGATCGGAAAGCGCAGGCCGATCGGCGTCGCGGCGCGGAAGGCCGCGCGCTGCACCTGCGCGTCCCACCCATCGCCCGCGCGCGCGAAGCGCAAGCCATCGAACGTGCCGGTGGTCTCCGGCGCCGCACGCAACCCACGCGCCGACACGCGCAACGCGAAGGCCTCCGCCCCCGCGAGCAACTGCACCGGGATATCGAGCCGCCCCATTCCACCTTCGCGACGCAGCACCTCGTCGATCGCCAGCCGCACGCGGCGCGTGCCATTGGCGGGGATCGGATACACGCGCAGGCGGAACTGGTTGCCGGCGGTCTGTTCCAGCAGGCCCGGGTCCACGCGGCGGCGCTCGACGCTCTCGAACACCTGGCGGCCCTGGTCCTTCGGCACCGGCACGGCCTCGCGCATCTGGCCACCGATGTCGAGCGCGAACGCCGCGATCTGCTGGCCCGGCTGCAGCGGGAATTCGAGCGACCCTTCGAGCTGCCGCGCGTTGGGGTTGAGGAGTTCGAGTTCGATCGTGGTGCGCGCCAGGCGCCCGGCGACATCGACGTGCACCGCGGCCGAATGCAGGCGGATGGGCTGCAACCTGGCGGCGACCTCCCCCGTGATCCGCACGAGCGGCGGCGCGGTGACGTCCTGCGGCGGAAGCGAATGGCGACGCTGCGCGTCGACGGTAGTCACGCACAACGTGATCGCGCAGGCGGCGATCGCGACGGACAAACGCTGCATTTTGGGTTCCCCTGGACCGTGGTGCCCCTTGCAACGCTCCCGTCGCGGCAATGGGGTTCGGCAGGCGGAACGTTACCTCAGCGCAACCACCGTCGGACAGGCGCGCTCCAGCGCCAGAGGCGGGACGCGCGGATGCGGGCCAGGACCGCGGCATCCTGTTCGAGCGCCGGCAATCGCCCGAACACGAGGCGATGGGCTTCGCCGAGCGCGGCCAGCTGGAGTTCGCGATCGGTCAGCTGGTCGGCGGTCCAGGCGCGCGCTTCCTCGGAGGCGCGGGCGCGCGCAATTTCGAATCGCACCTGCGTGGTGGCCAGCGCGAGCTCGGTGCGTGTCGCTTCCCGGTCCGCCGTATCCATGCGCAGGTGGGCGAGCGTGACGCCGGCGTCGGCCAGGGCGTCCGGGCGCGCGTAGATGCACAGCACCTGTTCGCCCGCCCCGCCGGCATTCGGCCAATCGCGCAGGTCGGTGGCCGCGGCGTGCGCGAGCATCCAGCCGTTGCGCGCGACGGGCAACGTGTTCGGCGCGAACGCAACGAAATGCTCGGGATGCAGCTTGCGTTCGCGATACGGCAACAACAACACGACGAAGCGCTCGGCGCGCGCGGCGATCGCGTCGAACACGGCCCACGGGTCGCGGAAGTGCGCCAAGGTGTTGGACGAAAAGGCGACATCGCAGGGTTCGTCGAATGCGCCCTCGGCGCCCGGCGCAGCGCGCATGTCGCCGACGCGGAACCGCAGCTGCGGATGCCGGGCCTGCGCGCGCGCGATCGCCTCGTCCGAGAAATCCACGCCGACCGCGTCGACTCCCAACGCCTCGGCCAGCACACGTGTTCCGGATCCTTCCGCGCAGCCCCAGTCGCACAAGCGCGACCGTCGACCCGCGATGCATGCCTTGAACCACCCCGGCATCGCCTCCAGCGCGACGTGCGCGAAGCAACGCGATTGCGCTTCGCCACCGAGCGACGCCCAGTCCGTGCGGAAGCGATGATCCCAATAGGCGTGGCTGTTGACCGGGGGCACGAAGCGGTCCTGCGGAAGGGAGCGCGATCGTCGCTGTCCAGACCGGAAAGGTCCCCGCGCAACGTCTGCGGCGGGACTATGCAAGCTCTGCGAATGCCCCGGTATTGTTCTTGGGGCCCGGACCTTTCGGGCAGATTCCGCTTCCGTCAGACCGCGATGCGGTGCTCGACGATCAGCTGGATCGCATCGCCGCCGCGGTAATCGTCCACCGACAAGCGATACGCCAGGTGCACGCGCGACGGCGGCGGCGTGCCGGTCCAGCCGCCGAAATGGATCGCATCGACGGGCTTCGCGCGGCCGGGCACGCGCACCGTCAGCTTCAAATGCCGCTGGCCCACGACGCGCCAGTCGGTGACGTCGAATTCGCCATCGAACATCGGCTCGGGGAACGCCTGGCCCCACGGGCCGCCGTCGCGCAGGCCTTCGGCATGGCGACGATCGAACTCGGCGACGTCGAGCGCGCCGTCGCTGACCAGTTCGGCCTGCAGCGCCGCCGGATCGAGTACGCGTTCGACATGCGTGCGCAGCGCTTCGGAGAACGCGTCGAGCGCCGCGTGCGGCAACGTCAGGCCCGCCGCCATCGCATGCCCGCCGAAGCGCGGGATCAGGCCCGGCAACGCGGTGTCCACCGCGGCCAGCGCATCGCGGATGTGCAGCCCGGGGATCGAACGCGCCGAACCCCGCAACGAATCGCTGCCGGGTTCCGCGGGCGCGAACGCCACCACCGGACGATGCACGCGTTCCTTCATGCGCGAGGCGACGAGCCCCACGACGCCCGGATGCCACGCCGGATCGAACAGGCACACCACCGGTGGCAACGCGCCGTCGAGCACGACGCGTGCGAGCGCGGCTTCCGCATCGTCGGTCATGTCCTGCTGCACGCCGCGGCGTTCGGCGTTGATCTCGCCCAGCGTGGCGGCCAGCGTGCGCGCGTGCGAGGCGTCGTCGGACAACAGGCATTCGATGCCCAGCGCCATGTCTTCCAGGCGCCCGGCGGCATTGATGCGCGGCGCGAGCGCGTAGCCGATGTCGGACGCGGTGAGCGTGCGCGCATCGCGGCCGGCGCTTTCGATCAAGGCCTGCAGGCCCGCGCACCCCTGCCCCGCGCGCAGGCGACGCATGCCCGCGCCGACGAGCGCGCGGTTGTTCGCATCGAGCGGCACGAGGTCGGCGACGGTGCCGACGGCGACGAGGTCGAGCAGCACCGACAGGTCCGGCTCCGCGCCCGCGGTGAACGCGCCGCCTTCGCGCAGGCGGCGACGCAGGGCAAGCAGCACGTAGAACATCACGCCGACGCCCGCGAGCGCCTTGCTCGGGAAGCCGTCGTCGCGCAGGTTCGGATCGACGATCGCGTGCGCATCGGGCAGCGTCGTGCCCGGCAAGTGGTGGTCGGTGACGAGGACCTGCCAGCCGCGCGCCCGCGCCGCGGCGACGCCGGCGTGGCACGCGATGCCGTGGTCGACCGTCACCAGCAGGTCGGGCTGCAGCGCCGCCAGGTCATCGACGAGGCCCGGCGACAACCCGTAGCCGTGCACCGCGCGATTCGGCACCGCGTGCGACACGCGCTGCGCGCCCAGCAACCGCAGGCCGCGCACGCCGACCGCACACGCCGTCGCGCCATCGCAATCGAAGTCGCCGACGACCACGATGTGCCGATCCTGCGCGATCGCATCGGCGAGCAACTGCGTCGCAACATCGAGCCCGCCCATCGTTTCGGGCGCATGCAGGCGCGCCAGGCGCGGTTGTGCGTCGTCCCAGTTCGCCGCACCACGCGCTGCATACAAGCGGCGCAGCAACGGCAGCACGTGGTCGGGCCAGTCGCCGCGCAGGTCGACCGGCGCACGACGCACGATGCGGCGTTCGAGCGTCATGCGTCCATCGCCGCGAGCGGCTTGCGCCAGAAACGCCAGCGCTGATGGCGGCGCAGCGTGAACCGCGTGCCGTCCTCGCAGTCGAGGTCGAGTTGCGCGAGCGTGCCGGCGCGCACGGCGTCGATGGCGGGCGACAGCCACGCGTCCGCCAACGCATGCAGGTCGCGCTGCGGGCGCAGGTCGTAGAGCGCAGGGCCGCCCGCGAATCGCGCAGGCAGGTCGGTCGCCGCGCAATTCGTCAACTGCGCAAGCGCACGCAACGTCACTTCATCGGAAGCGATCGACGCGTGCAGCGTCGTCACGTGGTCCGGCAATACGCCGCCGCCCCAGAACCACAAGGAATTCACGGGCGGCTTCCCGCGCGCCACGCGCTGCGCGTTCACCGGATGCTGGTGCAGCACCACCTGCGCTTCGCTCAGCAAGGCACGCCAGCGACGGCCTTCCGGCCCTTCGGGCAGGTGATCGAACAAATCGGCGCCCAGGGCTTCGTCGGGCGAGGCCATCGACGGCAACTTCGCCTCGCGCGGCAAGCGCAGGTACCAGCGCGCAGGCCGCGGCGCATCGATGGGAAATCCGGTGTCGCCGAACAACGGCCGCAAGGGTTGCAGCAACGCTTCGGCTTCGGCGGCATCGAGCTGCAACGCATCGCCGCACGCCAGCAAGCGTGCGCCGGAGAGGTCGGGTTGTACGTACGCGGGATCCGCGCGCAACCACGCGCCGGTGTTCGCATCGCTCGCATCGAATGCACGCGTCAACGCCGCGACGGGCCAGCCGCGCGGCAACAAGTCGAAATGCCGCAGCAACTGCGCGCGTTCGCCGGCTTCGCCATCCGCGCGATCGGCCCGCCCCAGTGCGATCGCGAGCGATGCCGGCATGCCCTGCCCCGCCAGGCGGATGCGCGCCGGCAGCAGGAACGTCGCGCGCCCGGGCGCGGCCATGGCCTCAGCCCTCGTAACGGACCGCGACGATCTCGAACTCGCGCTGCCCCGCGGGCGCGTCGATGGTGATCACGTCGCCCTCGTGCTTGCCGATCAGCGCACGCGCCACCGGCGAGGAAATCGCGATCAGGCCCTGCTTGATGTCGGCTTCCAGGTCCCCGACGATCTGGTAGCGCTTTTCTTCGCCGCTGTCGGCGTCGGCCAGTTCCACTGTCGCGCCGAACACGATGCGCGAGCCGGCGTTGAGCGAGGCCACGTCGATCACCTGCGCGTGCGAGAGCTCCGCTTCCAGCTGCTTGATGCGGCCTTCGATGAAGCCCTGCTGCTCGCGCGCGGCGTGGTACTCGGCGTTTTCCTTGAGATCGCCGTGCGCGCGCGCTTCGGCGATCGCGTGGATCACCGCCGGGCGCTTCACCGACTTCAGTTCTTCCAGCTCCGCGCGCAGGCGCTGTGCGCCCTGGACGGTCAACGGTGCACGGCTCATGCGAGGTTCAATTCCTGGTGCAGGTCCTGCAGCGCGTTCACGTCGCCCCGGCCGCGATGGTCGAGCGAGTTGAGGAGCGCGCGGGCGCCGGCGATGGTGGTGGAATACGTGACGCGATGCTGCAGGGCTTCGCGCCGGATCGAGAACGAGTCGGCGATCGCCTGCTTGCCCTCGGTGGTGTTGACGATATACACGATCTCGCCGTTCTTGATCAGGTCGACGATGTGCGGCCGGCCTTCGATCACCTTGTTGATCTGTTCGCAGGCGATGCCGTGTTCGCGCAGGTAGGCGGCCGTACCGCCGGTGGCGACCACCTTGTAGCCGCGGCGCACCAGGTCTTCGGCCACCGGCAGCACGCGCTGCTTGTCCGGGTCGCGCACGGAGACGAACGCCTTGCCCACCGGCGGCGACTTGATGCCGCCGGCTTCCTGCGCGCGCGCGAACGCGGCGCCGAAGCTGCGGCCCACGCCCATCACTTCGCCGGTCGAACGCATTTCCGGCCCGAGGATCGGATCGACGTTCTGGAACTTGGCGAACGGGAAGATGGCTTCCTTCACCGAGTAGTAGTCCGGCACGATTTCCTTCGTCGCGCCCTGCTCGGCGAGCGTCTTGCCCGCCATGCAGCGCGCGGCGATCTTCGCCAGCGGCACGCCGGTGGCCTTCGACACGAACGGCACGGTGCGCGAGGCGCGCGGGTTCACTTCGAGCAGGAAGATGGTGTCGTTGCCGGCTTCGTCCTGCTGGATCGCGAACTGCGTGTTCATCAGGCCGACGACGTTCAGCGCGCGCGCCAGGGCGATCACCTGCTCGCGCAGGCGGTCCTGCGTGGCGGCCGACAGCGAATACGGCGGCAGCGAGCACGAGGAGTCGCCCGAATGCACGCCGGCTTCCTCGATGTGCTCCATCACGCCGCCGATCAGCACGGCGCCGGTGTGGTCGGCGATGACGTCGACGTCCACTTCCACCGCGTTGTCGAGGAAGCGGTCCAGCAGCACCGGCGAATCGTTGGACACCTTCACCGCGTCGCGGATGTAGCGCGACAGGTCGGCGTCGGAATACACGATCTCCATCGCGCGGCCGCCGAGCACGTAGCTCGGGCGCACGACGAGCGGATAGCCCACCTGGCGCGCGAGCGCGATGGCTTCGTCGGGGTTTCGCGCGATGCGGTTCGGCGGCTGCAGCAGGCCGAGCTTGTCGACGAGTTGCTGGAAGCGTTCGCGGTCTTCGGCCAGGTCGATCGAATCCGGCGAGGTGCCGATCACCGGCACGCCGTTGGCTTCCAGCGCACGCGCGAGCTTGAGCGGCGTCTGCCCGCCGTACTGCACGATCACGCCCTTGGGCTGTTCGAGCTCGACGATCTCCAGCACGTCTTCGAGCGTGAGCGATTCGAAGTACAGGCGGTCGGACGTGTCGTAGTCGGTGGACACAGTTTCCGGGTTGCAGTTGACCATGATGGTCTCGTACCCGTCCTCGCGCAGCGCGAGGGCCGCGTGCACGCAGCAGTAGTCGAACTCGATGCCCTGCCCGATGCGGTTGGGGCCGCCACCGAGCACGATGATCTTGTCGCGCTTGGTCGGCAGCGCTTCGCACTCGTCTTCGTACGTGGAGTACAGGTAGGCGGTGCTGGTGGAGAACTCCGCCGCGCACGAGTCCACGCGCTTGTAAACGGGGCGCACGCCGAGCGCCTTGCGCAGCGCGCGCACGGCCGATTCGTTCGTGCCCACGAGTTGCGCGATGCGCGCATCGGAGAAGCCCTTGCGCTTGAGCGCGCGCAGGCGGCGCTTGTCGAGCGCGCCCAGGCCCGCGGCGGCGACTTCGCCTTCGATCGCCACCAGTTCCTCGATCTGGTCGAGGAACCACGGATCGACGAACGACAGCGCGTGCACGTCTTCCACCGACATGCCGGCGCGGAACGCATCGCCCAGGTGGAACATGCGTTCCGGGCCCGGTTCCTTCAGTTCGCGGCGCAGCTTGAGCATGTCCTCGTCGCTGGTGAGGTCCAGGCCCGTCGGGTCGAGGCCGACCTTGCCGGTCTCCAGGCCACGCAATGCCTTCTGCAGCGATTCCTGGAAGCTGCGGCCGATCGCCATCACCTCGCCCACCGACTTCATCTGCGTCGTCAGGCGCGCATCGGCGGCGGGGAACTTCTCGAACGCGAAGCGCGGGATCTTGGTGACCACGTAGTCGATCGACGGTTCGAACGAGGCCGGCGTCTTGCCGCCAGTGATCTCGTTGCGCAGTTCATCCAGCGTGTAGCCCACCGCGAGCTTGGCCGCGACCTTGGCGATCGGGAAGCCCGTGGCCTTGGACGCCAGCGCGGAGGAACGCGACACGCGGGGATTCATTTCGATGACGACCACGCGGCCTGTCTGCGCGTTGATGCCGAACTGCACGTTCGAACCGCCCGTGTCGACGCCGATCTTGCGCAGCACCGCGACCGAGGCATCGCGCAGGCGCTGGTATTCCTTGTCGGTGAGCGTCTGCGCCGGCGCGACGGTGATCGAGTCGCCGGTGTGCACGCCCATCGCATCGAGGTTTTCGATCGAGCAGACGATGATGCAGTTGTCCGCGGTGTCGCGGACCACTTCCATCTCGAATTCCTTCCAGCCCAGCACCGATTCCTCGACGAGGATCTCGTGCACAGGCGAGAGTTCCAGACCGCGCTTGGCGATCTCTTCGAACTCTTCCTTGTTGTAGGCGATGCCGCCGCCGGTGCCGCCGAGCGTGAACGAGGGGCGGATGATCGTGGGATAGCCGACCGTGGTCTGGATCTCGACCGCCTGTTCGAACGTGCGCGCGACCGCGGCCTTCGGGCAGTCCAGCCCGATCTCCGCCATCGCCACGCGGAACAGTTCGCGGTCTTCCGCCATGCGGATGGCATCGCGCGAGGCGCCGATCAGCTCGACGTTGTATTTCTCCAGCACGCCGTTGTCGGCCAGGTCGAGCGCGCAGTTCAGCGCGGTCTGGCCGCCCATCGTGGGAAGCAGCGCGTCGGGTTTCTCCTTCGCGATGATCTTCTCCACCGTCTGCCACTGGATCGGCTCGATGTAGACCGCATCGGCCATGCCCGGGTCGGTCATGATCGTGGCGGGGTTGGAGTTGACCAGCACGACGCGATAGCCCTCGTCGCGCAGCGCCTTGCAGGCTTGTGCGCCGGAGTAGTCGAACTCGCAGGCCTGGCCGATGACGATCGGCCCTGCGCCGATGATCAGGACGGTCTTGATGTCTGTGCGCTTGGGCATTGCGTCCTCGACTCAGTACAAACGATCCAGCCACCGCTCGCGCGGCAGCCAGGTGATCTTGTTCGCATCGGTGGCCTGCACCTGGCCGGCGTCGATGGCGGCGCGCACGCGCGCCTGCATCTCGTTCCAGCTGGGGGCCGTCGCGCCGATCTGCGCGCCGATGCGGTTGTTGTGGGCGTCCATCGCGCGCATGTCGCTGCCCTGGCCGTCGCGTTCCATCACGTGCGTGACGAGCGCGACGAGGCGCGGCGACGTCGTGTACGCGACGGTCGCGCTGGCCAGCGTGTGGCGATACGCATCCGCGGGCCCGTTGCGCCCGCCTGGCAGGTTCGCGCTGAACCAGTGCGCGTACACCGTGCCGAGCACGAACGTCGGATAGGCCGCGAGCACCAGGAACGTGGCGGCGAACAATTTCAGTTTGCGCGAAGTCTTGGACATCAGCGGGACCGGGGACCGGGGACCAGGGACCGGGGCTCGAGCTTTTCGATCAGCGCCTGATGGAGACGACGAAGCATCTTGCTGACCGTTTCGCAGCGCTCCAGGGCTTCGCTGATGTCGGGTTCGATGGCGAATCCGAGCGCCTTCGACAGCAATGGCTGCGTCTGCAGTTCGGCCGCGGAGCCGCACGCTTGCGAAACGAACCGCGCGTAATCGCGAGTTGTTGCGCGTGCATTGCCCTCCGCGATATTCGACGGAATCGAAACCGCGGAACGCTGCATCTGGGACGACAACCCGAATCGCTCGTCGCGCGGAAAGGCCGACGTCAGCGAGTACACGGACGCAGCGAGGTCCATGGACTTCTGCCAGACATCCAGTTCGCGGAAGTGGCTCGGTGTCACGCCGCTCCTCCCCGGTCCCTGGTCCCCGGTCCCCGGTCCCGCATCGCGTCGATGAACTTGTCGAACAAGGGCGCAACGTCGTGCGGGCCGGGGCTGGCTTCCGGGTGGCCCTGGAAGGAGAACGCCGGTGCATCCGTGAGTGCGATGCCCTGGTTGGAACCATCGAACAACGACCGGTGCGTCACGCGCGCGTTCGCCGGCAGCGATGCCTCGTCGACCGCGAAGCCGTGGTTCTGCGAGGTGATCATCACGCGACCGGTATCGAGGTCGATCACCGGGTGGTTGGCGCCGTGGTGGCCGAACTTCATCTTGCTGGTGGTCGCGCCGATCGCCAGGCCGAGCAGTTGGTGGCCGAGGCAGATGCCGTAGGTCGGGACTTTCTTGTCTACGAAGGTGCGGATGGCGGCGATCGCGTAATCGCACGGCGCCGGATCGCCCGGGCCGTTCGACAGGAACACGCCGTCCGGCTGCATCGCGAGCACCTGGTCGGCCGGGGTTTGCGCCGGCACCACCGTGACGTCGCAGCCGCGCTCGGCCAGCATGCGCAGGATGTTCTGCTTCACGCCGAAGTCGTAGGCGACCACTTTGTATTTCGCCGGCGTGGAGGCGAACAGGTTGGAATCGAGGTCGAGCTGGCCTTCGCGCCACGAATAGGCGTCGCGCGTGGTCACGTCCTTCGCCAGGTCCATGCCTTTCAGGCCGGGGAACTTGCGCGCGGCTTCCAGCGCCTTCTCGACATCCAGCACGTCATCGGCCGAGGCCGCGGCCAGCAGCGCGCCGTTCTGCGCGCCGCCGTCGCGCAGCAGGCGCGTGAGCTTGCGGGTGTCGATGTCAGCGATGGCGACCACGCCGCGCTGGCGCATCCACTCCGGCAAGGCCTGCTGGTTGCGCCAGTTGCTCGGGCGGCGCGGCACGTCGCGCACGATGAGGCCCGCGGCCCACACCTGGCGGGCTTCGTCGTCCTGCGGCGTGCAACCGGTGTTGCCGATGTGCGGATAGGTCAGCGTGACGAGCTGGCGGGCGTAGGAGGGATCCGTGAGGATTTCCTGGTAGCCGGTCATCGCGGTGTTGAACACCACTTCGCCGACCGACAGGCCGGGCGCGCCGACGGAAACGCCCTCGAAGATCGTTCCGTCTTCGAGCGCGAGGATGGCAGGTAGGGTCACGGGCTTCGCCTTGATGGGGGAGTGCCCCCTGGCTGCACCCCGGATCGCGCGACGTTGGCGCACGAAAATCGCAGGTTGCAGCAAAGCACGGACTCGGGATCTTTCCGGTCCGGCTGGCAGTGGGCGGGCGAGCCGGAATTGTACGGGCGTCGCCCGGAAATACCAACGATTTCTTTGCGTTATCGCCTGCCCGGCCCCGCCCCGCCCCGCACGAGGCGTGAGGCTTGCTGCCCCCGATGGGTTATCCCAGCGCGTCGGCGATGCGGTAGCGGCCGGCCGGCTGGCGCGCGAGCCAGGCGGCGGCATGCAGCGCGCCGCGGGCGAAGATGTCGCGGTCGGTGGCGCGATGGATCAGTTCGATGCGCTCGCCGAGGGTGGCGAACTGCACGGTGTGCTCGCCCACGATGTCGCCCGCGCGCAGCGATGCATACCGCGGCGTCGCCCCGCCCCGCGTGGCGGCTTCGCCCAGCGTGAGCGCGGTGCCGGACGGTGCGTCGAGCTTGCGCACGTGGTGCTGCTCGACGATGTCGCAGTCCCAGCCCGGCAGTGCACGCGCCGCGCGTTCGACCATGTCCACGAGCACGGCCACGCCGAGGCTGAAGTTGGTGGCCCACAACACGGGGATGCGCGTGGCCGCCGCATCGAGCGCGGCCTGCTGCGCATCGGACAGGCCCGTCGTGCCGGTGACCAGCGGTCGGCCGTGTTCGACGCAATGCGCGAGCAATGCATCGAAGGCTTCCGGCAGGCTGAAGTCGATGACCACGTCGCTGTCGGGCGTGCCGCCCAGTTCGCCGGCGGCGAATTGCGAGACGCCGTCGATGACGCGCTGCCCGACCTTGCGCGACACCGCACCGACGACCTGCAAGTCTTCACGCGACGACGACAAGCGCAGCAGTGCCTGGCCCATGCGGCCATTCGCGCCATGGAGCAACACGCGCAGGGGTGTGTTCGTTTGCATGGACGCGAGGCTAACGGACTTCACGCGTGCGCGCCATTCATGGATGTGTCGAAGATTTCACGCGAACAGCTCGACCGTTGCTCGCACGGCGTCCTCCACTGGTCGCCCCGTGACCCGTGTTGACCGGTCTGTCACGCATTTCACGGTCTGCTGTTCGAAGACGACCGAACGGGGGGACGGTGCGCATCGCGCGCACGTGGCTGCCGAACGGTGCTTCGACGAAATTCCGCCGTTCTGCAGGAGCCCCTCCCCATGATTTCGCTTTCCCGCCGCAAGTTCGTCCAGGGTGCGGCCGCCATGCCGCTGGCGCTGTGGCTTTCACGCAATGCATTCGCGCAATCGGCGCCCATCGTCCGCTACGACATCGCCACGCCGCAGGGCGCGGACATGCTGGCGACCTACGCCAATGCGATCCGCCTGATGCAGTCGCGCCCGGAGAACGATCCGCGCAGCTGGCTGTGGCAGTGGTACACGCACTTCGTCAACGGTGCGACCACCAAGGCCGCGGAAGTCACCCGCATCTTCGGCACGACCGTCACGCCGGAGAGCACGCTGGCCAACGACATGTGGAATACGTGCCAGTCCCATGCGGGGCAGAACACGAACCACTTCCTGCCGTGGCACCGCATGTTCACGTTCTTCTTCGAACAGATCGTGCGCGAGGTCAGCGGTCGCGCGGACTTCTCGCTGCCTTACTGGGATTACACCTCCAGCGATCCCCTCAAGCGCGGCATCCTGCCGATCCAGTTCCGCTCGCCGAACGATCCGGTGTTCAACGTGCTGTATCGCCCCGAGCGCCTGGCGCTGGCGAACGGCGGACAACGCATCGACAAGAACCAGCCGACCGACCAGATGGACATCACGTCCACGATGGCGACGACCAACTACAGCGTCGTCGGCGACGTGCAGGGCTTCTGCCGCGCGGTCGACTCGGGCATCCACGGTCGCATCCACGTGCTGGTCGGCAACACCAAGGGCATGGGCGCGGTGCCGTACGCGGCGCGCGATCCGTTGTTCTGGGTGCACCACTCCAACATCGACCGCCTGTGGGCGAGCTGGAACGCGAACTTCGGTGGCGTGAACCCGGCGACGGCCTCGTGGGCGACGAAGGTGTTCACCTTCGCCGACCGCACCGGCCAGCGCGTGAGCGGCAAGCTGAAGGACTTCTTCGACATCGCGCCGCTCGGGTTCTCGTACGACAACCTGATCTTCCCGCCGCCGCCCCCGCCGCCCCCGCCGCAGCAGCCGCCGCCGTCCGGCAGCGGCACGACCACGACGCCGAAGACCAAGGGCCACAAGCTCGTGGTGGGCAGCACCGTCGATCGCATCGCCGCGTCCACCGGCATGGCCGACCTGGGCGCCACCGCGACCAACGTGACCGTGCGTCCGATCTCCGCCGCCAAGGCCGCCACCAGCAACGTGCTGGGCCTGGCCGCGGAAACCTCGCCGCTGCGCAGCTACCTGGTGCTGAAGAACCTGCACACCTGGAAGCAGCCGGAAGTGCTGTACCACGTGTACCTCACGCCGTCCCGCGGCGGTGGCCTCAACAAGAACAACTACGTGGGCGCGATCAACTTCTTCGACGCCGAATTCCACGACCACGGCGGCGGCAGCAAGCTGGACGCAGCGCTGGGCGAGAACTTCTTCAGCTTCGATGTGACCGACCTGCTGCGTCGCTACGAACGCAGCGGCGCGGTCAGCCGCGATGCGCTGCAAGTCACGTTCGTGCCGGGCGGGAAGGCTCGCGCGGATGCAGGCGCGATGGTCGCGACCGTGGAAATCGTGCGGCAGTAAGACCGCATGTGTCGCGCGCCCCGCGGGGCGCGCGACGGGAGCGCAGGGAGGCGCATGAACGACTCGTTCACTCGCATTGACTCTGCCATCACCGGGGGCACCCGAAGGTGCGGCCCATTGATTCGCACAACGCGATGAAGGAGTGGTCGTGACCAGCTTTTCCCGCCGTACGTTCCTGCAAGGCCTCGCGGCCGCGCCCATCGCGCTTGGCGCTTCGGGCTCCGTGTTCGCTGCGACCACGCCGGTCCGCTACGACATCGCCACCGCCGACGGTGCGCGCATGCTCGAGATCTACGCCAACGCCGTGCGCGCGATGCAGGGCATGGGCCCCGACAATCCCCTGAGCTGGTCGTGGCAGTGGTACACGCACTTCGTCAACGGCGCGACCAACAAGGCCGCCGAACTCACGCGCATCTTCGGCGACACACCGACGCCGATGCGCACGCTGGCCGAGGAAGTCTGGAACACGTGCCAGTCGCACTCCGGGCAGAACGCCAGCTACTTCCTGCCGTGGCACCGCTTCTACGTGTGGACGATGGAACGCATCGTGCGCCAGGTGAGCGGGCATCCGGAATTCACGATGCCCTACTGGGATTACTGCTCCGCCGATCCCGCGCGCCGCGGCGTGCTGCCGGAACAGTTCCGCCTGCCGAACGACCCGGTGTACGACTGCCTGTATCGCGCCAATCGCACCACGCTCGCCAATTCCGGCCAGCCGATCCAGCTGAACCAGCCGGGCGATGCGATGGACATCAACGACATCATGGCGAAGACGGCCT
This sequence comes from Lysobacter helvus, assembly GCF_018406645.1. Taxonomy (NCBI): domain Bacteria; kingdom Pseudomonadati; phylum Pseudomonadota; class Gammaproteobacteria; order Lysobacterales; family Lysobacteraceae; genus Lysobacter; species Lysobacter helvus. The sequence goes on from NZ_AP024546.1 coordinate 2,985,239, forward strand.
ACAACACCGTCGGCTCGGTGACGGGCTTCTGCCGCGCGATCGACTCGGGCATCCACGGCCGCATCCACACGCTGGTCGGCAACGGCCGCGGCATGGGCGCGGTGCCGTACGCGGGCAACGATCCGTTGTTCTGCGTGCACCACGCCAACATCGACCGCATCTGGGCCAGCTGGAACAAGAACGGCAACAAGAACCCGACCGATCCGATCGCCTACCCGTGGATCACCACGTCGTTCGCGATGGCCGACGCCAACGGCGCGCGCATCTCGCGCCAGGTCAAGAATCTCTACAGCGCATTGCAGCTGGGATACGACTATGACCGCTTCGTGCCGAAGCCGCCGGTGACCACCACCACGCCGCCGCCCACCACCACGCTGGCCGCCAAGTCCGCGGCCGCGACCGCCACGCGCATCGCCGCCGCGCAGACCGAAGCCGACCTCGGCGCCACGCCCACCAAGGTGCGCATGCTGCGCATCAGCGGCACGCGCAAGACGGACGTGCTGGGCCTGGACACCGACAACCGCCGCGCATTGCTCGTGCTGCGCAAGCTGCACACCTGGAAGCAGCCGGAAGTGCTGTACCACGTGTACATCACCGCGCGCCCCACCGATCCGGTGGACAACGCGCACTACGTCGGCGCGATCAACTTCTTCGACGCCGAGTTCCACGACCACGGCGGCGGCAGCAAGCTCGATGAAGCGTTGGGCGAGAATTTCTTCAGCTTCGACGTCACCGCGCTGTTGAACACGATCGCGAAGAAGCCCCACGGCGTGGCCGCGGGGAGCGAGTTGTACGTGACTTTCGTGCCGGGCGGACGCCCGGTGTCGGGTGCGAACCCGATGGTCGCTTCGATCGAACTGGTGCGGCAGTAACTGCCTGGGCCCCTCTCCCGTTCGGGAGAGGGGTCAACTGATCATTCGGTCCCAGAAGCCCTTCACCCCGTCGAGGAACGTCGAGGCTTTCGGCGAATGGCGCCGCGCGCCCTCGCCGACGAAGGTGGCTTCGAACTTCTCCAGCAACTCGCGCTGTTCCGGCGTGAGGTTGACCGGCGTTTCCACCGCGACCTTGCAATACAGGTCGCCCGGCGCGCGGCTGCGCACCGAACGCACGCCGCGATCGCGCAGGCGGAACACCTTGCCGCTCTGCGTTTCGGCGGGGATGCGCAGTTCGATGTCGCCGCCCAGCGTGGGCACGCGGATCGAATCGCCCAGCGCCGCCTGCGAGATGCGCACCGGCACTTCGCAATGCAGGTCGTCGCCTTCGCGCTCGAAGATGTCGTGCGGACGCACGCGCACTTCCACGTACAGGTCGCCCGGCGGCGTGCCCGGCGGACCGGCCTCGCCTTCGCCGGACAAGCGGATGCGGTCGCCGTTGTCGACGCCCGCGGGGATCTTCACCGAGAGCACCTTTTCTTCCTCCAGGCGCCCCTGCCCCACGCACGGCTTGCACGGGTTGATGATGACCTTGCCGCGCCCTGCGCAATGCGGGCACGTCTGCTGCATCTGGAAGATGCCGCGCTGCATGCGCACCTGGCCGCGGCCGTGGCACGTGGTGCAGTTTTCCACCTGGCCGTCGGCCGATCCCGACCCGTTGCAGTGCTGGCACGAGACGAGCGTGGGGACTTCGACGCGCTTCTCGATGCCCGAGACCGCTTCTTCGAGATCGAGCTCCATCACGTAGCCGATGTCGGCGCCGCGCCGCGGGCCACCGCGCCCGCCGGCCCCGCCGCCGAAGATGTTGCCGAAGATGTCCCCGAAGATGTCGCCCATGTCGGCGTAACCGCCCGGGCCACCACCCCCACCGCCGCCCATGCCGTGTTCGAATGCAGCGTGGCCGTGCTGGTCGTACATGCGGCGCTTGGCCGCGTCCGACAGCACTTCGTAGGCTTCCTTGCATTCCTTGAACGCGGCTTCCGCAGCGTGGTCGCCGGGATTGCGATCGGGGTGGTGCTTCATCGCGCAGCGGCGATAGGCCTTCTTCAGGTCTTCGTCGCTGGCGTCGCGGGCCACGCCCAGGGTTTCGTAGTAGTCGCGTTTGCTCATGGAGCCGGGTTCTTCGAAAAAGTGCGAAAGCTTATACGGCGGGGCCCGGGACCGGATCGGCGGATGTCGCCTTTCGCAGACCCGGGCCCCGTTTCCGCATGACCGGGACGGCCGTTACTTGTTGTCGTCCTTGACTTCGGTGAACTCAGCGTCCACCACGTCGTCGTTGCGCGGCGCACCTCCCTGCGGGCCGCCGGCGTCGCCGCCGCCGCCCTGCCCGGCCGAGGCCGCCGCCACCAGCGACTGCGCGGCTTCCTCGAGCGCGCGGGTCTTCGCGTCGATCTGGCCCTTGTCGTCGCCCTTCATCGCGGTCTCGAGGTCGGCGAGCGCGCCTTCGACGCGGCCGATCACGTCGCCCGGCACCTTGCTGCCGTGCTCGGTGATCGCATTGCGCACCGAATGGATCATCGCGTCGGCGGTGTTGCGCGCCGTCACCAGCTCATGGAACTTCTTGTCGTCTTCGCGATGGGCTTCGGCGTCCTGCACCATCTGCTTGATCTCGTCTTCCGACAGGCCCGAGCCGGCCTTGATCTCGACCTTCTGCTCCTTGCCCGTCTTCTTGTCCTTGGCGTGCACGTGCAGGATGCCGTTGGCGTCGATGTCGAAGGAGACTTCGATCTGCGGCATGCCGCGCGGCGCGGCGTCGATGCCGGCCAGGTCGAAGCGCGCGAGCGACTTGTTGAAGCGCGCCTGTTCGCGTTCGCCCTGCAGCACGTGCACCGTCACCGCGGACTGGTTGTCGTCCGCCGTGGAGAAGACCTGCGAGGCCTTGGTCGGGATGGTGGTGTTCTTCTCGATGATCTTGGTGAACACGCCGCCGAGGGTTTCGATGCCCAGGCTGAGCGGGGTCACGTCGAGCAGCAGCACGTCCTTGACGTCGCCGGCCAGCACGCCGCCCTGGATCGCCGCGCCCAGCGCGACCGCTTCATCCGGGTTGACGTCCTTGCGCGGTTCCTTGCCGAAGAACTCGCCCACCGCCTGCTGCACCTTCGGCATGCGGGTCTGGCCGCCGACGAGGATGACTTCGCTGATTTCGCTCGCGCGCAGGCCGGCGTCGTTCAGCGCGATGCGGCACGGTTCGATCGTCTTCTTGACGAGGTCGTCGACCAGCGCTTCGAGCTTGGCGCGCGTGAGCTTGATGTTGAGGTGTTTCGGGCCCGAGGCATCGGCCGTGACGTACGGCAGGTTCACTTCGGTCTGCTGCGCGGAGGACAGCTCGATCTTCGCGCGCTCGGCGGCGTCCTTCAGGCGCTGCAGCGCGAGCGGATCCTTGCGCAGGTCGATGCCCTGGTCCTTGAGGAATTCCTCGACGAGGTAATCGATGACGCGCTTGTCGAAGTCTTCGCCGCCCAGGAACGTGTCGCCGTTGGTGGAGAGCACTTCCACCTGCATCTCGCCGTCCACGGACGCGATCTCGATGATCGACACGTCGAACGTGCCGCCGCCCAGGTCGTACACCGCGATCTTGCGGTCGCCGCCCTTCTTGTCCATGCCATAGGCCAGCGCGGCCGCGGTGGGCTCGTTGATGATGCGCTTGACGTCCAGGCCCGCGATGCGGCCGGCGTCCTTGGTGGCCTGGCGCTGGCTGTCGTTGAAGTACGCCGGCACCGTGATGACCGCTTCGGTCACCGTCTCGCCGAGGTAGGCCTCGGCCGTCTTCTTCATCTTCTCCAGCACGCGCGCGGAGATTTCCTGCGGCGAGAGGTTCTTGCCGTCGCTCGTGGCCACCCACGCGTCGCCGTTGTCATGGCCCATGATCTGGTACGGGACCAGGCCGATGTCCTTCTGCACTTCGGCGTCCTGGAACTTGCGGCCGATGAGGCGCTTGACGGCGAAGAAGGTGTTCTTGGGATTGGTGACGGCCTGGCGCTTGGCGGATGCGCCGACCAGCACTTCGCCGTCCTTGGTGTACGCCACGATCGACGGGGTGGTGCGGTCGCCTTCGCTGTTCTCGATGACGCGCGCCTTGCCGCCTTCCATGATGGCCACGCACGAATTGGTGGTGCCGAGGTCGATGCCGATGATCTTGCCCATGTGTTGCTCCCTCCGGGGATGTCGCTATTCGAAATTGGTTGGCGGGCTGCCCGCCGGACTGCACGTGATGTAGGGGCCGCTTGGCCGCCTTCAAGGCTCGGTCGTTGCGTTCAATCGTGTTTCGCGACCACGACCAGCGCCGGGCGCAGCAGTCGCTCGTTCAGCACGTAGCCCTTCTGGAAGGTCTGCGCGACCGCGCCGGGCGGCAACGCGCCGGCCTCGACCATGCTCATCGCCTGGTGGCGTTCGGGGTCGAAGCTGTCGCCGGCCTGCGGGAACACTTCGACGAGGCCGTTGGTCTCGGCGATGCGGTGCAGCTGGCGCAGCGTGAGCTCCAGGCCTTCGCGGAGGGGGTCGGATTGCGCGGCGGCGGCAAGGCCCGCTTCCATGCTGTCGAACAGCGGGAGCAGCTCGGTGAGCAGGCGTTCGTTGGCGAACTTGCGCGCCTGCTCCACGTCGCGGGCCAGGCGCTTGCGCTGGTTGTCGAGGTCGGCGCGTTCGCGCAGCGCCTCGGCGCGCAATTGCTCGACTTCGCCCTTGAGTTGTTCGATCTGGTCCTGGGGAGACAGCTCGCCTTCCAGGGCGGCGTCGCTGTCCTGCGGGTGTTCGTGGGTCATCTGGAAAGGTCCGTGGTTCGGCGGCGTCCTCCGCCCGAACCCCCCGCATGCGGTCGCCGGCCGGGGCTTTCAAGGCCCGGGGCCCCGTTCAGTCCTTCGGCGGCGCCTCCAGGGCGGCCCCGAGGACGTCGGCGGCGGCCTGCACGACGGGGATCACCCGGTCGTAGGCCATGCGCGTGGGGCCGATCACCCCGAGCACGCCCAGCACGCGCCCGCCGGCGACGTAGGGCGCGGTGACCATCGAGACCGATTCGAGCGGCGCCATGCCGGTCTCCTCGCCGATGAAGATGCGCACGCCCGGGGCGCGCGCGGTGCGTTCGAGCAGCTGCAGGATCTCGCGCTTGCGGGCGAAGGCTTCGAACAGGTCGCGCAGGCGGTCCAGGTCGGACAGGTCCTGCACGCCCATCAGGCGCGTCTGGCCGGCCAGCACCACGTCGTCCTCCACGCCCGGCGCCAGCGCCTGTTCGGCCAGTTCGACGGTGTGCGCCAGCAGCGTTTCCATTTCGCTGCGCGCGTTGTTCAACTCCTGCACCAGGCGCGCGCGGATCTCCGCGAGCGGGCGTCCGGCGAAGTGCTGGTTGAGGTAGTTGGCCGCGCGTTCCAGCTCGCCCGCGTCGTAGGGGCGGCGCGTGTGCAGGATGCGGTTCTGCACGTCGTTGTCGGCGAAGACGAGGATCGCCAGCACGCGCTGCGCATCCAGCGGGACGAAATCGATGTGGCGGAAGGCGAACTGCTCGCGCTTGGGCACCCCGACCACGCCGACGAAATGCGTCATCGCCGACAACAGTTCCGACGCGCTGCCCAGCAGGGCCTGCGTGCCCGACCCGGCCGGCAGCTCCTGGCGCAGGCGCGCGAGCTCCCCTTCGGGCAGCGAACGCACCTGCAGCAGCGAATCCACGAACACCCGGTAGCCCTGCGTGGTCGGGATGCGGCCAGCGGAGGTGTGCGGCGAACTCAGGAGCCCGCCCTCCTCCAGGTCCGCGAGGATGTTACGGATGGTCGCCGGGCTGATGTCCAGGCCCGCGTGGCGGGCCAGCGTCTGCGAACCGACCGGTTCGCCATCGTGGATGTAGCGCCCGATCAGCGTGCGCAGCAGGTGCCGTGCGCGCGGATCGAGGTCGCCGGGGAGTTGCGTGCGCGAAGCCATGGGGCGGGTATACGGCGCGCGGCAGGTGGGCGCAAGCGGATTGCGTTGCACGCAGTCTCGGTTCCTGCGACGACGAATCTTTTACGCTATCGCCCCATGCTCACCCATCTCGCCATCAAGGACTTCGCGGTCGTCCGCGCGGCCGAACTCGATTTCGCCGCGGGCCTGACCGTGATTTCCGGCGAAACCGGCGCGGGCAAGTCGCTGCTGGTCGACGCGCTGGGCTTCCTGTCCGGGGCGCGCGCCGACAGCGGCGTGGTGCGCCACGGGGCTGAACGCGCGGAACTGGTCGCGGTGTTCGACCTGTCCGATGCGCCCGCGGCCGCCGCCTGGCTGCAGGAACAGGACCTCGACGACACCGATGCCGGCGCGACATGCCAGTTGCGCCGCACGCTGCGCGCCGACGGTGGTTCGAAGGCGTGGATCAACGGCCGCCCCGCGACGATCGCCCAGGTGGCCGAACTCGCCGGGCGCCTGGTCGAAATCCACGGCCAGCACGAACACCAGGCGTTGATGGCGCGCGGCAGCCAGCTCGCGCTGCTCGATGCCTTCGGCCGGCACGCGCCGTTGCAGGCGCAGGTGCAGGCCGCCGCGCGCACGTGGGCGGCGCTGGTGCGCGAACGCGACGCGCTCTCGCAACGCGGCGATCCCGGCGATCGCATCGCCTTCCTCGAACACCAGCTGCAGGAATTGCAGCGCGATGCGCTGGAGCCCGCGGCGTTCGCCGACCTCGTCGCCGCGCACCGCCGCCATGCGCACGCCGCCGGCCTGATCGAAGCCTGCGACGCCGCCGCCGCGCGCCTGGGTGGCGAAGACGGTCCGGCCCTCGGGCGCCAGCTGCAGCAGATGCGCAACGACCTCGCGCGCCAGGCCGAACACGAACCGCGCCTGCTCGAGATCGACGCGATGCTCGACACCGCCGCGATCCAGCTCGACGAAGCGGCGTCCCTGCTGGAACGCGTCCGCGCCGACCTGGACCTCGACCCCACCGCCTTCGACGACCTGGACCGCAAGCTCACGCGCCTGCACGACTTGGCGCGCAAGCACCGCATCGCGCCCGAAGGCCTGGCCGCGCAACGCGATGCCCTCGTCGCGGAGCTCGAATCCCTGCGCGGCGCCGAAGACCGCGTGCGCGCGCTCGATGGCGAAATCGAATCGGCCCGCCTCGCGTGGGCGAAGCACGCCGCCACGCTGACGAAAGCCCGCACGCAGGCGGCGAAGTCGCTCGCATCGTCCACGACCACGCTGATCGGCGAGCTCGGCATGGGCGGCGGCGCGTTCTCGGTGTCGATCGAACCCAACCCCGCGGCCGATCCGGATCCGCAAGGCGCCGAGCGCATCGAATTCCTCGTCGCCGCCAATCCCGGCCAGCCCGCGCGCGCGTTGCGCAAGGTCGCCTCCGGCGGCGAACTCTCGCGCATCTCGCTCGCGATCGAAGTCGCCGCGCTCGGCCTGGACGCCGTGCCCACGATGGTGTTCGACGAGGTGGATTCGGGCATCGGCGGCGCGGTGGCGGACATCGTCGGCCAGAAGCTGCGTGCGCTCGGTGCGAAACGCCAGGTGTTGTGCGTGACCCACCTGCCGCAGGTCGCCGCGCAGGGCAACGCCCATTACCGCGTCAGCAAGGCCGCCAGCGACGGCATGACCCAGAGCGCCGTGCGCCAGCTGGAAGCGAAGGACCGCGAGGAAGAACTCGCCCGCATGCTGGGTGGCGTGGAAGTGAGCAAGGAAGCGCGCGCCGCGGCGCGGCGGTTGCTGGCGGACGTGGGCTAGCGCTTCTTGCGCACGTAGAGCACCAGCGCGTGCTCTTCGATCTCGTACCCGTGCTGCGCCGCGATCTGCCGTTGCAGGTCTTCGATCTCCGCGCTCTGGAACTCGATGACCTTGCCGGTCTCGATGTCGACCATGTGGTCGTGGTGCTCGCCGCGGTCCAGCTCGTACACCGCGTGGCCACCCTCGAAGTTGTGCTTGAGCACCAGCCCGGCCGCCTCGAATTGCGTGAGCACCCGGTAAACGGTGGCCAGCCCGATTTCGTCCCCGTGGTCCAGCAGCAACCGGTAGATGTCCTCGGCCGTCATGTGGCGCGGGCGGGACTGTTCCAACAGCTCGAGGATCCGCATCCGCGGATGCGTGACCTTGAGCCCGAGCTTGCGCAGATCCTGCTGTTCCATGGCGGCGGAGTGTATCATCGGCCCCCTTCCGACCCCCCGCGACAGGTTCCATGCGCAAGCTCTTGATGGTCCTCGCCCTCGCCGTCCTCACCGCGGGCTGCGGCATGCTCTACCGCCAGCCGATCTACCAGGGCAACCTCCTCGAGAAGTCCAACGTCGACCAACTGGCCGAAGGCATGGACAAGCGCCAGGTGATGGCGCTGCTCGGGACGCCCTCCGTCGCCGATCCCTTCCACCACGATCGCTGGGACTACATCGCCACCGAGCGCACCGGCCGCGTGGGCAAGACCGAGGTCAAGACGCTCACGGTCTTCTTCGCCAACGACCAGCTGCAGAAGTGGGAAGGCGAATATTTCCCCGAACAGGACAAGGCCCTGGCGGCGGACATGCGTTCGCGCTTCGGCAACCTGCCGAAGGACAAGAAAAAGAAGGGCGCGCGCCACTAAGCGCGCGTCGTCACCGCGCGGCCCGGTTCCGCCGCGCCTGTTTCGGATCCACCACCAGCGGCCGCAGCAACTCGATGCGGTCGCCTGCGTGCAACACCGCATCGGCTTCCGCGCGCACGCCGTGGATCGCCTGGCCATCCACGCCCCGCGCCCGCAGCGCCTCCGCGTCCAGGCCCGCCTGCACCAGCGCATCGCCCAGCGTCGCCCCTTCGGGCACGTCCACCGCCCACGCCTCGCAGCGATGCGGCCACGCCAGCACGATGTCGATGCGCATGCGCGCGCCGCTCACTCCGCGCCGCGGTCGGCGGCGCGCACGAAGTCGTCGACCATGCGGTCGGCCAGCCCCTGGAAGCCGATCGCGAAGGCCGGCCCCAGCAGTTTGTTCTTCGGTTCGAAGTCGAGCGTCAGCGTGACCTTGCACGCCGATTCGTCGAGCGCATGGAACTGCCAGCGCCCGTGCAACTGCTTGAACGGCCCGTCCCGGAGTTGCATGTCGATGTGGTGCGGCGGCGACAGGGTGTTTTCCGTCGTGAACCACGTGCGCAGCGAGCCCAGCCCCAGGTCCAGCCGCGCGACCACGCGGGTGTCGTCGCGTTCCAGGATGTCCGCCGATTCGCACCAGTCGAACCGGCGCGGATACGCGGCGATGTCGTTCACGAGCGCGAACATGCGGGCCGCCGAATGCTCGACGAGGGCGCTGCGTGTGATGGTGGGCATGGGCGCGGGTTCGCTTACGGGGGCGGCATCGGCGAGAATGCCCGCCATGAACAAGCAGGCGGCCAAGGATAAGGGAAACAGCGGCGCGGGCGCGCCGAAGAAGAAGGACAAGGCGCCGGCCCAGAAGACCATCGCGCTCAACAAGCGCGCCAAGCACGAGTACCACCTGGAGCAGAAGGTCGAAGCGGGCCTGGCGCTGCAGGGCTGGGAACTCAAGGCGATCCGGGCGGGCCGGGCCAACATCGGCGAAAGCTACGCGATCGTGAAGGACGGCGAACTCTTCCTGTTCGGCGCGCAGATCACCCCGCTCATCATGGCGTCCACGCACGTCATCGCCGACGCGCACCGCACCCGCAAGCTGCTGCTGCATCGCCGCGAGATCGACCAGCTGGTCGGCCGCGTGCAGCGCGACGGCTACACGCTGGTACCCACTGCGCTGTACTGGAGCGGCAGCAAGGTGAAGGCCGAGCTCGCGCTGGCGAAGGGCAAGCAGACGCACGACAAGCGCGAGGCCAGCAAGGAACGCGACTGGAACCGCGAGAAGCAGCGCGTGCTGCGCCGGCACAACAAGAACGCCTGACGCATTTCAGCGCGGCGTGCGCCTGCGGTCCGGCTCCGCGTCCGGATGCGGCGCCAGCGTGAACGAGAACACCGCGCCCTCGCCCGGCACGCCACTGGCGAACAACGCGCCGCCATGGCGTTCGACGATGCGCTTGGCCGTCGCCAGGCCGATGCCCTCGCCCGCGAACTTCGCATCGTCGTGCAGGCGCTGGAACGGGCGGAACAACTTGTCCGCGTACGCCGGATCGAAGCCCATGCCGTTGTCGCTGACGTAGAACGAAAACCCGTCGGCTTCCACGCCGAACTCGATGCGCCCGTCGGGTTTCTCGCGCGTGAACTTCCACGCATTGCCGAGCAGGTTCTGCAGGAGGCTGCGCACCAATGCGCGGTCGCCGCGCGCGCTGAGGTGCGGTGCGATCTCCACGGCCACGCGGCGCTGCGGCTCGATGGCCTGCAACTCCGCGATGATCTCGTGCGCCATGCGCGACAGGTCGAGCAGTTCGGGCTGCAGTTCGCCGCGGCCCACGCGCGACACCTTCAGCAACGCTTCGATCAGCTCGCTCATGCGCGCCGCCGCGCCGCGGATGCGCACCAGGTAATCGCGGCCGGTGTCGTCGAGCACCGGCGCGTAGCGATCGCCGAGCACGCGGCCGAAGCCTTCGATCGCGCGCAATGGTGCGCGCAGGTCGTGCGAGATCGAATACGCGAACGTCTCCAGCCCGCGATTGGCTTCGCTCAGTTCGCGCGTGCGCGTTTCGACGCGCGCCTCCAGCGTGCGGTTGAGCGCACGCACGCGGGACTCGCTGCGCCGGTGCGCCGCCGACATGCGTGCCGCCAGCCGCTGCGCACGCGATTCGGTATAGGCCAGCGACCACGCGATGCCGAACAACAGCAGCGATGCAAGCAGGCCGACGACCAACGCGGTGCGCAAAGGACGCAGCCCTGGCGCGGCCACTTCCTGCGGCGCCGACGCGAATTCGAACTGCCACGTGCGGCCGTACGAACTCGCGCGCTGTTCGTAACGGAACGTCGCGTCGGTACGCAACGGATAGTCGCCGTCCGAATACAGCATCGCGCGCGTGCCGCCCGTGACATCGAGGATGCGGAAGGCGACGTTGCGCTGGATCGGCCGCAGCGCCGTCGCCACGAAGCGCGGCACGCGCACTGGCGAATACACCCAGCCGCTGAGCGCGTCGTAGCGTTCGGCATAGGTCGCCGGCGCCTGGCCGCCGCGGAACACCGGCGCATACACCAGGAATCCCGCCGCTTCGGGATCGAGGTCCTGCAGCAGGTGCACGCGACCTGTCATGCGCGGCGCCGCGTCGCGCAACGCCGCTTCCATCGCGGCGTGGCGCACGGGCTCGGAATACATGTCGTAACCGACGACGTTGAGGTTCTCGGCGGTCTTGGGTTCGAGGTAGAAGATCGGCGCGTAGTGCGTGCGCACGCCGTGCGGCCAAACGCTGAACAAGCCGCGGCCCGCCGCGCGCGCATCCAGTTGCAACTGCTCCATCCCGTGCGCGTCGGTGTAGGCCGCGAAGCCCAGGCCCGTCATCGCCGGGAAGCGCACCGGCAGGTCCAGCCCGTCCACGTACGCCTGCCACTGCCGCGGGCTAGGCCGCGTCACGCTGGCGAACAGCGCCGCGCCGCCGCGGATGGTCAGTTCGTAGTTCACCAGGCGCTGCTGCACCAGCTCCACGATTTCCTGGCACGAGGCCTGGAACTCGGCGTGCGCGGCCTTCAGTTCGCGCTCGCGCGCCGCCCGCCAGGCCAGCACGACCAGCAACGTGGAGGCGATCAGCACGAGCACCGCCAGCACGAAGCCACTGCGGCTCGTGGCCTCGATGGCGTCCTGGTCGGGCGGGATGGGCTCGTTCGGGGGCACGGGCTGCATGGGGCGAAGCATAGACTGCGATGAATCGCCGCTGGCCCCTCCGGCCGCGATCCGGCGCTTCGCCTTGCCTGCACGGCGCGCGGGCCTATACTGCGCCGGTCAGCGTGATTGATGTTCCCCGGGGGTGCACTGGCTTCGACGGGGGTCGCGAAATCGCTTGGCGCATGCCGAGGGGGTAGCTTTCCTCGTTAATCCAGCTGCAAAAACCTAGACGCGAACGACGACGTCTACGCTCTGGCCGCTTAAGGCCTAGCCCCGAACCCACTTGTGCCTGTGCTCGTGGATGTAGGGTCATCATCACAGGATCGGTTGGAGTGGCGACCCGTCAGCTTCGACTTAACTTAAAGCGGGTATGTCCTGCGGTGTGCCTCGCACGTCGTGTTGCCACAGGCCGAGAACGAACGGCGAGCTAAGCATGTAGTGCCGGGGATGGAGTGCCTTCGGACGGGGGTTCAATTCCCCCCACCTCCACCAGTTGAAGGAAAAGGCCCGCCCAGCGCGGGCCTTTTCTTTATTACTTTCAATACCTTAGCGATCGAAGTGCTATGAAGGTGTTACCCCCATATCAGATCGTTGTCGCGCCGGTTGTGTAGATATATACACTGAGATCACCTCTCAGTTCCTCGGTATGCACAATGTCCGCGCCCGTGCCTGCACGTTCCCGTCGCGAGTCCGCACTGACGGATAGGTTCATCGCTTCGATAAAGAAGTCTGGCGTATACGTCGACGGTGGCGGCCTCGCGCTGCACGTGCTTGAGACTGGCACGATGAGTTGGCGGCTTCGTTACCGCTTCGACGGCCGCGCGGCGATCGCGGTGCTTGGCACATATCCCGCGATGAGCCTCGCAAAGGCGCGCGCGGCAGCCGAAGACGCACGCCGGGAAGTCAAAGTGGGCATCCGGCCGCTCGGGGTCAAGCGTGCGGAACAACGTGCACGGGGCGCGACGCGTGCGAACGGGTCGACGCTCGGGGAAGTCGCCGAGAAGTGGTTCGACATGGCGAAAGCAGACGCTTGGTCGGACAGCACCGCCAAAAAGACACGCGGCAGGCTCGACCTTCATCTCAGGCCGACAGCATTGTGGCAGACGCCGATTCGTGACATCGACGTAGCAACGGTCACCCCGCTTCTCGACAAACTGCACCGCGAAAAGCCAGACACGGCGAAAAAGATAAAGCAAATGCTCAATGGGATATTCCGTTGGGCGTTGGCGCGCGGCGTCGTGCCGCACAACCCCATCCCAGAAACAAGGCCGGGAAGCGGCATGCGAGGCCGGAGGGCAATGGAACGCGAGGGCAAGCGTTTGCCGGCGGTCACCGAACTGCGGGCGTTGGGCGATCTCCTTCGAAGGATCGATCAGGCACAGGCATCGTGGCAGGTACGCGGCGCGCTGTTCCTGTGCGCGATGACCGCACAGCGACCCGGGCGCGTCGTCGCCGCGCGCTGGGACGAATTCAACCTAACCGGGAAGAACCCGGCCTGGACGATCCCCCGCGACCTTCAGAAGAACTCCGACGGTTCGCGCGGCGATCACGTTATTCCGCTTGCGCCGAACGTTGTGAACTGGCTGAAGACGCTTCCGCGCGGCATCGAGTTCGTGTTCGAAACGACGACCGGCCATGTGACGTTGGAGGCGCCGAGCAAGTTACTTCGTTCAATCGGTTTCGCCGGCACACACACCCCGCACGGGTTTAGAAGTTCGTTCTCGACGTTGGCCAACGCGGCGAGCCGTAAGGATGCAAGCCGCATGTTCGATCGCGTCGACATCGAACATGTGCTCGACCACGAAATTCTAAACGATACCGTCCGCAGCTACGACCGCGCGCGCGCCCTGCCCCGACTACGAGTCATTCTTGAATGGTGGGCGACCACTCTCCTGGCCGCGAAGGCACGCTAGCCCCCTCGTCGGCGTTCTGTTGTGTGGAGCTTCGGAGCCTGATTCGCTTTACCAACCACTGGGAGTTCAACTATGCCAACGCAATCGTCTGCGCCCAGGCGCAAGCGCGGGTTGTCTCCGCTCGGTAAGCTGGTCATTCGCGGCGTTGCCCATAAACTGCGCTTCGAGCTTCAGTCCGGATCGACCCGGGCGGAACTGAAAGCTGCGACCGAAGAAGCCGTCGAAGCTTTAATGCACCTGTCGAACCCCCATCGCGGTCGTTCAAGCGAGCGAATCAACGCGGTGATCTCGCACTTTCGCACTCGTCGCATGATCGGTCGTCCGATCACTTATACGGCGGCAGCCCGGTATCACTTGGCATCGGAGGCGTTGTTGAAGCTACGGTCCGCCGCAAGCGAAGCCGAGCTCGTGACTTTCGACGACCTGCAGGAATTCCTTCGATTAGCCCGCGAAATACCCAAGCATACGGTCGACAAACTTGCCAAACGCGCGCGCGCGCGGGCGGTCAAGTTGAAGATTTGATCCCCTTTTGAATCCAAAAGGGTAGCCGCGTCGCAGCCGCGTGCAGACTACCGTTGCCGCACCAGTAACAGATCGGTGCCCCGGCGATGAAGGTGTTGCTCCACGTGCAGGATGTCCGAGAAGCGCTCGGCGAATGCCGAACAACGTTCTACGGCGCGACCGGCAGCTATCACGACCCTGATTTCCCCCTACCCGTTCGACGGCCGGGTCGCGCCCCCCAATGGCTTCAAGCCGACATCGAACGCTTTGCGGCTTCGCTAGCCGATCGTTATCGCGCATCGAAACATCCAGCCCCTGCGACTTGTCTTGCTGCGCCGGCCCGTAACGCTCATGCAGGGCGCGGTCGCCCGCGGAAGGCACGCCCGTTCTCGGAGGTAAATCCGGATGTCGATTGATTCGCGCGAACTTGCGACGAAGTTGAAGTCCATGGCCGAGGCCAGTTACCACGTCCTGGTCGACGTTGCCCGAAGTCCTTCGATTGATGGTTTTCCGTTCGCCCATCAAACGCTCTGGGACATCGGCGAGACATTGCGTCGGTTCACAGCCCACGCGCTCGCCGCGCCCGCGCCCGAGGTTCAGCTCACAATGCACGTCGAACCGGACCATGCGTGGGCGGTCGACCTGCACGAGGCGGCGGAACACCTGAATTGGGTTGCCGGCGGCCTGCGCACCGCGTTGATTGAGGCCGTCCAGCACGCCGACGAAGAAGAGTGGGCATGGGCTGCGCACCAGATGCTCCTGGAGGCGACATGGGCGCTCACTCAACTCGAATGCGTGCACGCCAAAGGGGAACCGTGATGGCCGGGAAGCTCTTCAATCTGAAGGGTCGGTTGGCATCCGGCCCCTACGTCACGATCCCGCGCGCCGTCCTCGAATCGCCGGCTTTCATGAGCAGGTCGGCCAACTCCAAACGTCTGTTGTTCGACCTCATGGCGGGCTTCCGCTTCGGCCACAACGGTGACATCGCGGCTACCAGGACCATCATGCGCAGGCGTGGATGGACGTCTAACTCCTCACTTCAGAGCGCCATCAACGAACTGCTGGCGGCAGGCTTGATCGAGTTGACCAGACAAGGCGGCCTCCATCGATGCTCACTTTTCGCATTCACTTGGATGGCCATCGACGCATGCGAAGGCAAGCTTGATGTTAGGCCGACGGCAACGCCTTCCAGTCTGTGGCAGAAGTTCGAGGTGTCGGGTGCGAATGAAGCACCAGCCTTTGAAGCGGGCCATATCGCCCCTGTGAAAGGGCCATCGAAGCCTTCCCCAAAGGCGCAGCCGGTCGCGGTAGGCCTTCAGACAGGGCCAACTACATTGTCGCCGCGATGTGCGGTGGCCCGCGACAAGGGCACCTTTGAATTCACCATGTCCATAACATCAACGGCGAAGAGGCTACTTGCCTGCCGCACGAAACAGCTTGAGGTGCGTGGAGGGAAGCCGTGGCGACCGAGCCGGGCGCCGAGGGCACGGGGGGGATGGAAAAATCTATGCGCACCGCGGCAGCCGGCCACCCCCTGCGCTTGTAATTAATGGCTTAGGTTCGAAAACCATGAGGTGAGCGATGGCCAGAAAGCCGATTGAATCCCCCGCCCCGCACGTTGTTGGTCCGCCAGAAGATCTCACGGAGGCGGAACTCGCCATGTGGGACCGGGAGTTCAAAGCAGTGCCCTTCGGTCATTTCGTGCGCGCCGACATCCCGGCCATGCGAGATCACGTACACCTTGTGTGCGAAGAGGCAGAAGCGCGAGCAGCAATGTTGGTGCGGAACCGAACCCGTGACGCCACTGCACATTGGCGCGGTGTCTGCGCTGCGGTAATGGGGAGTCGTCGGGCCCTCCGCCTGCTTCCGAATTCGCGGCAAACACCGCGCCGCGCGGGACTGATCGCCGCGGGAAGCGCAAGCGCGGAGCCTGACCTATTCGACAACTCTCGACGCGATTGGCGAAGCCTCTTTCCGAACCCAGTTGCGCCTGACACGGACCGCAAGGGTCGTAAAGGCGGACATTGACTGACAAGCAGTTGCGGCGACGAGGCGGCGTCGCTCATTGTGGCCGCACGAATATCAAATCGCATGTCGCCCTCATCGGCATAGAAACCGAGCCCCGTCGCGCTGCGCGGCCCGGGCAATGAATCTACTTGTAACCCGACAGCACGAAGCAGTGCAGCGCGTGGGCGCCGCTCAGTTCTCGGGCTGGCGACGTGCGATTTCGGTCAGCGTTGCATCCATGCCTTGCGACTTGAACTTGAAGTCGACGTGGTCACCGAGGCGGATTGCAGTCACGTCGATCGCTCCGGTCCGGAACTTCATCGTCATGGGCGGCCACTTCAATTGCGCCACGGGACCGTGCGCGATGGTGATCGTTCCGCCTGCCGGGTCCATTGCTTCGACGACGCCGCTAGCAGTCGCAACGGTAGCGGGCGCGACGTCAGCCATGGCGCGAGCGGACGTCGCCGCCGCAACTGGCTGGGGGCCTGTTTCCTGGGGCGGTCGATCCTGCGAGCACGCGGCCAGCAACATGGGCACAAACAGCAAGGTGAGGTGCTTCATTTCGTTTTCCTGGTTGTAGTGGAATTGTTTCGGGCGAGCTCGCGGCGCCGTAGCAGCACGAACGCGGCGGGGATTACGAGCATCGACAAGAGGGGCGCGCTGATCATGCCGCCGACTATCGGGGCCGCGATGCGTTGCATCACCTCCGACCCTGCACCGCCGCCGATCATGATCGGCAAGAGACCGGCAAGGATGACGGCGACCGTCATCGCCTTCGGCCTGACGCGCTGCACCGCGCCTTCCCGGATGGCTGCGTCGAGTTCGACACCGCCTGCCTCAGGATTGGCTGCGAGTTGTCGCTCCCATGCGTGGCGCAGGTACAGGAGCATGATGATGCCGAACTCCGCGGCAACGCCGGCGAGTGCAATGAATCCAATGAGCGTCGCCACCGACACGGCATGCCCCAGCGCCCAGATCAGCCACAACCCGCCAATCAATGCCAACGGCAGGCTCAGCATGATGACCAGGGCCTCCGAAGCGCGCCGAAAGACGAAGTAGATCAGGCAGAAGATGATCGCCAACGTCGCCGGCACGACGAGACGCAGGCGCTCGCCAGCGCGTTTCAGATACTCGAACTGGCCGGACCAATCCACGGCATAGCCCGCCGGCATCGCCACTTGCTTGGCGACGTTGCGTTGCAAGTCGGCGACAACCGATCCCAGATCGCGTCCCGCCACATCGACGTACACATAGGTGCTCAAGCGCGCGTTGTCGCTGCGGAGCATCGGCGGCCCTTCGCTGAAGGTCAGTTCGGCCACCTGCCCCAGTGTCAGTTGCGCCCCGCCGGGCGCGATGATCGGGAGTTGCGCGAGTGCTGGCAACGAGTCGCGAACCTGGCGCGGGTAGCGCACGACCACCGGGTAGCGTTCGCGTCCCTGAAGGGTCTCTGTGACGGGGCTGCCGCCCACCACCGTCGCAATCAGCCGCTGCACGTCGGCCTGGCTCAGGCCGTACCGTGCCGCCGCGTCGGGTCGAACCGTGACATCGAGATAGCGCCCCCCGGCTATCCGCTCTGCCAGCGCCGAGCTGACGCCCGGGACCGTGCGCGCGATGCGTTCGATGCGATCACTCAACTCGGCCAGCACGGCGACGTCTGGCCCCGACACCTTGATGCCGATCGGGCTCTTGATGCCAGTGGCCAGCATGTCGATTCGGTTGCGGATCGGAGGTACGAACAAGTTCGTGAGCCCCGGCACACGCACGGCGCGATCGAGTTCGACGCGGAGCTTCTCCGGTGTCATCCCCGGCCGCCATTGGCTTCGCGGCTTGAATGTGATTGTGGTCTCGAACATTTCCAGCGGCGCAGGGTCCGTTGCGGTTTCAGCGCGACCTGCCTTGCCGAAAACGTGGTCCACTTCGGGCACGGCCTTGAGCATCCTGTCCGTCAACTGCAGCAGTTGCGCCGTCTTGCCTGCGGACATGCCCGGGAGCGCCGAGGGCATGTACAGCAACGTGCCTTCTTCCAACGGCGGCATGAACTCGCTGCCCAGGCGCAACATCGGGATCGCGCTCAGCAGCAGCGCGGCGCCCCCCAGCGCGAGCGTCAGCTTCGGGAAACGCAGCACGAGGTCAAGCGCTGGTTTGTACATCGCGATCAGCATGCGATTGAGCGGATTGTCCCGCTCGGAGCGAATGTTCCCGCGGATCAGGTAGCCCATCAGCACCGGGATCAGGGTGATGGAGAGGCCCGCTGCCGCGGCCATCGCGTAGGTCTTGGTGAACGCCAGCGGTGAGAACAGCCGCCCTTCCTGCGCCTGCAGCGCGAACACCGGCACGAAGGACAGCGTGATCACCACCAGGCTCACGAACAGGGCCGGGCCGACTTCGCTGGCGGAAGTGGCCATCAACGCCCAGCGTTCGTCGCCTTCCGGCTCGCGCCCATGCGCCCCGCGGAAATGTTCGAGGTGCTTGTGCGCGTTCTCGATCATGACGACCGCCGCATCGACCATCGCGCCGATCGCAATCGCGATACCGCCCAGCGAAAGCAGGTTGGCGGTGATGCCCTGGTAGCGCATGACGATGAACGCCGCGAGCACGCCCAGCGGCAGCGTGATCACCGCGACCAGCGACGAGCGGATGTGCCACAAGAACAGCGCGCACACCAGCGCGACCACGAGGAACTCTTCCCCCAGCTTGCGGGTGAGGTTGTGCACGGCGTGGAGGATCAGCTCGGACCGATCGTACGTCGGCACGATTTCGACACCGCGCGGCAGGCTCGCCTTCAACGCCTGCAGCCGCGCCTTGACGGCTTCGATGGCTACCAACGCATTCTTGCCGGAACGCAGGATGACGACGCCGCCGGCGACCTCGCCTTCCCCGTCGAGTTCGGTGATGCCACGTCGCAGGATAGGCCCGCGTTCCACGGTGGCAATGTCACGCAGGAGGACCGGCACACCGCCTGCGATCATCGAGACCGGCACATTTTCAAAATCCTCGCGCGTGCGCAGATAGCCCTCACTCCGGACCATGAACTCGGCTTCGCCCTGCTCGATCACCGATCCGCCGGTCGCACCGTTCGCGGATTGGATCGCCCCAGTAAGCTGGTCGATGGTGATCCCGCGAGCGGCCAGTGCCCGCGGATCGGGCGTGACCTGCCACGCCTGCACCATGCCGCCCACGCTGGCCACTTCGGCGACGTCGGGCACAGTCTTGAGGTCGTAGCGCAAGAACCAATCTTGCAACGCGCGCAGTTGTCCGAGGTCGTGGCGACCCGTGCGATCGACGAGCGCGTACTCGTAAATCCAGCCCACGCCGGTCGCATCAGGTCCGATCGCAGGATTGACCTGGGCCGGCAAGCGATCGCGCACCTGGCTCAGATATTCGAGGACGCGGGACCGCGCCCAGTACAGATCGGTCTTGTCATCGAACAGCACGTACACAAACGAGTCGCCGAAGAAGGAAAAACCGCGCACCGCTTTCACGCCAGGCACCGACAGCATCGTCGTGGTGAGTGGATAGGTGACCTGATCCTCGACGATGCGTGGCGCCTGGCCGGGCCACTCGGTGCGGATGATGACCTGCGTGTCCGACAGATCGGGCAAGGCATCGAGCGGCGTGTGCATCGTCGACCAGATCCCGACGACCGCTAGCGCAACGGCGGCGAGCAGCACGAACAGCCGATGGGCGATCGACGCCCGGATGATGCGGGCGATCATGGCTGCTGCCCTGCGGCGTCAGGCACATCACGGATGGTGCAGTCCGCGTTCGCCTTCGGGGCAAACTTGGGCACCAGTTGCATGTCCATGAAAGGCGACTTGCCGGGCTTGTCGAAGTGCTTGTCCGGCGCCATCGGGTCGTACCAATACACCACCGGGCATTTCCGTTGGGCGGACGCCGAAGGCGAAGGTGGCATCGTCATCTCCGGCATGCCCGGCATGACGTCGCTCGGCATCTTGTCGCGGTCGGTTGCGTCGAGGCGTTCGAGCGCACCCGAGAGGTTCGCTTCCGAATCAATCAGGAACTGGCCAGAAACCACCACCCGCTCGCCGCCTTTCAAGCCCGTGAGAATCTCGGTCATCCCGCCACCGCTGCGGCCTGCCTCCACATGCACCGCGCGAAAGGTGTCGTCGGCCGCGAGCACTATCACCCGCGCCTGGGACCCGGCGCCGATCAGCGCTTCGGTCGGCACGAGCGGTCGTTCGCCGCCCGCGGACGGATGCAATGCAATGCGCGCGAACATGCCCGGCACGAGCACGCCACGCGGGTTGTCGAGCACGATGCGCGCTTGTTGCGTGCGGCTGTTCGTGTCGACTTGCGACAGCACGGCTTCAACGCGGCCACGAAAGGTTTCGCCCGGCAATGCGTCGACCGTCGCATCCACCGGCGTCCCGTTCGCAATGCCTGCGAGCCCCGCCTGCGGAATGGCGGCTTCGAGCCAGACGGTCTGCGTGCCATTGATGCGGAACAACAACGTGCCCATCGGCGCGGCTTGGCCCTCGCGAACTCCGATTTCACTGACGACGCCGGTGACCGGCGAGGTCAACGTGAGGCGGCCGCGCTGGCCCGTGCCACTCCCTTCGGGAAGACCCAATGCGCGCAATCGTTCATGCGCGGCTGGTCGCAACCCCTGCGCCGCGGGAGAGCTTGCGTTGCCCAGCGCCTGCGCCTCGGCAATCGCGGTGTTCCAACTCGGCGCGATGATGCGGGCCAAAGGCTGTCCTGCCCGCACCCGTTCAAATGGCGCGCGCACATCCAGGTGCTCGACAACCGAATCGACGCGGGCACTGACGATGCGCTCCTGGCGCAAGTCCCAAGTGATCGTGCCGGGCACTTCAAGCGTCGCGCCCAATCGTCCGGGCTTGACCACCGCCGTGCGCATGCCGAGGTTCTGGCGCACGCCGGGTGCAATGGAAATGCCCCCCGATGTCGCCTCATCGGCGTACTTCGGCACCATTGGCATGTCCATGAAGGGCGACTTGCCGGGTTTGTCGAAGTGCTGGTCCGGCACCATCGGGTCGTACCAATAAATGACCTGGCGGTCGGCTGGCTGCATGTTGGGCGAAGCGGTCGTGGATGCGCTCTCGCGGGACCGCCCGAACCAGTAGCCAATGCCGACGGCCGCCAGGAGCGCGACGAATCCGGCAACGATTTGCAAACGGCGATGCGTGGTGGTCATGGCTGCGTCTCCGCGGGCAACAGGAAGGCCAACGCGGCCCAGGCACGTCCCAGTTCACCGAGGTGTTCGGCGTGCGCGAGATGGACATCGAGCTCGTCTCGACGAGCGCTGAGCCATGGTTGCAGATCGCCGCCGGCGCGGTATGCGGCGAGCGTCGTCGCGCTGCGGTCCTGCGCGAGGGGCAACAAGGCGTCCTCGTGCAACACGACCTGGCGTTTCAATCCTTCCCACCGAGCGATATCGGCGCGAATGCGCGCTGCTTCCTGGCGGCGGAGGTCCTCTCGGCTTGCGAGCGCTGCCTGGTAGTCGGCCTCTCGGGCGCTGATTCCACGGTCTTGCCGATTGCGCGAGAAGAGCGGCAAGCCGATGCCCACCTCCAACATGATCATGTCGCTGCGACCACCGGCGCGCTGGCCGTACGAAGCCCCAACGCTCCAGTCCGATCGCTTGTCCGCGCGGGCCACGTCAATCGCGGCCGCCGCTGTTTCGACTTGCGCGGTCGCGGGCAGCAACGGGCCGACCCGATCAACCGCCGCAAGCAACTGGGACTCGGACATCGGGAGCGAATTGAAATCCGGCGCCACGTTGCTCACCTCGACCGCGGCATCACCCACCCAGCGCGCGAGTCCGGCTTGCGCTGCGCGTTTCTCTGCCTGCGTGGCCTCGATGCGGTTGTCGAGTTCGAGCAGGGCGGCTTCGGTGGCGAGTGCGTCGCTGACCGTTTCACTACCGCCCGACACGCGCGCCTTGGCCAGTTTCGCCGCCAGCGCGGCTTGCTCCCTCAGCATCTGCAGCGCTGTCAATTCGCGATGGGCCGACCACACGGCGATCCATGCTTCCGCGGTGGCACGGCGTACCGCCAGCGCTTCTGCCTCCGCCTTGGCCGTCGCCTCGTCGACCTGCCGGTCCGCGAACGACACTCGCGCCAAACGTTTCGCACGGGACGGGATCTCTTGCCACAGACCAATTTTCTTCATGGTCATGTCGTCCGCGCTCGCATCGAACGCATCACTTCCCGTCACCGGATAGTTATCGACGCCAATCGTCAGCCTGGGATCAGGAAGGGCCCCGGCGCGGGCGGCTTCCTCCTGCGCGGCGGCGACGCCGAACCGACGGGCATCGAGCATGGGCGCGCGCGTGCCGGCCAGGCGCAAGGCCTCGGACAATGAGATGTCATCGGCCGCGACCGCAGTCGCGAATGGCGTGGTCAACATGACCACGCTGAAGAAATGGGCGAGCGCGTGCGTTGGCAAGCGCCACGCGCTGCAACGATCGAATCGGGCGTTCATGAAGCCTCCAAAACGGACATGGCGACGCGCGCGGCGCTACTGGCACCGGCGCGGATTGCTACGTCATTTCGGGGGCTAGATCAGAAGGCTGCAGAAACGCAGCCGCGGTGGAGGGTCCGATCGCGCGATCGGCACGTCGGCCTGGACTGCGACGCGGGAGGTGGATTGCAGGACGAGTGGCACGAGCATCGGTGCCGGCAGCGCCAGTGGGGGCACCGACAGTTTCACCGTATCGACGACCACGGAATGTTCCGGATTGCAGTGCTTGTCGCACAGCGCGGGGTTATCCCGGGCCAGGTCCATCCCCATCTCCGCGCAGTGCCCGGCCATTGCCGCCATCCCGGCCGGCATCTGCTCGATGGGGCACAGGTACGCCGCCAGCGCGGCCTGCTGGAACAGCAGGCAGACGATTGCCAACAAGGCAATCCTCAGGCGATGGCGGGCGCGCCGGGTCATGGGCGGGATGTTACTACCGGCCCGGCCGATGGTGGAGCGTCTTGGCGAAGCCTGCATGGCCCCCTCATGCAAGTCCAAGCTCGGACTTGGAAATCACGGCAAAGGTGCTCCGGGCGATCTCGACAACGACGCGCCGATACACCTCCTGCCCCAGCGCGTCGCCGGTCAATTGCCCGATGTACTCCAGCGGCCCCAGATCGCGCTTACTCTCCGGCTCGGGTGAGTTGTTAGGCGTGAGCACGTATCCAGCGCTGCATCGGAACAAGTTGAACGTCATGGTGTGTCGCTCCCCTTGAGTCGCCTGTCGGAATACGTACCTGCCCAGCAACCGCTTTGCATCCGGTCGTCGGCGATGTTCATGGCCTCGGATTCTCGTCGCCGAGCAACGCCTTCATCCTCCGGATCTCGTCGCGCTGCGACGCCAGGATTTCCGCACACAACGCTTGCACTTCGGCGCCATCGCGACCCTTGCGTTCCTCGCACATGAGGATCGCGCCGGCATGGTGCGGGATCATCGAGCGCAGGAACTGGCGTTCGGTCACGGCGGCCTGCTGCCGGATCAGTGCCCAGAAAACGATCATCGCCACGACCCCGATGGACACCAGGAGCGCGTTGCGCTTCTTGTCGGGATACATGCCCCACATGACCAGCAATTCGATCACAAGCATCGGGGCCGCCATCAGCCCAGCCATCCAGGCTTGGTTGACGCTTCCATACACATTCCCCAATCGATCCACCATCGCGTACATCAAGGCGTACATCGCCAGGAACGACAGGCCCATCATCACCAGCAGGCGAACGTAATGCCCGCCGTGCATTTGCTGCTTCGCCTGCTTTCCGTGTGCCGCATGTTCGTGCTGCATGGTGTTTCTCCTTGTCTTGGCTACTGCGAATCGGGGGTGATGCGCGCACCTGCGCCCAGGCGCAGCGCATTGGCCACTACGGAAACCGAACTCAGGCTCATCGCGAGGGCCGCGATCATGGGGCTGAGCAAGAGGTGGAACACCGGGTACAACACACCGGCCGCGATCGGGACGCCGAGCGCGTTGTAGGCGAATGCGAACCCGAGGTTCTGCTTCATGTTGCGCACCGTGGCGTCGGACAGCTCGCGCGCGCGCAGGATGCCGCGCAAGTCGCCCTTGACCAAGGTGACCTGGGCGCTGGACATCGCGACATCCGTGCCCGTGCCCATCGCCACGCCCACGTCGGCCGCTGCCAGCGCCGGTGCATCGTTGATGCCATCGCCCGCCATCGCGACCTGTTTTCCCTGCGCCTGTAGAGCGCGCACGAGCTCCGCCTTGTCTGCCGGACTGACTTCGCCGTGGAACTCGTCGATGCCGAGGCGCGCGGCGACCGCGCGCGCGGTCGTTTCGCCGTCCCCGGTTGCCATGACCACATGCAGGCCGCTGCGCCGCAGCGCCTCCAACGTGGGCAGCGCCGATTCCTTGATCGGGTCGGCAACGGCGAGCAAACCCGCAACGCGACCGTCCATGGCGAGGAACATCACGCTGGCGCCGTCCTTCCGAAACGCTTCCGCCCTGTCCCGCCATTGCGTGATATCCGCGCCGACCTGTTCCATCAAGCGGGTGTTGCCGAGCGCCACGTCGCGCCCTTCGATGTGGCCGCGCACGCCGAACCCGGTCACTGAGTCGAATCCGTCGACGGCAGCAAGTGTCATTTCACGCCGTCGCGCTTCCGCGACGATCGCCGCGGCCAGCGGATGCTCGCTTCCCTGGTCCAGGCTTGCCGCGATGCGCAATACTTCTGCTGGCGCGACACCGTCGGCGCCCACGGCATCGCGATACGCGGGATGCCCTTCGGTCAGCGTGCCCGTCTTGTCGACGATCAAGGTGTCGATGCGACGGATGCGCTCGATCGCTTCCGCATCCTTGAACAACACGCCGCCCGTCGCACCGCGCCCGGTGGCGACCATGATCGACATCGGCGTTGCCAAGCCCAACGCGCACGGGCACGCGATGATCAGCACCGAAATTGCGTTCAGCACCGCGTAGGTCCATGCGGGTTCCGGCCCGAAGAAGCCCCACGCCAGAAACGTGATCGCAGCAGCGGCCAGCACCGCGAGGACGAACCAGTAGGCGACGCGATCGGCCATGCGCTGCATCGGCGCACGCGACCGCTGAGCCTGCGCGACGAGCTGCACGATCTGCGACAGCACGGTGTCGGCGCCCACCTTTTCGGCGCGCATGATGAGCGAGCCGGTGCCGTTGATCGTCGCACCGATCAGGCGCGCGCCCGCGTCCTTGCGCTGCGGGATCGGCTCGCCGGTGATCATCGATTCGTCGACGCTGCCCTGCCCCTCCAACACCGTTCCGTCCACCGGCACCTTTTCTCCGGGGCGCACGCGCAGCCGATCGCCGACGTGCACGTCCTCAAGCTGAACATCCTCTTCGGCGCCGTCGTCTCCGATCCGGCGCGCGGTCTTCGGTGCGAGCCCCAACAACGCCTTGATCGCCGCAGATGTCTTGGACCTTGCGCGCAACTCCAACATCTGTCCCAACAGCGTGAGAGAGACGATGACCACGGCCGCCTCGAAATACACGCCGACACGCCCGTGCGCATGGAACGACGCCGGGAACAGCCCTGGCGCAACGGTGGCGACGACGCTGTACCCGAAAGCCGCCGCCACACCGATGCCGATCAGCGTCCACATATTGGGGCTGCGGTGGCGGATGGATTGCACGCAACGCACGAAGAACGGCAACCCCGCCCACGCTACGACCGGCACGCTGAGCGCCATCTCCAACCACGCCCTTGCCTGCGGCGACAACGCGGTCCATCGATGGCCCCACATCGCGAGCACGACGACCATGATCGTCAACGGCAGCGTTAACCAAAAGCGCCGGGAGAAGTCCCGCAACTCGTGATTCTCGTCGTCGTCCAGGGACGGGAGTTCCGGCTCCAACGCCATGCCACAGATCGGGCAAATGCCCGGGCCGGCCTGGCGAATTTGGGGATGCATCGGACAGGTGTAGATCGTTCCCGCATCCTTCGCGGGCGGCATCGAAACCGCCGTATGCCCGTCACCATGGTGATGCGCGTGGCCATGCGCGTGCGGATTGTCATGATTGGCGTTGTTCATGCTCGGTGGCTCAGTGATGATGACCAGGCTGGCCGTGCGCGGGCACCGTCGACGCGGCGGCCGGCATCTGATGCTCGTGTTGCTCGGCGTGCGCGGACACCGTCGACGAGGACGCGGGCATCTCGTGCTCGTGATGCTCGCCATGCGCTTCTTCCATCTCGTGATCGTCGTTGTCGTGGTGGTGGTGGCCGGTTTCGCCACCTCCGTGCGAGTGCCCTTCGCTATGCGCCACCGTGTCGCGGTAGGCGTCGGCGTCCAGCTTCGGCAGTTTTTGGAGGAACGCGACCATGTTCCAGATGTACTCGTCGTTCATGCTCTTGCCCCAGGCCGGCATGCCCGACGCCTTGATGCCGTGCTTGATTGCCCAGAACGCCTCACGAGGCGGCACTTGCTCGCGCGCCAGGTTGGGTGGCGCTGGGTAAAGACCTTTGCTCAACTCGGTTTCCGCGATACCCGGCGCGAGGTGACATCCCGTGCACATGGCGTCGTAGTTTCCGGCTCCCTGGCGGATACGGGCGGGATCGTTCAACGGCGGTAGCGTGAGCTCTTTCGCGCGGACGGCAATGGACCGTTCGCGCATCGTCCTCAAGAGCGACAACACCGGGCGCGTGTGCGCGTTGTCGGCGCCGATGTCGTACGAACCGGAGTAAACGAATCCAGCGAAGGCGAGCACGCCCACGCCTGACAGGACTGCGAGTGTGAGAAGCGTTGATCGCTTTACGAATGGCATGGTGGCTCTCCCCTTCAAAACCAAACCCTGACGCCCACAACGATGCGGGTGTCGCTCTTGTCTTCGCCCAGCGCGCGACGAAAGTCCGCCGTGTCGCCGAACGCGCGCTCGTACACGACGCCGATGTAGGGTGCGAACTTGCGGTGCACCTCGTACCGAAGTCGAAGTCCCGCCTCCATCGTCGAGAGGCCGGAGCCAACCCCGCGGCGCTCGTCGTCCTTGCCGTTGAAGTTGGCCTCCACAAGCGGTTGCAGGATGAGCCGGTTGGTCAGCAACACCTCGTACTCGGCTTCGATCCGCGCCGCTGTTCGGCCTGACGCGCCGACGTACGCCGTGGCCTCGACTTCAAACTTGTAGGGCGCGATGCCCACGAGACCGATCGCGGCCCAATCTTGCGACTTGCCGGGTTTGAAGTCGTGTCGAACGCCGCCGACGACATCCCACCAGCGAGCGATTGGTCGGCCATACATGACCTCAAGATCGGCGGATTCCGTGCGGTCGTCGACACGCTCGCCTTCGGAACGCAGCCACACCTTGTCGGTGTCGGTGCCGATCCACGCCTGCCCTTCCCAGGCCAGCCCGTTGCCATGGTCGGCATCGAAGGCTTCGAGGCGATTGAACAGGACCTTCGAGTGCACGGTGTTGTCGTGCTCAGCGTGGTGGTGCTCGGTAGGTCGCGCTGCTTCACGGTCCGCGTCGGTCAACGCCGGGATCGGCGTGCGAAGCTCGCCGGGCACGGGCACCGCGCCGTCCATCTGCATCTGCGAATGGTCCATCGTCGGGTGCTCCATCTGCATCTGCGAATGGTCCATCGTCGAGTGGTCGACGGGTTTTTCGGCGCGCGGCTTCTGCGCAGGCTTCTGCTTCTGCTTCGGCTTGGTCGCTGGCTTGGGTGCTGGCTTCGCAGGCGGCGTTGCCTTCGGCGGCTGCGCGGGCTTCGCCGGCATCGGCATCGGCATCGGCATTGACGAATGATCGTGATGTTGCGCGGCCGCGCCGGTCGACAGCATCAACCCGATCGCGAGAGTCTTGAACTTGAACATCTTCATTCTTCGACCCTCACTTCGCGCATCATCCCGGCTTCCATGTGGAACAGAAGGTGGCAGTGGTACGCCCAGCCACCGAGCGCGTCTGCGCGCACGCGGTAGCTGCGCCGCGTTCCCGGCGGGATATCGAGCGTGTGT
Source organism: Lysobacter helvus (assembly GCF_018406645.1). NCBI lineage: Bacteria > Pseudomonadati > Pseudomonadota > Gammaproteobacteria > Lysobacterales > Lysobacteraceae > Lysobacter > Lysobacter helvus. The sequence goes on from NZ_AP024546.1 coordinate 3,013,206, forward strand.
TTCCGTAGGTGGAAATTGCCGTCATCGTCTTCCAGGTCGCTCCACATGCCGTGCAGGTGGATGGGGTGCGACATCATCGTGTCGTTGACGAGCACGATCCGAAGACGCTCGCCGTAATTCAGTCGCAGGGGTTCAACCTCCGAGAACTTCTGGCCATTGAAGCCCCATACGAAGCGTTCCATGTGGCCCGTGAGGTGCAATTCGATTTCGCGGCCGGGGTCGCGGCCATCGGGGTCCTCGAACGCGCTCTTCAACATGCCGTAGCTGAGGACCTTGCGGCCGTTGTCGCGCAGGCCGATGCCGGGATCGTCGAGCCGCGGCATGGGCGACATCGTTTGCATGTCGACGAACGGATTGCCGGCTTCGCTTGTCGGATGCACCGGCATCGCGGCGCCATGCTGCATGCCGGGCATGTCGTGCCCCATGCCCGCATGGTCCATCCCAGCCATGTCGTGTTGCATCGCGCCAGGTTGCATCCCCGCCATGTCGTGCTGCATCGCGCCGCCGCCCATGCCGGGCATGTCATGTCCCATGCCGCCGTGACCCATGTCAGCCATCGCCAGGATCGCGCGCGGGTCAAGCGAGGGCACGGGCGCGCGCAGCCCGTCGCGCACCGCGAGCGTGCCGCTGATGTAGCCCGTGTGGGCCATGTCCTGCGCGAAGATCGTGTAGGCGTCTTGCCCGGTCGGTTCGACGATGACGTCGTACGTTTCCGCAGGCGCCATCCGGAACTCATCGACCGTCACCGGATGCACGTACTGCCCGTCGGCGGCGACCACCGTCATCTTGAGGCCCGGGATGCGCACGTCGAAGTAGGTCATCGACGAGCCGTTGATGAAGCGCAGGCGCACCTTTTCGCCGGACCGGAACAGGCCGGTCCAGTTCGCGAGCGACGTCGCGCCATTCATCAGGTAGGTGTAGGTATTCGCGTTGACGTCCGACAGGTCGGTCGGCGTCATCCGCATCTTGCCCCACAACTTGCGGTCGTCGATCGTGGCGGACAGACCATCGCGCTTCGCGTCGCGCATGAAATCGCCGACGGTGCGCTTGTAGTAGTTGTCGTACCCCGGCATCTTCTTCAAGCGCGCGAACAGTGCCGTGGGGTCGAGATCGGTCCAGTCGGTGAGCATCACGACGTGCTCGCGATCGTATGAGAACGGCTCGGACGCGATGGGGTCGATGACGAGCGGCCCGTAGAGCCCGGCCTGCTCCTGGAACCCGGAGTGGCTGTGATACCAGTACGTGCCGCCCTGCTTCACCGTGAAGCGATAGTGGTACGTCTCGCCGCGCCCGATGCCGTCAAAGCTGATGCCCGGCACGCCATCCATGTTGGCGGGCAGCAGGATGCCGTGCCAATGGATCGAGGCTTCATGCCCGTGGATCGATCCGGCGGGCAGCGCGTTGCTCACGCGCAGGTTGACCGTCGTGCCTTCCTTCCAGCGCAACAAGGGCGCGGGGATGGAGCCGTTGACGGTAATGGCCGTGCGCGTGCGGCCGGTGAAGTTGGCCGGCGACTCGCCGATGACTAGGTCGAACTCGGTGCCGCTCAACGTGGCGTTGCGCGTGACACCAGGGGAAGCGCGCAGCGGGAAGCCGCCGAAGCCGGCCAGTACGCCGGCTGCGGCAAGACCTTGCAAAAACTGACGACGCGCCGGATAGACAGGCGCTCCTAGAAAACGATCGGAAGACATCCAACCACTCCAAAGAATCGGGCATGCGTACGCGATCGAACGCGCACGAGCGGAAGCGCCACGCAGGCGCTGGGGGTCCGCTTAGCCGATGGGAGGTCGGATCAGGTGTGGAAGCGCCGGGCTCGCGAACGAAACGCGCAACGCAGCGACGGGCGCGGCCGAAGGTAGCGTCGAGATGGCAAACGCCCCGAACGCAGGGATCGTGGGCGCGTGCGAAACGCAACTGCACAGGCAGGCGCCCGGCAGGCAGCAGTCGTAATGCGCGGCCGGTGGTGCGGGTGCGTTGTGGTCGGCAGCCATGGCCGCATGCATCATCGCCGGCATGGCGTGGTCCGCAGCCATCGCCGCGTGCGTCATCCCTGGCATGTCGTGGCACGGCCGTTCGGCAAATTGCCCGGCGGCGGGCGTAGCAGCCATGCCGGCGTTGAAGGCCATCATCGTGCTCGCATACACCGCCGACGTGCCGTTCGCCACGAGGGCGATGCACAGCAGTAGGCGAAGCAGGATGGACCGGAGACGCATGGCGGCACTCTACCCGAACCAGGCGGAGGACAGGTCAACTGTACCCGCGGCAGGTTTTCGGCGGGGCCAGCTCGGCTGCGACGCCGTCCTCATGCGCGGCGATGCCTGGTGGACAGCAGCAGGGCAATGCACGCGGCTGCCGCGATGTCGAAGGTGCCGCAGAAGGCGGGCCACCATGCAGGCATGCCGGGATTGGTCACGAGCGGGTGGAGCACGAAGTCGAAGACGCCGTGTGCCGCAAGTCCAACGACGATGAGCCAATGCCAGCGCCTGAAGCCTGCGACGGCGGCAAGGAGGAAGGCGGTCGCGATCGCTGATTCCACCACCATCGCCGATATCGAACCTGCCATCGCCGCGAACAGCACGTAGTACGACGCGACCACCATCAAAAGCGTGGCGTGGAAGGAGCGGTCGCGCGAGAAACCCGACAATGCCGCCAGTCCGAGCAAGATGAACGCGACCAGGGTGCCTGCGATGTAACCCATTGCGGTGCCTCCACTCATCGAGGGGTTCAGACGGGCACGACCCGGGCCCGACTTGGGCGAGTCTGCGGATGGATGGGACGGGTGTAAATGGCACGGTGCGGGATCATTGGGGCCCGGAACTAGCGAGCCTCGCGGATCAGACGTACTGCGTGGGGGGTCGCGTGCCGTTCCAGATCGCATCCTCGATCGACCCGTCGAGAACCGATCTGATGTGGAAACCGCGCGCTTCGATGGCCGTGCATGCTTGTTCGAGCGACATCCGGCCCGCGATGCCTACATGGCGCGTGCCCGCATCGACCTTGATGCGCGCGCCGATGTCGATATCAAGCACCGCGTCTACGATGGCACGCACGCAATCGCCGCAGCGAATGCCGTCAACGAGGAATTTCATTTCGCCTCTCCGATCAGGCTTGGCACGTACCGCAGCAAGCTTTCGGCGCGTCCTGCACCGACACCACTCGATAACCTTCCGATTCGATCGCTGCGGTCGCCAGGCCGGCGTCCACGCCGCCCTTGATGATCACGCTGCCGCCGGCGACATCCACCTGCACGGTTGCATTCGCATCCAACGACTGGATGGCCTTGGTGATTGCGCGGACGCAATGCCCGCACGTCATCCCTTCGACGATCAGTTTCATGGCCTTCTCCCGTCCGGCGAATTGCCGGCGGAAGGAGACTCCGGCTTACCCCGATGGGAAGGTCAAGCGGAAGCAACCCATGGGATGCGGTGGTTGACCTTCCCCTCATGGGAAGCCCGAAAGTGCGCCGCATCCTTCCCGAGGCCATCGCCATGAACGCCATCGCCGTCCCCTCGAACGCAGCGCAGCGGACCATGGAGTTCGCCATCGAGGGCATGACCTGCGCGTCCTGCGTGGCCCGCATCGAGCGCGCGTTGCGAAAGGTGCCTGGCGTGGTCGGGGCCACCGTCAACCTGGCCACGGAACGAGCGTCCGTCCACGTCGATGACGACGTAGCCGATGAGGCGCTGCACGCCGCGGTGGTCGATGCCGGATACGCCGTCAAAGCGGCCAACCCGCGCATGCCCGAATACGAGGCCTCGGTGTCTGGCATGTCGACCGAAGCACGCAACCTGATCGTCGCCGCAGTCTTGTCGCTGCCGCTCATGCTGCCGATGGCAGCCATGCCTTTCGGGCTGCACTGGGGCCTGCCGGGCTGGTGGCAATTGGCACTCGCTGCGCCGGTGCAGTTCGGGCTCGGCCTGCGCTTCTACAAATCAGCGTGGAAGGCCGTGCGCGCAGGCACGGGCAACATGGACCTGCTCGTCGCGCTGGGCACGTCGGCGGGATTCGGGTTGAGCCTGTTCAACCTGCTGCGCGCACCAGGTCACCACGGCAACTGGCCGCTGTACTTCGAGGCGTCGGCCGCGGTGACCACGTTGGTCTTGCTCGGCAAGTGGCTGGAAGGACGCGCGAAGCGACAGACCACTGAGGCGATAGGAGCGTTGCAGGCGCTGCGGCCGGGCACGGCGCGCGTCATCCGCGACGGCGTCGAGCAAGACCTTGTGATCGACGCGGTCGTCACCAGCGACGTCGTGATCGTGCGTCCCGGCGAGCGCTTCCCCGTGGATGGCGATGTGGTCGAAGGCCGCACGCATGCCGACGAATCGCTGGTCACGGGCGAATCGCTGCCGGTGGCAAAGGAGGTCGGCGACCGTGTTACCGGCGGCGCCATCAACGGCGATGGTCGCGTTGTATTGCGCGCGACGGCGGTCGGCTCCGAAAGCGTGCTGGCCCGCATCATCCGCATGGTCGAGGAAGCGCAAGGGCGCAAGGCGCCGATCCAACAGGTCGTTGATCGGGTGAGCGCCGTGTTCGTCCCCGTCGTGGTGGGGATCTCGCTCGTTACCTTCGCTGCCTGGGGCCTTGGGACCAGCGATTGGAGCGCGGCGATCCTGCACGCGATCGCGGTGCTCGTCATCGCCTGTCCGTGCGCCCTGGGCCTGGCGACGCCGACGGCGGTGATGGCAGGCACAGGCGTCGCGGCGCGCGCCGGCGTGCTGTTCAAGGATGCCGAGGCGCTGGAAATCGCCAAGCACGTAGCGATCGTCGCGTTCGACAAGACCGGCACACTGACCGAAGGCAAACCTGTCCTCGCCCAGCGCGCGGCCGTCGACGGCGATGCGCGTGAACTTCTGCGCCTCGCCGCGTCGATGCAGTCGGGGTCCGAGCATCCGCTTGCGAAGGCCGTGGTCGCCGCATACGACGAGGTCGTGGCGACGGCCGACGATGTTCAGGCTGTCCCGGGTCGCGGTTTGCGTGGTTCGGTTGAAGGCCGCGAACTCTTCCTGGGGAGCACCCTGTGGATGCGCGAGGAAGGTGTCGACCTGTCACCGCTGGCGGAGCGTCAAGCTGTGCTCACCTCGTCGGGCCATTCGGTGTCCTGGCTTGCCGAGCGTACGCACGCTGGTGTTCGACTTCTCGGCTTGCTGTCCTTCCGTGACCAGCCGCGCCCCGGGGCACGAGAAGCGATCGCGCGCCTCCATGGCATGGGCCTGCGCACGATCATGATCTCCGGCGACAATCGCAGCGCGGCCGAGACCGTCGCACGCGCGCTAGGCATTGACGAAGTCCGTGCCGAAGTCCTCCCGGGTGGCAAGGCCGACGTCGTGCGCGAGTTGCAGCGCGACGGTCGCGTTGCCATGGTCGGCGACGGCATCAACGACGCGCCCGCCCTCGCCGCCGCCGACGTCGGCATCGCGATGGGCAGCGGCACCGACGTCGCGATGCACGCAGCCGGCATCACGCTCATGCGCTCCGAGCCATCCCTGGTCGCCGACGCCATCGACATCTCCCGCCGCACCACGCGCAAGATTCACCAGAACCTGTTCTGGGCGTTCGGCTATAACGTCGTCGGCCTGCCGCTCGCCGCGATGGGACTCCTCGACCCGGTTATTGCCAGCGCCGCGATGGCCTTCTCGTCGGTCAGCGTCGTGTCGAATACCCTGTTGCTGCGCCGCTGGTCGCCGTCGCCGTGAGGACCTCTTCCATGCCCCGTAAAGCCCCACGCCCCGAACTTGCCGACGCCAAGTCGCAAGGCTTCCACAACATCGGCGAGGCCGCCGCGCTCACCGGAATCAGTGCGAAGATGATCCGGCACTACGAGAGCATCGACCTGATCCCGGAGGCGGGCCGCACCTTCGCCGGCTACCGCATCTACACCGACAACGACCTGCACCGCATCCGCTTCATCAAGCGCGCACGCACGCTGGGCTTCTCCATGAAGGAAATCGCGAACCTGCTCGGCCTGTGGGACGACCGCGGGCGCGCCAGCGCAGACGTGAAGAAGCTCGCGCACCAGCATGCGCAAGCGCTGGCGGAAAAGATCGCGGAAATGCAGTCGATGCAGCGGACGCTCGAAGACCTCGCGCGCCGTTGCCACGGCGATGCGCGACCGGAGTGTCCGATCCTCGACGACCTCGCTTCGTAGTGGGCCGCACCGCCAAGAAGTGAGACTCTCGACGACAGGAGCGCGCGGCAAAAGCCCGCCATCTCCGCGCCCGGCGAGCGCGAGTATGCTTCCGCGGCGGGATGTGGATTCTGTGCCGGATACTGACTGGGCGCGTCTGCCGACGGCCACATTGGTAATCAACGAGTTGAGGAGACCCGGAGTGGGCGATTGCTGCGGTTGCGACCTCGATATCAAGGCCATGCAGGAAGCGCAGAAGCGCGTCCTCCGCACGGTCATGCTGATCAACATCGCGACCTTCGGGATGATGGTCGGCGCGGCTTGGTACAGCCGATCATCGGCGCTCCTGTCAGGCACGCTGGACAACCTCGGCGACGCTGTAACGTACGCACTCAGCCTGTCTGTTGTCGCGGCCGGAGCGCGCGCCAAGGCTCGTGTAGCCGTATTCAAAGGGGCGCTCATTTCGTGCGCCGCACTCGGCGTTGCGATTCAGATCGGATGGCGACTGGCGCACCCGACGGTGCCAATCTTTGAAGGCATGGGTGTCGCCGCGATCCTCAACCTCGCAGCAAATCTGTATTGCCTGCGCCTCCTGAATCCGTACCGTGCCGGCGACGTCAACATGGCTTCCGCGTGGGAGTGCTCGCGCAACGACGTCTTCGAGGGGATTGCCGTCATCGTCGCGACGGTCGCCGTGTGGGTGTTCGATGCGGGATGGCCCGACATCGTCGTGGCGATTGCGCTCCTGTTGCTGTTCCTGCGGTCCGCATTTCGCGTCCTGCGATCGGCGACATTGGCCTACCGCGCCTCGCCGTCCAACACCTGAACCCGCGACGCTCGCCAGGGGTTGACCTCGCTCCATATTTCGATATTCTCGGAACCATGGAAATGCCATCCGCCCTCGCCAGCCTCTCCGCCCTCGGTCACGAGTCCCGCCTCCGCGCGTTCCGCCGCCTCGTCGAGGCCGGCACCGACGGCATGCCGGTAGGCGAACTGCGCGAACACCTGGACCTCCCCGCCGCGACGTTGACCGCGCACCTCAACGTGCTGCGTGGGTCCGGGCTCGTGGTCGACCAGCGCGAGGGCCGGGTGATCCGCGTGCGCGCGAACTACGACCAGATGAACGCGCTGATCGCCTACCTCACCGAGAACTGCTGCGCCGGGACCGCGGACTGCGGCCCCACACCCATCGCCTGCAAGCCACGCAAGAAAGGAGCCCCGAAGTGAACCGCTTCCACGTACACCTCAACGTCGCCGACCTCGCCGCCAGCATCCGCTTCTATTCGCAGCTTTTCGCCACACAGCCCACCGTCGTGAAGGACGACTACGCGAAGTGGATGCTCGAAGACCCGCGCGTGAACTTCGCGATATCCAATACCGGGCGCGCAACGGGCATTGATCACCTGGGCCTGCAAGTCGACAACGGCGACGAGCTCGTCGCGCTCGGCAAACGCCTGGACGCCGCGGGCGGCACCGTGGTTCCAGAGGAGGCGACGATCTGCTGCTACGCGCGCTCCGACAAGAACTGGACCGAAGACCCGCAGGGCACTCGCTGGGAAACGTTCCACACGTTCGGCGAGGCGACGACGTACCACGCGGGCGATGCCGCCTGCGCGACCGACGGCGCGGCATGCACGCCGAACGTCGCTGAGATCAAGCCTAAGGTCGACAAGGGCACGTCCTGCTGCTCGCCCGCCGCCGCGTGCTGCTGAGGGCGCAGACATGGACACCACCTACAACGCCCTGTTCCTGTGCACGGGCAACTCCGCGCGCAGCCAGATGGCCGAAGTGCTGTTGAACGCGATGGGCCAAGGGCACTTCCGCGCCTACAGCGCGGGAAGCCATCCGTCGGGCGAAGTACATCCGCTCGCGCTGCAAACCATCCGCGACTTCGGCCTCGGCGCCGAGACACTACGCAGCAAGAGCTGGAACGAGTTCGCCGGCCCAGCCGCGCCGACAATGGATTTCGTCATCACCGTCTGCGACAAGGCCGCCGGCGAATCCTGCCCGGTGTGGCCAGGCCATCCGGCGATGGCGCACTGGGGTGTGCCCGACCCCGCCGCGTCGGGCGATCCGCATGCGTTCCGCGATGCGTGGCTGACGCTGCGACGTCGCATCGAACTCATGCTCGCCCTCCCCCTGCACACGCTGGACAAGATGGCCCGCGAGCAGCGCCTTAATGCCATCGCCGACGAAGGGTCGACCTCGTGAAGCGCGTCCTGTTCGTGTGCATCGAAAACTCCAACCGCAGCCAGATGGCGGAAGCCTTCGCACGCATGATCGGCGGCGCCGACGTCGACGCCTTGAGCGCGGGGTCGGCCCCATCCGGCGTCATCAATCCGAAGGCGATCCGCGCAATGTCGGAACTGGGGTACGACCTCACCACGCACGGCTCGAAGTCGCTCGACGAGATTTCGGGCGAGTTCGACGCGGTGGTGACGATGGGCTGCGGCGATTCCTGCCCGTGGGTGCCGGCGAAGCGACGCGAGGACTGGGCCCTGCCTGACCCCAAGCACCTCGAAGGCGATGAGTACCGCGCCGTCCGCGACGACATCCGCGAGCGCGTCCGCGCGTTGTTGGCGTCGCTGTGAACGCACTCGGTCGTCGGCTGCTCGCCGAGTTCCTGGGCACCACGCTCCTCCTCGCCACCGTCGTCGGTTCCGGGATCATGGGCGTCGCGCTGTCGCGCGGAAACGACGGCGTCGCGCTGCTCGCGAACGCAGGGGCCACGGCCGGCGCGCTGTACGTCCTGATCGTGTTGTTCGGCCCCATCTCGGGCGCGCACTTCAACCCGGCCGTGACCCTGGCGATGCGCGTCCGAGGCGAAGTCGACACGCGCACGGCCGTGGCCTACGTCGCGGTGCAGGTCATCGCTGCGGTTGTCGGCGTGGCGGTCGCGCACGCGATGTTCGACCAGGCGCTGTTGCAACCCGGCACGCATGCGCGCACCGGGGCGTCGCAGTGGTTGAGCGAAGGGGTCGCGACCTTCGGGCTCTTGCTGACCATCCTCCTCGGCGCGCGCCATCGGCCTGCCGCGCTACCGGCGCTCGTCGCCGCATGGATTTTCGCAGCGTACTGGTTCACCGCCAGCACGTCCTTCGCAAACCCCGCCGTCACGTTCGCGCGCGCGTTGACGCAGACGTTCGCCGGCATTCGCCTCGTGGACGTGCCAGCGTTCGTAGGCGCTCAACTCGCGGGCGCATTGGCCGCGATAGGTTTGGCGTCGGCGCTCATCCGACCACAGAACAACCACTAGGAATGCAAGTGGTCACCCTCTTCCCTGCTCCGCTCCATCTGTAGCGTCGAGTGCTCGATGCCGAAGCGCTCGTCCAGTGCTGCGGCCAGCCTGCGCCGCACGTCATCGAGGTCTACGGCGACGTCGGTGACGACGACGTGGCCGGTGAGAATCACCTCGCGCGAACCCATCGACCAAACATGCAGATCGTGCACCAGCGTCACCGACGGGTGCGCTTGCATCATCGTTCGCACCTCGTCGATGTCGATGTCGCTCGGCGTGCCCTGCATCAGCATGTGGCCGGCGGCGCGCAGCAACGTCCAGGTGCGCGGGAGGACCCACAGCCCGATCAGCACCGCGATGATCGGATCGACGATGGTCCAGCCCGTGGCGCGGATGATCAGCGCGCCGATCAAGACGCCGATCGACCCGAGCATGTCGCTCCACACTTCCAGGTAGGCGCCCTTCACGTTGAGGCTCGTGCCGCTGCCGGCCTTCAGCAAGCGCATCGAGATCAGGTTCACCACGAGGCCGAACGCAGCGATCACCAGCATGCCGCCCGATGCGACGTCCGGTGGGTTCCGAAATCTTCCGATAGCTTCCCAGAGGATGTAGGCCGCGACGACGAACAGCAGCCCGCCGTTGATCATCGCGCCGATGGCTTCCATCCGCGCGTAGCCGTACGTACGGCGCTCATCCGCAGGCTTCCGGCTGAGGCGGACGGCGAAGAGCGACACTGCGAGCGCGATGACATCCGTCGCCATGTGCGCCGCATCCGACAGCAACGCCAGGCTGTTGGTGATGAGACCGCCGGCGACCTCCGCGATCAGGAACGCGGTGGTGAGCCCGAAGGCCCACCACAGCGGTCGCTCATGCTGGATTTCACCCGTACCGTGATCGTGTCCAGCGCCCATGTCAGGTGCCCTCCGCCGGTGCAATGGCGACGCTTTGATCGACCGGGATGACGTACACCCACCCCGCGTCGCCGCGCCCCGTCCATCCAACGCGCCGGAACAGCTCCACCGCCTGCTCGACCCGCTCCGCTTCGCAGAACAGCTCCATCTGCACCTCGCTGACCACGAGGTCACCTAATTGCACCGAGTACTCCTGCTCGCGCGCATCCAGCGCACGAAGGAGCCCCTTCACGTCGAAGAGGCTCAAGCGCTGGAAGCCGGCGGCGCCGAGGGCGTGGATCAGGTCCGACACCCGCGAGCGGTGCACGAACGCCTTGATCAATTTCATCGTGATGCTCCGGTTGATGTGCGCGCGGTACGGCGGGCGGCTCGCGTTTCGAGCCATTCGTACAGCACGGGAAGCAGGACCAGCGTCAAGAACGTCGAGCTGAGGAGCCCGCCGACCACGACCGTTGCGAGGGGTCTCTGCGTTTCAGCGCCCACCCCCGTCGACAGCAGCATCGGCACGAGCCCCAGGATCGCCACGCTGGCCGTCATGAGCACCGGCCGCAGCCGCAGCGCGGTGCCCTGCAACACGGCGTCGCGCACTGAAAGCCCCTTGTCCCGCAGCTCATTGAGGAAGCTGACAAGCACGATGCCGTTGAGCATGGCCACGCCGAACACGGCAATGAACCCGATAGCGGAAGGGACCGACAGGTACTGGCCCGTGACGAACAAGGCGATGAGCCCACCGATGGTCGCGAAAGGCACGTTCGCCAGGATGAGCGCGGCGTACTTGATCGAGTTGAACGCCGTGTAGAGCAGGATGAAGATGAAGAAGATCGTCACCGGCACGATCAGGGCGAGCTTTGCCAATGCGCGCTGCTGATTCTCGAACGCACCGCCCCATTCGACCCAGTAGCCGGGCGGCATCTGCATCTTGGACTGGATCGCCTGGTTGGCCTCTTTTACGAAGCCATCCACGTCGCGGCCACGCACATCCATCTGGATCACGGCGTACCGTTGCAGTTGCTCCCGCCGCACGAAGGAATAGCCCTCGCCGACACTCACGTCGGCGACCTCCGACAACGGCACGATCGCACCGCTCGACGTCCGCATGGGAATGCGGCGCAGTGCTTCGACCGATGCGCGCGCGTCATCCCCGAGGCGCACGGCGATGTCGAAGCGCTTCACGCCGTCGAGCAACACGCTGACGGGCTCACCGCCCACGCCGTTGCGGACGATGGTCAGCACCTCCTCGGCATTCATGCCATGGCGCGCGAGTTCGTCGCGATCGACCGCGATGCGAATCTGCGGCTTACCGATGTTCGCTTCCAACGAGAGGTCGGCAACGCCCGGTACCTTGGCGAGCACCGACTTGATGCGCCCGCTCAAGCGGTCGAGTTCCCCGAGGTCTTCGCCGTATAACTTGAGGGCCAACGTGGCGCGCACGCCCGAGATCAGTTCCTCGACACGCATCTGGATCGGCTGCGTGTAGCCGGGCACGACGTTCGGCACCACCTTTTCCAGTGTTTCCTGCATGGCCGATTCGAGTTCCTTGATGTCGCGGCCCGCCGTCCACTCATCCTCCGGCTTGAGCGCCGTGTAAATCTCCATGTAGTTGACGTCGGCGGTTTCGCCTTTCTCCGCGCGGCCGATCATAGCGACGGTCGTGTCGACCTCGGGAAACTGCTTGAACGCATCCGAAATCGTTTTGCTCGTGCGGATCGATTCGTCTAGAGACGTCGACGGGATGCCCGTGATGCGCCACATGATCGATCCCTCCTGCAACTGCGGCATGAACTCCTTGCCCAGGAACGGGAACAACGCGAGGCTGGCGACGAGTGAGACCACCGCGCCGACAACGACCGTGCGCTTCTTCGACAGCGCCTTGTCGAGCAGCGGGTTGTAGACGCGCTTGATTCTTGCGACCAACCAGGTATCGCGTTCTTCCTTCGGCTTCAGGATCAACGACGCCAGCACCGGGATCAGCGTCAGGCTCAACACCATTGAGCCAGCCATGGCGAAGGCGATGTTGAACGCCATGGGCTTGAACATCTTCCCTTCCAGCCCTTCGAGCGAGAACAGGGGCAAGAAGACCACGATGATGATCAGGATCGCGAAGGCAATCGGGTTGGCGACTTCCTTCGCGGCCGCCAGCACCGCGGACGTTCGGTCGACCCTTTCTCCGTGCGCTTGGCGCTCGGCCATGATGCGGTAGGCGTTCTCCACCATCACCACCGCGCCGTCGACCATCATGCCGATGCCGATTGCCAGACCCGCGAGCGACATCAGGTTCGCCGACAACCCGAACTGGCCCATGCCGATGAAGGCGATGAGCATGGCGAGGGGTAGCGTCACGATCACGACGAGTGCCGAGCGTAAATCCCCGAGGAACAGGAAGAGGATCACGGCTACCAGCAGCGATCCTTCGACGAGCGCGCGAACTGCCGTGCCCACTGCCTTGTCGACGAGGTCCGTGCGCTCGTAGATGGGCTTGAGCACCATGGTCTTCGGCAATGCCGCGCGGACCACGTCAAGCTTGCCCTTGACGCCTTCGACCACCTCCTTCGCGTTCTCGCCGATGCGCGCGAGCGCCATGCCGAGCACGACCTCCTCGCCGTCGCGCGTGACCGCACCGAACCGTGGCGCGGGCGCTTCGATCACCTGCGCAACATCGCGCACATAAACGGGCACGCCATCCTCCGACTTCAGGACGATGGCGCCGATGTCATCGGCGGTCTTGAGCAGGCCGAGTCCACGCACCAGGAACTGCTCGCGCCCGACGTCCATCACGTTGCCGCCAACCTGGCCGTTGTTGGCCGGGATCGCGGACAGCACGTCGCCGAAACCGAGCCCGCGGGCGTAGAGCCTTTGCGGGTCGATGCGGATCTGGAACTCGCGCTCGCCGCCGCCCCACGAGGTGACGTCGTCGACGCCAGGGGCCGTGCGCAGGATCAGCCGCACCGTCCACTCCTGCCACGTCCGGAGGTCCATGTCGCTGACCTGGTCTTTGGTGACACCCGGCGCGCGTTCGACCGTATACCAGTAGACCTGGCCAAGCCCCGAGGCGTTGGGCCCCATCGACGGCTTGCCGTAGCCCTCGGGAAGCCGGTCGCCGATTTCCTGCAGGCGCTCGTTGACCAACTGACGGGCGAAGTAGGTGTCCATGTCGTCGTCGAAGTAGACGGCGACGTAGGACAGGCCGAACAAGCTGACCGAGCGGATTTCCTGCACCTTCGGCAACCCCGCCAGCGCCGATTCGACCGGCGTCGTCAGGAGCTGCTCGACGTCTTCGGCGGCGAGGCCGGGCGACTCGGTGTAGACATTGACCTGCGCTGGCGTTACGTCGGGGAAGGCGTCGATGGGCACGCTGCGCACCGCGGCGACGCCCAGGGCGGCGACGACCAGGAAGGCGATCACCACCAGCAATTTGTAGCGAAGCGAGATCTCAACGAGGCGATTCAACATGGCGCGCCTCCCACCAAGGAAGAAGACTGGTCAGTCACCATGACCTTCTCCCAGTTGCGACTTGAGGAGCTGCGACTTGACCTCGAAGGCACCGGCGACGACGACCTGGTCGCCCGCTTTCAGACCCTCTTCGATCACGGTGTGATCCCCTACGACTTCACCGACACGAACGGGCACGGGTTCGATCGCGCCGGCCGCGTTGCGGCGGAAGGCGACCGTGTCACCACCCATCTGCACGAGCGCGTCGGTCGGCAAGGACAGCGTTTGGCGCCCGACTTCGGCGGATTGGAGGTAGACGTCGACGAAGTCGCCGCCATGCAGGAGGTCGTCGCGGTTGGGCACTTCGATGCGAATCACCGCGTTGCGCGTGGCTTCGGAGGTGCGATGCGCGGCCCGCAGAACCTTGCCTTCGATGCGTTTACCGTCGACCACGACGATCACGGGGCTGCCGCTGGCAACGCGCGCCACAGTGCCGGACGGCAACTTGGCGTCGACCCAGACGATGGATTCATCGACGAGGCGATACAGGGTGCGACCGGGCTCGATCCGCTCACCGACCACGAAGTCGTCCTCGGTGATGCGACCGGCGTGCGGTGCGGTCAAGGTAAATCGCCCATTGACGCCGCCCGGCGCGGTGCCGGGCAGGCCGTATGCCTGTGCCTTCGCGCGCGCACGGTCGACCGCAACCTTCGCTTCAGTGATCCGGCGACCGGCGACCGCCTCGCGGCCAAGCGCCTCCACGCGCCGCCACTCCTGCTCGGCGATACGCAGTTCCGCCTGCGCGTCGGAGACCTCGATGCTCGTCAGCGTCACGAGCGGCGTGCCGGCACGCACTTCGTCGCCCAGCTTGGCGTGGCGCCGCACGACGAGCGATTGCACCTGGGGCGTGATCAGGGTCGTGCCGTAAGCGTCGTCGAGGACCTCTCCGGGAGCGCGGAGCTGTTCGCCACCGCTCGCGGGCACCAGGTGTTGAAGGCGAATACCCGCGGCGCGCAGCGCGGCGGCGTCCATGCGAAGCACATTGGCCTCTTGTCCTTCGGCTTCTTCTTCGTGTGCGTCCGTTGCTTCTTTTTGCGTGCAGGCGGACGTCGCGATCGCCAAGGCAGCGGCGACCAGCAGGCTCAGGGGTCGGATCGATTCCATCGAATGCGTTCTCATGGGGTGCCTTCCAGTCCGGCCCAGCGTTCGAGCTGGCCGGTGGCGGCGAGGTAATCGGCATAGGCGCGCCAGACTCGGGCTTGCAGCTCCGCGCGCGCCAGTTCGGTGTCGAGGGTCTGCTTGAGCTGCAACAGGTAGTCGGCGGTGGAGAGCTCACCTTCGCGCCACAGGCGTTCCAGGAGATTTTCCCGACGCGTGACATCGGTGCCGCGGCTCTCCTTCCAACGCGACCACGCCGCGCGCGTCGTGCCGTAGCTGTCGATCGCGCGCCTGCGCTCGGCGGCGACTTCGAGTGCGATGCGATCGACTTCCGCGCGCGCCACGGCGGCGTCAGCCTCCGCGGCGACGACTTCGGCGCGATAGGTGTTGCGGATGTTCAGCGGCACGGTCAACGTCACGCCAACGACGTTGTCGCGGGCCAGGTCGTCGTACTCGACGCGACCACCCCGAACGCCAACGGTGGGATCGGCAATGCGTGCCTTGCGAGCGACAGCGATGTCGCGCTCGGCCCCGGCTGCGGCTGCCCGCGCGATTTCGACTTCGGGCGCGTCGTCGGCGCCTTCACCGCGGGCCGGCAAGGGAAGGACCACGTCCGGCAGGTTCGCCAATGCGGTATCGCCACCGACGCTTCGGAACCGTGCCTCGGCCTGCGCCTGCTCGGCAAGCAGCGTGGCCTGTTCGGCCTCGGCTTCGTCGCGTGCAAGGAGCGCGAGATCGCGTTCAAGCCCGGATATGTCGTCTGCCGCGAACTGCTTCCGGGCGAGGTCCGCGAAGCGCGCGAGGAGCGCCACGCGGCGTTCGCCGGTCTTAGTACGCTCCGTGGCCATGCGCCAATCGCTCATGGCTGCGAACCAGCTCCGAACGAAATCGCGCCGTTGCAGGTGGACACGCGCGATCGTTTCATCGACGCGCGCTGTAGCGGAAGACTCCCGAGCGCGCCGCTTGCCAGCCAGGTCGAGTGTCAGGTTGATGCCGGCGGTGGCGGTCTTGTCCGTGCCTTCGTCGTCGTAGTCGAAGGTGAGCTCGGGGTTGTAAAGCGGACGACCAGCCGCGTCCCGACGCGCGCGCGCGCCAGCAAGTTGCGATTCGGTGGACTGGTAGGTCGGATGTTGTCGCCACGCGGATTGGATCGCGTCGCGGATCGGCGCCGGGGCCCGCGGAGCAGGCTCCTGCGCGTACGCGGCGAACAGCAGGCCCGATGCCATGACGGCAACGAGCAACCGCACGACAGACCGTCGTCGCGGCATGCGAACAAAGTGCATTGGGAAACCCTCAGGATCGACAGGACCTCGGCAGGGCCGAGGGACCGGAGACGTCGTCGATCAGGCGATGGGTGGCCGGAGGGTCAAGGGCAACGGGGCCGAAGCATGTTCGTCGAAGCGATCGCCGAGCACGCTGGTGTTGGCGATGGCGGCTGGCGTCGCGATCGCCATGAGCACCGCCGCCGCGTGGTGGCAGTTGCAGTGCGTGCAGCTCGCGTGCATGGCTACGCCGTCGGCGCCCGCAGCGTCAGCAGGCTTATCCACCAACGCCTTGCCGGGCGTCCCCATGCCGAGATCGGCCAGCTCGTGCTGCACGCACGCCGAGGCCGAACCGATGCGCAGCAGGAGCAACAGCAGCACGAGGATCGCCAGCGCGCGGGAGTGCCGCATGCTAGTGATCAGGCTGGCGGTAGCTGAGGGTGCGGGCATGGCCGTGAACGATACAGGCCGGGACCAACGTTATGTAATTTCAACGGGTCCGTGAGATGGGTACACGTGGAACACTGGTCCGTTCGCCAGTTGACGCTTGGTGGCCCGCCCGCAGCTCCGAGCCTGGGTCGTCGCTTCGGTTAAGGTTGCGCGCATTGGACGCATTTCGCTGTCAGTTGGAGGGGACCAGTGCGAAAACCCGTAGATCCGGAGGATGTCAAGAAGGCGATCGAGGCGACCGGATACCCCTTGGAGCACATGGTCACCGAGCGCTTTCGCGCAAACGGTTGGAGCGTAATTAGCAACCGATACTACGTCGACGACACCGACGGCAAAGCTCGCGAACTCGACCTCATCGCTTACAGAGTGTTCGAAGTTCAAGGTTACGAATTTGTAACCACCGTTCTGGCGAGCTGCAAGAAGGAGCGCACGACAACCTGGGCCTTCCTGTCGCGCGACAAGCGGGGACAGGACCCGAACATCGAGTGGCAGCCGGTTCACTACTGGACTGACATCGAGCCCCTTCGAACGTTCCTGAGCTCCAGCGACTGGCGAAGCAATTACCTTGAGTCAAATCGCCAAGCGAAGGCCGTGACGTTCAACATCACGCGGGACGTTTTTGCGTTTCAGGTGATTGCGCCGCCTGGTCCCCGTCAGGGCGGAAGCCCCGAAGGTACGAGGAAAGAGGCTGCCAGCCGAAACGACTCTCCGATCTTTAATTCAATATCTGGCCTAATGAAGGCGCTCGATTACGAAATTGAAGCGATCCCTGATCGAGCTGCTCAGCGTGCCTTCGCAGGGAAACGAATCTACCTGTTCCGACTCGCTGTCATTGTTGATGCGCCAATGGTTGACGTGCAGCATTCTGAAAAGACACCGAATGTTGTGGAGATTGACCAATTGCTGCTGCTCACGCGCTACATGGTCCGCAAGCGTCATTTGGACGCGCAGGTACATTTCGTTGGCGCCGACAAGGTTGATTGGTTCATCGGTGAGATGGAGTCTCTTGCCACGTACAACAGCGAGCATTTGCATTTGCTTCTGAATGAGTCGTACACATCCATCGCGAGCAATCGTGCCGTTCAAAATTACTTCGCAACGGTCCTGAGGAAAAGACTCATACATGCATTCAACTATCGCCTTTCGTCGGAGGGCTTGAAGGAAGGGGTCAGTGAACTTTTCGTAATGCCAGATGAGTCGGGTGGAATCATCCTCGAAGTCGACGTCGACGATGACACCGCGGATTTCTTGAACAGCGACAGCCGCACCAGGCTGTTGGTGGAAGCTGCTCTGAAGCAAGAGGCGAGGTTTACCGGGTCATTTCAAATCCGGCCAGACCTCCCGTTCTAGCCATCCACCCTTATCCGGCCGGGAACCCGCTGCACACACCCCCAACTTTTTGTGGTTTGTGTATACCGTCGCGCATATCGAAATTCGCCCGCCCGCAGTGGCGGCCCGAATCTTGCGCAGTTTCGGAGCAATTCAATTCCCCCCACCTCCACCATTGAAGGAAAAGGCCCGCGAAAGCGGGCCTTTTCTTTTTTGGGTCACTTCGCGCTCCCCTCCCGGTGCGGCCCCACGTGCACATGCGTGCTCGCATCGCTGGTTTCGCCACCATCGTCGGTCACGCGCACGGTCACGATGCGGTGTTCCGTTTCCGGCACCTGCACGGTCACTTCGAACGGCGGCGCCTGGCGCGATCCCACCGGCACGAACTTCGCTTCGAACAGATCGCTGTCGGCCATGAAGAATTCGACGTTGCGGATCCTGCCGTCCGCATCCGTGGCATCGGCCGTCAGGATCACCGTGCCCGGCGCGTCGCCGGCGCGGGCCTGCAGCGTCACGACCGGCGGCAGGTCGTCGACGCCGACGACCAGGCGGTCTTCCGCGGTCGTGCGGCCTTCGCTGTCTTCGGCGACGGCGCGCAGGCGTTGCGGGCCCCTGGTCGGCGTCCAGGCGAAAGTCGTGGGGGCCGTCGTCGGTTGCACGGGCTTGTCGTCGGCGAACAACGTGACCTTGCGGAGTTCGCCGTTCGGATCGATGGCATCGACATGCAGTTGAATCGATTGCCCCGCGCGCACGAGCGCGTCATCGAGCGCGATGCGCACGCTCGGCGGTTCGGTCGCGTCCACGCGATTGCCGACCAGCGCGGCATCGAACACCAGGTCGTCCTGCGCGTTGTCCTCGTATTGATGCACTTCCACCGCGAGCACGTTCGTCCCGGCGCGCAGCAACTCCGGCGATAGCCGCACCGGGAAATACGCGAGTTCCGCCGCCCCCGACACCGGCTTCAGCACTTGCTTGTCGAAGTTCGTGCGATGCACTTCGCGTCCGTTGAGGTACACGACCGCGCCGTCATCGACGCGCAGGCGCAAGGTGAGGTCGCGCACCAGCTGCGGATCCTGCACGTCGAAGCGCTTGCGGAAATACGCCACCTTCGTGCCCGGCGCCACGCCGGCCATGGCTTCGAGTTTCGGCGCGAAGCCCAGCGGCGCCGGGGCTTCGGGCCAGGCGGCATCGTCGAAGTTGGTCGAGGTCCAGCCCGGCGGCGCCTGATCGGAGGGTGAAACGCGCCATTCACTGCGCGGCTTCACGAGATTCACCTGCGCGACGTCGAGCTGGAAGCGCACACCCCCGACATCCTCGCCCTTGCCGCTGCGTTGCACGACGTCGAACACCAAGGGCTCGCGCATCGGCTTCGCATCGCGCCGCAACTGCAACACGAGGCGCAACGGGAATCGCTCACCGGGCTTCAACGCGATCCCGTCCAACGCATCCTCGAATCCCTTCAACCGCACGAACACCGTGTCCGCCGGCACGCCCTGCATCGCCTGCGCCGGCTTCACCTGTTCGCGGCCCTGCCCCGCGATCCGGCGGTACAACGCCGACGGCATCCCCACGTCGATCGTTTCGACAGACTGCCCGAGTTGCGCGAACCGCTGCGCCCCTTCGCGGAACTGCAGCGACGCCGTCATCGGCGCCTGCGTGTCGTTCTCCACCATCATCGCCATCGCCGCCATCGTGCCGCTGAAGTCGTCGACGACCTGGAGGTTGCGCCACGCCAGGTTGTTGCCGTTGCGCACGTTGGTGGTGATGTTGGTGCCTTCGGTGGTCGTCACCGGCGTCACGCGCGCCAGCAGGCCGAACTGCGTGTCGCCGAGGCACGCGTAGTCGGCGGGATTCGGCGGATACCACGGGATTTCGAGGATGACCGCCTGCCCCGCCGGCACGACGGGAATCGTGAGCGGCGCGCTGTCGTAGATCGGCGGCGACAGCACCGAGCGATCGAAGCTGGTCTTCGTCACGATGAAGCCGCCGCCCGTCGTCCACGGATCGATCGGCGAGCCGGTCGGCACCGCGCCATTCCACGGACGCAGGCCGTTGACGATGACCGCGCTGGTCGACGAGGTGCCGTACGCCGTGCCGGCTTCGATGCGCGCGGTGTTCGCGCGCTGCCAGCGCGACCACAACTGGTCGACCTTGCCGTGCAGCAGGAAGAAGAACGGATCGCGCGTGGCGGAGGCAACGACCGACATCGAACCGCCGGTGCCACCGATGTACCCGTGGTTCGCATCGTGGTTGGGCGTGGTCTCGATCTGCACGCTGAAGTTTTCCGCGGCGTCGCTGCCGCGGTAGTTGGCCCACCCCATGTGCGTGGTATCCGACGCCGAGCCGGGCACGCCGGTGCGCAGGTTGCGCACGACGCTCGCGCCTTCCGACGCGATGGGTTCCAGCGCGGGCGACAACGGTGCGCCCATGCTCGTCCCGCCCGTGCCGCGGCCGGAGTTGCCCATGAACCCCGACGTGTAGAGATTCGTGCCGTTGGTGCTGTTGGTCGGATCCGTCGTCCATTGCCAGTACATCAGCTTGACGCGCGGGTCGGCCTGCTGCAGCAACAGTTCGAGGCGGTTGAGGAATTCGCGGTGCCACGGCAGGAACGCGGGGTTGTGGTGTTCCGGCGCGCGCACGTGGATCTGTTGTTGCTTCGTCCAGTAGTCGTAGCCGGTGAGCAATGCGAATTCCGGCGTCGTGGCCATCGTGATGTACGCATCGCGCAGGCGCTGGCGTTGCGTCGCGGTGGCCGTCGCTGCGTTGACGCGCGGCTTGGTGATCTCCGCGCCCGTGAGGCGACTGGCGCCGCACACGGTCGGAAACGCATCCATCCAGCCGGACGACCACGTCGGGCCGGCCGCGCCTTTCGACCAGTACACGTGCAGATGTTCGGTGCCGGCCGACGCCGACGATCCGCGATTGCGCACGCGCACGTACACGTAATTCGGCAGGCCGTAGCGCGGATTGCGGTATTCGGGATTCTGGTGCGCCGCGGGCGTCCAGGGCGGCGACGCGGGATTGAACGCCGTCGGGCGCCAGTTGGGATCCGGGCTGTTGCGCACCCATATGTCTTCCGACACCCACATCGGCCCCGCATCGGGATTGGGCTGCACACCGGTGTCCGCCGGCGTGTCGCGGATGTACAGGTCTGCCTGGGCGAAGGCCGTGTTCGCGATGCACCACGCGAACGCGACCACGACGAGTTGCCGCACCTTCAAGCGCTTGCGCATGACACCCTCCTTGCGCCCCTGCCATCAGGTAGGACGCAAGGCATCCACCGAATGGGTCATGCCGGCCGGTCACCGGGTGACCGGGATTCACGCAATGCGCGACAGCCGCGCCAGCACGCCCCAGGTGTAGGCCAGCGCGTAGCCGAGGAACACGCCGGCGATCCCGGTCCACGCGCCCGCGTCGAGCCATCCGGCAAAAGCGCCAGACGCGTCGCCCGACAAATGCCGCCACGCCATCCACAACCCGGCGAACACGCGCGCCGCCACGATCGCCGTGAGCCCCAGCACGACCCAGCGATTGGGCGTGTAGGTCCAGCCTTTTGCATCGCGCTCGAAGCGCGTCAGCGACACGCCGAGCACGCCGACCCCCGCGCCGAACAGCAAACCCCAGCCCGCATCTCGCAGCGCGTCCGCCATCCAGTGCGTCGCAGCCCACGACGACACCACGAAGATCGGCAACGACACCGCAAGCAACCACGCATTGCCGCGCAGGAACCACCCCTGCGCACGCCGCCGCGCGCGCCCGGACGAATACCGCGCCCACAGCGACACCGGCAGCAGCACGAGCCAGGCCGCGAACAGGACGAGCACGATCAACGGGAGCAGCAACAAGGGCATGCGACCGACCCTACCGAACTCCCGCGCCACGCAATGCGAAAGGCCGGAAGCGCACGCTCCCGGCCTTGGTTCGTCACCCGCGAAGCACGTTTACTTCCCGGCGTTCACACCCTTGTCGACCACCAGCTTCACGACCACCTTGCGCGCACTGGCATTGCTGCCCGTGCCGGCGTCGGACGCCACGCCCATGCCGTCGCCGGCCTGCACGCGACCGGGCGAAACGCCGGCCTTCTGCTGCAGGAAATTGGTGACGGCCGCGGCGCGCTTGGTGCTGAGGACCTGGTTGGCGGCGGCGTCGCCGGTGGAATCGGTGAAGCCCTGCACCACCATCCGGTAATCCTTCAGCTCCTTGGTCTTCGCGGCGAGCGCCATCAGGTCGGACTTG
This sequence comes from Lysobacter helvus, assembly GCF_018406645.1. Classification (NCBI taxonomy): domain Bacteria; kingdom Pseudomonadati; phylum Pseudomonadota; class Gammaproteobacteria; order Lysobacterales; family Lysobacteraceae; genus Lysobacter; species Lysobacter helvus. Next base: position 3,035,343 of record NZ_AP024546.1, read on the forward strand.
CCCTGCGAGGAAATCGCGGTGCTGCCCGAGGCGAAATGCACCTCTGCCGTGGCGAGCGCTTCATACGTGCCGAAGTCGTTCATGCGCGCGGCGTTCGCTTCCATGCCTGCATGGGTCGGCGCCACGCCGGCCTGCACCTGCTGCGCGGTGCGGAAGTCTTCCGAGCCGAACGAAATCGCCGTGGCGTTGAAGCCGTCGCCCTGCGCGACCACGTCGGCCACGATCGGCAGGCCCGCCATCAGGGCGCCTTTCTCGACCGTTTCGTAACGCACGGCCGCCAGGCCCTTCTTCTTCTTGATCTTCGTGTCGGGCGAGACGTGGATCTTGCGCTCGACGTTGTTGCTGTCCTTGACCGTGATCATGTCGCCGTTGACCGCGGTGATCAGGCCCTTGATCGTGCTCGGATCGCCGTCGGCCGCGAGGGCGGGCAGCGCAACGAGGAGACCCATCAGTGCGGACGACAGGGCGAGCTGTTTCAGACCTTTCATGGAAATCATGGACGTCTCCTGACTGCAGATGATCCCCGCGAGTGGGAACGCCCATTGCATGCGAAGGCGGCCACGGGGTGGGTCAACATCCTGAAGCGTTGCCGGCGCCACCGCGCCCGTATTTCTACGCGTGGCGGACCAGTACTTTTTCGCCGCGGGGCATACTCCGTCCGATGCTCGACATCGACCTCCCCGTGATCCAGGCCCCGATGGCCGGCGTGCAGGGCGCCGACCTGGCCATCGCCGTCTCCGGTGCCGGCGGGCTGGGCTCCCTGCCCTGCGCGATGCTCGATGCCGCGCAGTTGCGCGCCGCGCTGGAACGCATCGCCGCGGCCACGCCGCGACCGGTGAACCTCAACTTCTTCTGCCACGCGATGCCGACGCCCGATGCGTCGCGTGAAGCGCGCTGGCGTGAAGCCTTGCAGCCGTATTACGACGAACTCGGCCTGGCGTTCCCCGATGCGAACGACGCGGGTGCGCGACGACCGATCGATGCCGCGGTCGTCGATGTGATCGCCGGATTCCGGCCGAAGGTCGTCAGCTTCCACTTCGGGCTGCCCGCGCCGGATTTGCTGCAACGGATCAAGGGCTGGGGCGCGTTCGTGCTCGGCTCCGCGACGACCATCGAGGAAGGCCGATGGCTCGCGGCGCACGGCGCCGATGCGGTGATCGCGCAAGGGCTGGAAGCCGGCGGGCATCGCGGGCATTTCCTGTCGGACGATCTGTCGTTGCAGTTGCCCTTGCGCGACTTGCTGGCCGGCCTGGCGCACGCGATCGACGTGCCATTGATTGCCGCGGGTGGCATCGGCAGCCACGCCGACGTGCGTGCGGCGTTACGGGCCGGCGCGAGCGCCGTGCAGGTCGGGACGTCCTACTTGCTATGTCCGGAAGCCACGACCTCGCCGGTGCATCGCACCGCCATCGCGCGCGCGTCCGTGCCGGACACCGCGCTCACCAATCTCTTCAGTGGCCGGCCGGCGCGCGGGATCTCCAATCGCCTGATGCGCGACCTCGGACCGCTCTCCGATTTGCCGCCCGCGTTCCCGCTCGCCGCCGAGGCGATCGCACCGCTGCGGTCGCACGCCGAACGTATCGGCCGCGACGATTTCTCGCCGCTCTGGTCGGGCACCAACACCGCGGGGTGCAGCACGCAAGGCGCCGCGGAGATCACGCGCACGCTCGCCGGCGCTTGAAGCTCAGCCGTTCGGCAGGTTCAGCGTGAACGTCGTCTTCCCGTCCGACGAGTCGGCGCGGATGGTGCCCGCGTGCGCCAGCGCGATCTGGTTGACGATGAACAGACCGAGGCCGAGGCTGGCGCGCTCGTGTTCCTGTTCGCCGCCCAGCACGCCGCCGCGGCGCAGCGGTTCGAACATCAGGTCCAGCATCTCGCGCGAGATCGGCTCGCCTGCGTTGCCGACCTTCAGTTCGACGCCCGCGTCGGCCTGGCGCAACGTGACCTGGATGTCGCCGCCGCGGTTGCCGTACTTCAAGGCATTCACCACCAGGTTGGCGAGCGCTTCGCGCACGCGCGTGGCATCGAACATCCCGGACACCGGCCCTTCCGCGCGGAATTCGATGCGCACCTGCGGCATCGTGCCCTGCAGCAGGTCCACTTCGTCCCGGCACACCTGCACCAGGTCGACCTGTGCCTTGTCGATCTCGAACCCGACGCCCAGCTTCGCGCGGTTGTAGACCAGCAGCTTGTCCAGCAACGCGCGCATGCGCTCGCCGCTGCGGATCAAACGCTGCGCGGCCTCGGCCATCGGTGCATCCACCGCGGTGCGCGCGATCAGTTCGGAGGTCATCACGATGGCGCTCAACGGGCTGCGCAGGTCGTGGCCCAGCACGCCGAGGAAGATGTTGCGCCAGCGTTCCACTTCGTCCGCGTAGTGGCTCACCGATTCGGCGATGGCTTCGTCGATCGCTTCGTTGAAACGCGTCACCTCGTCCGCGCTGACGGCCGCGGCCTCGGGGGCGTCGGCCCACAGGCGTAGCACGGACGCGCGCAATGCGCGGTATTCGGACACCAGGTGCGACACGCTGAAGCCGCTGTGCGCGCGGAACAACGCGTGGGTGCCGGCGGCGGTGCGCGGCGTCCCGACGGGGGCGAGCGCGCGGCCCTCGGATTTCTCGATTTCTTCCTCGCGCGTTTGCGGGCGGCGCAGGTCCGCGACGATGGCCGCGACGATGTCCGGGAGGTGGTCGCGCAAGGCGGCGTCATCGAGCGGCGCGCCCACGTCCACCGTCTTCGCGAACACCATCGCGTGGGAAATGATCGTCTCGCTGTGGTGCTCGATGAAATCCGCCAGACCGGTGCCCATGCGCTTTGCCGATCCAGGAGGTTGGACGCGCATCGTAGGGCCAAACCCGCGTGGCCGCCCGACCGGGCGTCCGCCGACGGGCGGCCACGTCCGGAACGCCCCGGCCAACGCGTTAGCTTCGGAACCATGGCCGACCTCGCCCGCGAAACCGCCGCCGTCCTGCGCGCCCTGCACGAGCGCGACGACAACACGTCCGCGCACTGCGACCGCACCTGCGCGCTGTCCGTGGAAACGGGGCGCGCGCTCGGGCTGTCCGCCGAGGAACTGGGCGTCCTGCACTGGGCCGGGCAGCTCCACGACATCGGCAAGCTCGGCATTCCCGATCGCGTGCTGTTCAAGCCGGCGCGCTACGACGCCGACGACATCGCGGTGATGCGCACGCATCCGCGCCGCGGCCACGACATCCTGTCGGCGATCCCGGATCCGCGCGTGGCCGCCATCGCCACCGTCGTGCTGCACCACCACGAAGCCATCGATGGCAGCGGCTATCCGGATGGCTTGCGCGGCGACGACATCCCGGTGCTCGCGCGCATCCTCTGCATCGTCGATGCCTACGACGCCATCGCCACCGTGCGGCCGTATCACGCGCCCAAGCGGCACGACGAGGTGATGCGCATGCTCAACGTCGAGCAGGGACGCAAGTTCGATCCGCATTTGCTGGGGCGCTTCGACAAGACCGTCGCATCGAGTGCATACAAGGCCGTCGGCTAGGCCCCGCGATGACCACGGAGGCGCTGCGCGACCACGGCCTGGCCGAACTGGCGGCGGCCATCGACCACCTCGGTCGACACGGCAGCCACGTGCACACCGGCATCCACCAGGCACGCAAGGCGATCCGCCGCACGCGCGCCCTGCTCGCACTCGTGGCCGCGGACGTCGGCCCGGGCGCGAAGCTGATCGATCGTGAATTGCGGCGCGCGAACCGGCGCCTGTCGCCGTTGCGGGATGCGCATGCACTCGTCGAGACGCTCGATCGCTTGCGCACGAAGGCGCGCGACGAACCGACGCGCACGGCGCTCGCGCACGCGCGCGGCATCGCGCTGCGACGGCGGGCGGCCATGGCGCATGGACCCGGGTTCGCGCAGGCCCTGCAGCACGAACGCGCGATCCTGGTGACGCTGCGCGCGGGGCTGTCCGGCCTGGCGTGGGACAACGTCGCAACGTCGACCGTGGTCGATGCGCTGGCGGCGTCGGCACGCAAGGCCGACGCGGCACGCGACCGCGCCTGTGCGCACGACGACGACCAGGACTGGCATCGCTGGCGCCGGCGCATGCGACGGCTTTCGCAGCAGCATCGCGTCGCCCTCGCGGCGGCCTTGCCCCTTTCCGACGCAGGCTTCGACAAACACGTCACCGAGCAACTCGGCGTGTTGCAGGACCTGAGCCTGCTCGTCGCGCATTGCGGCAAGGACTCGCCGTTCGGCGAATCCCGCGCCGCGCTGCGACGCTTTGCCGAACGGGCCCTCGCGCGGCAGCGCAAGCGCATCCGCTCGGTGGTCGCCCCCGTCAGTAGCGTTCCTTGACGTAGCGATACGGATAGTCCGGCTCGACGTAATCGCCGCGCTTCTGCCGTTTCGGCAACACCACTTTGTCGCGGGGCAGTTCCTCGTACGGTATCTGGTCGAGCAGGTGCCGGATGATGTTGAGGCGCGCGCGGCGCTTGTCGTCCGTGCGTGCGACGAACCACGGCGCGTGCGGCGTGTCGGTGGCGGCGAACATGTCGTCGCGCGCCCGCGAGTAGTCGTACCAGCGCCCGTAGGACTTCAGGTCCATCGGCGTGAGCTTCCACAGCTTGCGCCCGTCGCTGGCGCGCGCTTCCAGGCGCCGCGTCTGCTCGGCTTCGCCCACTTCCAGCCAGTACTTGAGCAGGATGATGTCCGACTCGACGATCGCGCGCTCCACCAGCGGCGTGATGCGCAGGAAGCGCTGCACCTTCGCTTCCGGCGTGAAGCCCATCACCCGCTCCACGCCCGCGCGGTTGTACCAGCTGCGATCGAAGATCACGATTTCGCCGGCAGCGGGCAGGTGCTTCATGTAGCGCTGCATGTACATCTGGCTCAGCTCGCGCTCGGTCGGCGCCGGCAGGGCGACGACGCGGAACACGCGCGGGCTCACGCGGTCGGTGATGGCCTTGATCGTACCGCCCTTCCCCGCCGTGTCGCGGCCTTCGAACACGATGCAGACTTTCAGCTGCTTGGCGACCACCCACAGCTGCAGCTTCACCAACTCGGCGTGCAGCTTCTCCAGCGCCGCCTCGTAGTCCTTGCGCTTCATCTTGTCCGGCGGGGCGTCGGACGCGGTCTTCTTGTCCTCGCGTTTCATGCGCGCTTCTCGTTCTCCAGCGCCTTGTGCACGATCGCTTCGTACAGTTGCGCGATCTGCGCGCCCAGCGCGTGGACTTCCGGACTGCGCGCAACGTACTTCACCGCGGCCTGCGCATCCTCCAGCGCCTGCGACAGGAAGCCGATTTCCGAATCGGTCAGGCGTTCGCCGGCATCCACGCGCTTTTTGATATCCAGCGTGCGCGGCAGGCGGAACTTCACGAGGCGTTCGAGCAACACCTGGATGGTGGGGTCGTCGGTCTGGTCGGACATCGCGGTCCCCGGGGCGCAGGACGAGGCGCTATTCTGCTCCGCGCCACGCGCGCCCGCGACGGACCGTTCGTCCAATGCCGCGTCCCCGCTGCGCGTCCCGAAAGGATGAGCCATGCAACGCTGGCAACGCTGGGTGCCCGGGATCGACACGCTGCGCCGCTACGAGGCCGCGTGGTTGCCGAACGACATCGTCGCCGGCCTGGTGCTCACCACGATGCTGGTGCCGGTGGGCATTGCGTACGCCGTCGCGTCGGGCTTGCCGGGGATCAACGGGTTGTACGCGACCATCGTGCCGTTGCTGGCGTACGCCGTGTTCGGGCCCAGCCGCATCCTGGTGCTCGGGCCCGATTCCGCGCTGGCCGCGGTGATCCTGTCCGTCGTGCTTCCGCTCTCGGCGGGCAGTCCCGAACGCGCGGTCGCGCTCGCCGCGATGATGGCCGTCGTGTCCGGCCTGGTGTGCATCGTCATCGGCCTGCTGCGGCTGGGCTTCGTGACCGACCTGCTCTCCAAGCCCATCCGCTACGGCTACATGAACGGCATCGCGCTCACGGTGCTGATCAGCCAATTGCCGAAGTTCTTCGGCTTCTCGATCGAAGGCGCAGGCCCGCTGCGCGACATCGTGCAGGTCGTGCACGCGTTGCTCGACGGCAAGGCGAACTGGGTCGCCGCCGCCGTCGGCGCCGGCACGCTGGCGACGATCCTGGTGCTCAAGCCGTTCAAGCGCGTGCCCGGGTTGCTGATCGCCGTCGTCGCCGCCACCGTCGTGGCCGGGCTGCTCGCGCTGGGCGAACGCTTCGGCGTGAAAGTGCTGGGCCCGTTGCCGCAGGGCTTGCCGTCGTTCGCGCTGCCGCACATCGCATTCGCGGACCTGGCGCAGGTCGCGATCGGCGGTTGCGCCGTCGCGATGGTGGCCTTCGCCGATACGAGCGTGCTGTCGCGCACGTATGCCGCGAAGACGCGCACAGCCGTGGATCCGAACCAGGAAATGATCGGGCTGGGCGCGGCCAACCTCGCCGCGGGCTTGTTCCAGGGCTTCGCGATCAGCAGCAGCGCGTCGCGCACCCCGGTGGCGGAAGCCGCGGGGGCGAAGACGCAGCTCACCGGCATCGTCGGTGCGGTGAGCGTTGCGCTGCTGCTCCTGCTGGCGCCGAACCTGCTGAAGGATTTGCCGAACAGCGCGCTGGCCGCGGTCGTGATCGCCGCGGCGATCGGCTTGTTCGAGTTCGCGGACCTGCGCCGCATCTACCGCATCCAGCGCTGGGAGTTCTGGCTGTCCATCGTGTGCTTCGCGGGCGTGGCGCTGTTCGGTGCGATCCCCGGCATCGGCCTGGCGATCGCCATCGCCGTGATCGAATTCCTGTGGGACGGCTGGCGCCCGCACTACGCGGTGCTGGGGCGCGTGGACGGCATCCGCGGCTTCCACGACACCGCGCGCTATCCCGACGCGCGGCGCGTGCCGGGCCTGGTGCTGTTCCGCTGGGATGCGCCGCTGTTCTTCGCCAACGCCGAACTCTTTCGCCAGCGCGTGCTCGACGCCGTGGCCGCATCGCCGACGCCGGTGAAGCGCGTCGTCGTGACCGCCGAGCCGGTCACCAGCATCGACGTGACGTCGGCGGACATGCTGGTCGAACTCGTGCAGGCCCTGCGCGAATCCAATATCGAACTGCGCTTCGCGGAAATGAAGGACCCGGTCAAGGACAAGCTGCGCCGCTTCGAACTGTTCGACCGCTTCGGCGCAGCCAACTTCCATCCCACCGTCGGCGCGGCGGTGGATGATTACGTGGATGCGTACGCGGTGGACTGGAAGCCCTGAACCGGGCCGGTCACTTCACCCGCGACGTCGTCCCGATCTGCACGCGCACTTCCTTCGGCTTGTCGACCGTGCCGTCGGCATGCGTCACGGTGACGATGTAGATGCCGGTGGGGATGCGCGGGATGCGGTACTTGCCGTCGGCTTCCACCTTGATCTCGCGGTGGTAGCCGGTGGCCTGCCGTTCGACGCGCACGACGTCGCCGGCCTTGCCGTCGCCCATGAGGTTGCCGGAGGACTGTTGCGCCGCAGCCGGCGAAGCCAGCGCCGCGACCAGCAGCGCGATGGTGAAACGGTGCCTGTTCATGGGACACCTCCGTCTTGCTGGAACACCGCGATCCTACGCCCGCGCCGGTTACGCAAGCTTCCGATAGAACCGCACGATCAGTTCCTCGACCAGCAGCATCACGACCACCACCACGATCAGCCAGATGATGCCGTGCCAGGCGCCGGTGAAGCGCACCGTCTCGCCGAACGCCTGCGACAACGCCTCGAGGATCACGAACTTCGACCCGAACAACACCAGCCACGCGAAGAAGAAACGCAGGAAGGTGTTGAACTTGCCGGGTTTCTTCTTGAAGTACGCGCCGACCTTGTGCTCCACCCAGATCGTCGCCTTCAGCAGCACCTGCAGCAGCACGGCGGCCAGCAGCGAGATGGAGAACGAATCGACGAAGACTTTGTCCGTGAATTCGACGAACAGGTTCAACACCACCAGGTCCACCAGCGTCCCGGTGAAATACCGCAGGAACAAACGTTGTGCAGTCGACGGGGCCTCGGCCGAGGCCGGCATCAATTGGTCGCTGGCAGACATGCAGTGCTCCGGTTGGACCGCTTACCAGCGATAGACGTAACCCAGCTTCAGGCCGCTGTCGACGAAATCCACGTTGCCGAGGAAATCGGATTTCTTCGCGTCGGCGTTGATCTTGCTGACGGTGTAATCCAACGAGAAGCCCGAGCGCTCCCACGGGAACCACTCCACGCCGATGCGTCCGAACGTCACGTTGGCATCCACGTTGTCGACGTTGGCCTGGAAGTAACCGGCGTCGGCGCCGATGCGCCACTGGCCGTGGCCGCCCGGCGTCCAGCGCCATGCACCGCCGATCGTGATCGAGGGCAGGTCGGCCGAGGCGTCTTCGCGCACCGCGCCGCCGACGGTCGTGCCCGAGGCATCCACCTGCAACGCGAGCGCGGCATCCATGCGATACCAGATCATGCCCACGCGCGGGCCGAGCGCCCAGTTTTCCTTCGATGCGGCCCACCACACGTAGTACGCCTCGTACGCATCGATGCCGACGTCGGCGCTGACGATGCTGTTGGTGCGGTACGTGGTGTTCTTGAAAGTGATGTCGCGCGTGACGGTGCGCGTGGCGTCGGCATCGTTCTGGTAGTACGTGAGGCCGAATTCATGCTTCTCCCACGGCCGCCAGGTGACGCCGACGTAGCCGATGGCGGCGCTGTCGTCGAGGCCGAAGTCGCGCTTGAAATCCACGTCGGTGCCGCGCGAGGTCGTGCCGTCGGCGCGCACCTTCGTATCCCATGAGGTGATGTAACCGCCGATGCGGAAACTCACCGTATCCAGCGGCGTGATCTGCTGCGCATGCAATGGTGCGATGGCGAGCAACCCGAGCGTCAACACCGAAAGACCTGCGATCTTCATGGCGGTTCCCTTCCCCTTAGGTTGGTACTGCTCAGTCCTGCGTGGGCCGATGGTATGCCCGCTGCAAGGGCTGCGATAGGTGACCTTCGGGACACATGACCGTTCGTCGGTCACCCGCTGGATGGATGTCCTCCCACCGAAGATGCTGGCGTTGTGCATCTTGCATAGGGACATCACCGACCACCGTAATTCGCGGTCAGGAACGCGCGGTTATGGGTCAAAACCAGTTACCCGGTCGCGTCACCGATCCGCCCGGCCCCGGGTTGCGCGCCGGGATTTCGCACGTCTGGGGATTGCTGCACCGCATGGGCCAATCGCCCCGGCGTCGCGCATTCAGCAGCGATGCCTCGCTGCTCGCGCATGCCACGCCCGACGACGTCCGCGCCCTGCTCGATGCCGCGCCGACGGGCATGCTGCTGATCGACGCGAACGGCTACATCGCCGTGGCGAACGCGACCGCAGCGCACATGCTGGGCGACCCGCCGCAAGGCCTGCACGGGATCCACGTGCACGACGCATTGCCGGGTTGCGGGCACGATGGCGAGCAGACCGCGGTGCAACCCGACGGCCGGCTCACGCCCATCGGCGTCGAAGCCCGCTCCGTGCGACTGGCGGGTCGCGATGTCCTGCTGCTGGTGCTGGCCGACGTCGCTGAATGGCGGCGCCGGGAACACGAAGCGGCGCGCCAGCGCGACGAGATCGCACACCTCTCGCGCGTGGCGATGCTGGGCGAACTCTCCGGCGCCCTCGCCCACGAACTCAACCAGCCGCTCGCGACCATCCTGACCAACGCGCAGGCCGCGCAGCGCCTGTTGCGGGCGCGTGGCGCGGAGGCCTCGCAACGGGTGCTCGACGAAATCCTGGCCGACATCGTGGCCGAAGGCCGGCGCGCGGGCGAAGTGATCCACCGGTTGCGCCAGTGGCTGCGCAAGGAACACGCCGACCACGTGCCGCTGGTCGTCAACGAGGTCGTGATCGATGCGCTGCACCTGGTGCGCAACGACCTGCTGCACCGCGGCGTGGACGTGCAGCTCGAACTCGCCGGCCACCTGCCGGCGATCGATGGCGACCGCATCCTGCTGCAGCAGGTCCTCCTCAACTTCGTCATCAACGGGTGCGACGCCATGGAAGACACCGAAGGCCCGCACCTGCTGCGCGTGCGATCGCGTGCCAGCGAGGATGGCAGCGTGCGCGTGGACGTGATCGACCACGGCCACGGCATCGACCCGGCGATCCTGCCGGTGATGTTCGAACCGTTCGAGACCACCAAGCCAGGCGGCATGGGCATGGGCCTGGCGGTCTGCCGCAACATCATCGAATCCCACGGCGGGCGCGTGTCCGCGCGCGTGGTGCCCGAAGGCGGCGCGTGCGTCGGCTTCGAACTGCCGGCGCGCGTGCAATGAGCGCGATGACGCCCGTCGTGCACCTGGTCGACAACGACCCGCGCATCCTGCGATCGCTGGCGCGCCTGTTCGAGATCGAGGGCATCGCCACCACTTCGAGTACCTCGGCGAAGGAATTCCTGGCGCATTACGACGCCGACGTGCCGGGCTGCCTCGTGCTGGACCTGGCGATGCCGGGCGAAAGCGGCCTGGAATTGCAGGAGGCCCTGCATCGCAGCGCCGTGCCGGTGCCGGTGGTGTTCCTCTCCGGCTGCGGCGACGTGCCCTCGAGCGTGAATGCGATGAAACACGGCGCGGTGGACTTCCTGACCAAGCCCGTCGATGCCGATGCCCTGCTCGGCGCCGTGCAACGCGCGATCGAGCAGGACCTCGCGCAACGCGCGCGTGCCGCCGACGACGCCCGCGTGCGTGCCGCGCTGGACCGGCTGACGCCGCGCGAGCACGAGATCCTGCCGTGGCTGGTGTCGGGCAAGCTCAACAAGCAGATCGCCGCGGAGCTGGGCGTGGTCGAGAAGACCGTGAAGGTGCATCGCATGCACGTGATGGAAAAGCTGGGCCTGCACAGCCTGGCCGACCTGGTGCGCCTCGTCGAACGCCAGCGCATCGCGCCAGCGCCCGTTGGGCCAACGCCCAATTGAACGCGGCGCTGCGCGGGCCTAGCGTCCGCGCCATGCAGTCGCGCGCGCCCGTCATCGCGATCGTCGACGACGAACCCGGCGTTCGCCGAGCGTTGGAGCGGCTGCTCGGCCTGTCGGGATTCGAATCCCGCCTCTTCGCGAGTGGCAGTGATTTCATGGAACACCTCGAGGGCATCGACGGCGTGATCCTCGACCTGCACCTGCCGGGCATGTCGGGCTTCGACGTGCAGAAGGCGCTCGCGGTGCGCGAAGCGCCGATCCCCGTCGTGGTGCTCACCGGCAACGACACGCCCGCCAACCGCGCGCGCAGCCTCGCCGAAGGTGCGCGCGCGTACCTGACCAAACCCGTCGACGACGAAGAACTCTTGCAGGCGTTGCGCATGCTCGCCCCCGCGGCTTCACGTAGATGACCCGACCGTTGGCCGCCACATCACATTCTTCCCGTCGTCATTCCCTACAGCTGCTGATTCCACATAAGGAGGACCGCATGGACACCCCACGGACGCACACCGCAACGCGGCGCGACGCGCCCTTGCTGGCGTTGCGCATCACGGCACTCGCCGCATGCGTGCTGGCCATGGGCATCGCGGTCGATGCACGCGCGCAGGCCGCGCCACCCGCCGGCCAGTCGACCGCAACGCCGTCGACGCTGACGCAGCAGGACGTGTTCTCGAAAGAAGAACTCGCCCAGGCGCTCGCGCCCGTCGCGTTGTATCCCGACGCCCTGCTCGCGCAGGTGCTGATGGCCTCGACGTATCCGGGCGATGTCGCCGATGCGGCCAAGTGGTCGAAGGCACATCCCGACGTGAAAGGCGACGCCGCGGTCAAGGGCGTCGCGACGGAAGACTGGGATCCGAGCGTGCAGGCGCTGGTCGCATTTCCGCAGGTGGTGCTGATGCTCGGGCACGACATCGCGTGGACGCAGAAGCTCGGCGATGCGTTCCTGGCCCAGCCCGATGACGTCATGAACACCGTGCAGGAATTGCGCCGCAAGGCGCAGGCCGCGGGCAACCTCAAGTCGGACGAGCACCAGAAGGTGTCGCAGGAAGCCGCGACCGGTACCGCTGCCGCTGCGTACCCGCAGACGATCATCATCGAGTCCTCGGAGCCGGAGAAGGTCTACGTGCCCACGTACGACCCCTCGTACATGTACGGCGCGTGGGGCTATCCCGCCTACCCGCCCTACTACTACCCGCCGGGCGCGTACTGGTATCCCGGCGCCGCGCTCGTGGGCGGCATCATGTGGGGCATCGGCATCGGCATCGCCGGCGGCCTGTGGGGCGATTGCAACTGGGGCAACGGCGACATCAACATCAATTCGAACCGCTACAACAACTTCGAACGCAACATCGACCGTGAACGCGGCGAGCGCGGGGATCGCGGCAACCGCAGCGACCGCGTCGCCAACCGGGAAAACAACAACGGCAGGTTCCAGCACGACAGTTCGCGTCGCGACGGCGTGCCCTACCGCGACCAGGCCAGCCGCGAGAAATTCGGCAACCGCCAGGCGGGTGCGGAGAATCGCGCCGGCTTCCGCGGCGACGATGCGCGCCGCTCGCAGGCGCGGCAATCGATGGAACGCCAGGGCATGCAGCCGGCGCGCAACAACCAGCAGGCACGCGACTTCTCCAACACCGCGTCGCGCGATCCGCGTTCGTCGCAGGCCGGTGGCGGGCGCGTGGATCGCGGACCCGGTGGTTCCGCGTCGTCGTCGTACCGGCAGAACGGCGCGACCAACATGGGCTCGCGGGATGCAGCGCGTTCGCAGTACGGCGGCGGCGGCAGCTACGGGGGGTCGCGCAACAACGCGTTCTCCGGTGCGGGCAATTCCGGCGCATCGCGCGCGGCGTCCAACCGCGGCAGTTCCAGCCGGTCGGGTGCGGGCAGGAGTTCCGGAGCGGGTCGCTCGATGAGCCGACCAGCGCGTGGCGGTGGTGGCGGAGGGCGTCGTCGATGAACACGATCCAGACAATCCGGATGTCGTTGCTTGCTGCATCGCTCGCGTGCGCGTCGACCGCGTTCGCACAGCAGGCCTACCCCTCGCCCGACGCCGCCGGCGACGCACTCGTCGCGGCGCTCGGCCAGGACCACGCCGACCAGGCGAAGCTCGCCACCGTGCTCGGCGCGGGCTGGAAGGATTACGTGCCCGTCGGCGGCATCGATCGCAAGGACGTCGATGCGTTCCTGGTGAAGTACCGCGAGAAGCACGCGTATGAAGCGCGCAAGGACGGACGCAAAACCCTCGTCGTCGGCAACGATCCCTACTCGCTCCCGGTCCCGCTGACGAAGGACGGCAGCGGGTGGCACTTCGACCTGGCCGCCGGCCAGGATGAAATCCGCACGCGCCGCATCGGCCGCAACGAACTCGACGTCGAACAGGCGGTGCGCGCCTACAAGGACGCGCAGGACGACTACGCCGAAAAGGACCGCGACGGCGACGGCGTGCTCGAGTACGCGCAGAAGTTCACCAGCACCGACGGCAAGCACGACGGCCTGTACTGGGCCGAGGACGACAGCGGCGAAATCAGCCCGCTCGGCCCGCTGTTCGGCGACGACACGCCGAAGGGCATCTTCCACGGCTATCGCTTCCGCATCCTCACCGCACAAGGGCCGTCCGCGCCGGGTGGCGCGTTCGACTACAAGTTCGGCGACAACATGAGCCGCGGCTACGCGCTGGTCGCGTGGCCCGCCGAGTACGGCGAAACCGGCGTGATGACCTTCATGATCGGCTACGACGGCCAGGTGTTCGAACGCGACCTCGGCCAGCAGACCGACAGCACCGTCAAGGCGATGAAGACCTACGACCCCGACAGTGCGTGGAAGGAAGTGCCGGACGACGCGGTGGCCGCCAAGCCCTGACGCCGCGGCGCAACGTCGTCGCCACCGGCAGCAGCGCGCGCAATCCATGCGCGCGCGTTGGGCAAACGTCCAATTGAGCGAGGTATGCCGCGGGTATAGCGTCGAGGTTGCAGCCATGAGCCTCGAAAACGCCATCGCGATGGAATGCCTGAGCGGTTCGCCGACCGCTCCGGCGCGGGATAGCCATGGATACGCGCGCCGAACAACGACTGCTCCGGGCGTCCATCTTCGTCACGACGCTCGTGGGCGCCGGCGCACTCATCGCGGGCTGGATCCTCAACGCCTCGGCCATCATGTTCGATGGCATCTACAGCCTGATCGACGTGCTGGTGACGACGGGCTCGCTCACCGTCTCGCGCCTGCTGTCCAACCCGGCGAGCCGGCGTTTCCAGTACGGCTTCTGGCACCTGGAACCGCTGGTGGAAACCGTCGGCGGCGCGATCCTCGCCACGGCCTGCGTGTACGCGGGCATCGATGCGGTCGAGGGTCTGCTGCGCGGCGGGCATGTCATCGAATTCGGCACCGCGATCGCTTGGGCGGCGACGCTGGGCGTGGTCGGCATCGGCATGTCCACGTTCATGCGCAGGCAATCGCGCAGGTTGGGCTCGCCGTTGCTGGCGATGGATTCGCGCACGTGGATGGTCAGCGCGATGCTCAGCTTCGCGTTGCTCGCCGGCTTCGGGCTGGCGATCGCGATGGCAGGCACGCGCTTCGCGCGCTGGATCCCGCTCGTGGATCCGGCGGTGCTGCTGGCGGTCTCGATGGTCACGCTGCCGGTGCCGCTGCTCGGCACGGTGCGCGCGTTCCGCGAAATCCTGCAGGTCGCGCCCACCGAACTGGACCGCAAGGTGCGCGCGGTGATGGATGCGGTGATGGCCGAGCGCGGCTTCCTGGATTACGCCAGCCACGTGCAGAAAGTCGGGCGCGGGCAGTTCATCGAGATCCACGTGCTGCTGCCGGACACGCACGTGTTCTCACCGATTTCCATGGCCGATGCGCTGCGCGACGAGATCGCCGCGCGCCTGGGCGAGGACACCGCCACGACGTGGCTCACCATCGATTTCACCGGGGATCGCGCGTGGTTGTAAGCCGCCCGTCCCTCGTCCCAACCGCCGTCCGCGCGTAGCGGACGCGTGCCCGACTGCCACCGGAAGGAGACTGCCATGCGCTCCCCGCAGGATCGAATCGCATCGATGAAGTTGCATCTGCTCGGCGTTGCCCTGGCCGCCGCGATCGCACCCGGCGTCGCCGCCGCGCAATCGAAGGACGCCACCACGGCCGAACTGAAGGAACAGATCGCGAAGATGCAGGCGCAGCTGCAACAGCAGCAGCAGGCGATGCAGCAGATGCAGCAGCGCCTGTCGGAACTGGAGACGACGCAGCAGGCGCAGGCCGCCGCCGCGCCCACCGTCGCGCCCGCGGTCGCCGCCGCGGCGCAGCCGGTCACCGACGCCGACATCCCGCAGCAGGAACCGGCCTCGCGCATCCACAAGCCGCCCTCGGCGCTGGCCGGCGTCGAAGAGCCGCCACCCTCGGGCTACGTGCGCCTGGGCGATTCGGGGAACATGGTGAAGCTGGATGTCGTCGCGCAGACCGACATGATGTTCGACAACAAGCTGATGCCCTACAAGGACCTGTTCATCCCGGCGGGCATCCCGGTGGAAGGCCAGCCCTTCCACGACTCGCACATGCAGAGCAACCTCAGCGCCAAGCAGAGCGTGGTGCGCATGGACTTCCGCCGCGACACGCCCTATGGCCTGTTGAAGGTCGTCTACAAGAACAACTTCTTCGGGTTCGGCGGTCCGGACATGGACTACAACCTGCAGTACCTGTACGGCGAACTGGAAGCGAAGGACTACTCGATCCTCGCCGGCTACTACCTGTCCGGCTTCACCGACATCAGCGTGTTCCCCAACACGCTCGATTACGAGGGCCCGAATTCCTTCACCTTCAAGTACGCGCCGCAGTTCCGCTACACGCCGGTCATCTGGCGCCACGGCGAAGGCCGCCTGACGCTGCCGATGACGCTGGAAAAACCCAACGCCGACATCGCGCTCATCAGCGACAACCAGACGTATTCGAAATACCCGGACGTGACCCTGGGCCTGCGTTACGAAGCCCCCGACTGGCACATCCAGTGGTCCAACCTGTTCCGCAACCTGGCAGTGCAGAGCGCCTCGAGCGACCGCACGCGTTCCACCGAAGCCTACGCCACGCAACTGACCTTCGCCGCCGGCGTGTTCGGCGACGACAGCGTCCAGGGCTGGGTGAGCACGGGCAAGGGCTATGCGAACTTCCTGCAGGACATCACCGGCTTCGGCCTGGATGCGGCGTTCAACCCATCGCTGGACCTGGAGGCGACCGACGCCTACGCCTGGGGCATGGGCTACACGCACGCCTGGAGCGACGCGGTCAGCTCGAGCGCGTCGTACGGCTACCTGAACATCAACCCGGACTTCAACGTCTTCATCGACCAGTCGTTGCCCGACACCACGCAGTACGCCTCGCTCAACGTCGCCTGGCAGTTCAGCGAGCGCGCGATGGTCGGCGCCGAATGGCTGTGGGGACACAACAAGACCCTGGCCGGTGATACCGGCGATGCGCAACGCCTGCAGATGACCTTCCGCTACGACCTCAACCCCTGAGGGCTGCCGCAATGTCGATGAACGCCCCATGGATCCTCGTGGTCACCAGCGACCCGCCGGACAGCGGATCGGTGTTCCGCTTCGCGCTGCAACGCCTCGGCGAGGCGATGAAGCAGCAAGGCATCGAGGTGGTGCCCACGCATTCGTGGGAGGACGGCCTGGGCGTGGCGCGCGGTTCGGCGACCTACTCGGGCGTGGCGATCGACTGGAACCTCGGCGAGACCGCGAAGCCGCGCGAAGACGAAGTGCTCGCGATCATCCACGCGGTGCGCCGCAAGTCGCTGCGCATCCCGATCTTCCTGCTGACGCGCGACCTCACCGAGGGTTCCATCCCCTGGAGCATCGTCTCGGAAGTGCGCGAGTACGTGAACCTCGCCGGCGAGACGCCCGAGTTCTTCGCGCGCCGCGCGCAGTTCGCCATCGACGAATACCACGAAGCGTTGCTGCCGCCCTACTTCAAGGCGCTGAAGAAACTCACCGAGGAAGGCACCTACCAGTGGGATGCGCCCGGACACATGGGCGGCGCGGCCTACCTCAAGCATCCGGCCGGCGCGGAGTTCCATCGCTTCTTCGGCGAGAACCTGATGCGCGCCGACATCGGCATCTCCAACGTCGAGCTGGGCTCGTGGCTCGACATCGAAGGCCCGCCGGCGGAATCGCAGCGCATGGCCGCGCGCGTGTTCGGCGCCGACTGGACGTTCTACGTGCTCGCCGGCTCGTCCGCCTCCAACCGCATCGTGATCCAGGCCTGCGTGGGCCAGGACGAGATGGTGGTGGTGGATCGCAACTGCCACAAATCGCTGAACCACGCGATGACGCTCGCGCGGTCGCGGCCGGTGTACTTCCAGCCGAGCCGCAACGGCTACGGCATGATCGGATTGATTCCGCCAAGCCGCTTCACCGCCGCGCACATCGCGGGGCTGGTGAAGGATTCGCCGTTGTCGAAGGGCGCGCGTTCCACCGAAGCGGTGCATGCCGTGGTCACCAACCCGACCTACGACGGCATCCTCTACAACGTGGATCGCGTCGCCAAGCTGCTGTCCGACAGCGTGCCGCGCGTGCACTTCGACGAAGCCTGGTATGCGTACGGCAAGTTCCATCCGCTGTACCGCCACCGCTACGCCATGGGCGTACCGCGCGACATGCCGAAGCGCCCGACGGTCTTCAGCGTGCAGTCGACGCACAAGATGCTGCCGGCCTTCTCGATGGCCTCGTACATCCACGTCAGCAACAGCGAGCGCGGCAAGGTCGCATGGTCTCCGTTGAAGGAGGCCTTCATGATGCACGGCACCACCTCGCCGTTCTACCCGCTGATCGCCTCGCTCGACATCGCCAGCGCGATGATGGATGCACCCACCGGGCCGGCGTTGCTGGAAGAGACCGTCGGTTATGCGATCGACTTCCGCAAGCGCGTCGCCGCCGCGGCCGCGCGCTACGCGAAGGCAGGCGAATGGAGCTTCAGGCTCTACCAGCCCGACAGCGTGCGCATCGACGGCAAGCAGGTCCCCTTCCAGGAGGCACCGACCGACACGCTGTGCAACGACGCGCAGTGCTGGACGATGCGCGTGGGCGAGGACTGGCACGGCTTGCCGGATGAAGTGGTCGCCGACGACTTCGCGATGCTCGACCCCACCAAGGTCACCATCCTGTGCCCCGGCACCGACGCGCAGGGCAAGATCGCCAAGCTCGGCATCCCCGGCACCATCCTCAGCAAGTTCCTCGATGCGCGGCGCCAGGAAATCGCGCGCACGGGCGACTACACGGTGCTGATCCTGTTCTCCGTCGGCACCACGCAAGGCAAGTCCGGCACGCTGCTCGAAACGCTGCTCGCGTTCAAGCGCCTGTACGACCGCGACGCATCGATCGAGGAAGCCCTGCCGGAACTCGCGCGCGCCTACCCCGACCGCTACGGCACGATGACGTTGCGCGGGCTGTGCGAAGAAATGCACCAGGCGATGACCGAGCTCGACCTGCAGGCGATGGCCAACCACGCGGGCGAAGTCATTTCCGAACAGGTGCTCACGCCTTCGGATGCCTACCAGCACCTGATCCACGGCCGCACCGAAGAGGTGCGCATCCGCGACCTGCCCGGCCGCGTGGCGGCGCTGATGATCGTCCCGTATCCGCCGGGCATCCCGGTGCTGATGCCGGGCGAACGCGTCGACCCCAAGGGCGGCACCATCCTGAAGTTCCTCGAAGCCGTCGAAGCATTCGGCAAGCGCTTCCCGGGCTTCAGCCGCGAAGTCCAGAACATCCATCCCGACGCCAACGGCGACATGTGGGCGACGGTCGTCGCCAACGACGCCCTCGCCTCGGGGCGCTGAAGGAGAACGCAATGCGCGCCAGCACCGACCAGCCCCAACGTTTCCGCGTCCTCATTGCCCATCGGCAGGTCGGGACCGACACCGCGAGCGGACGCGCGTGCGCGGCGCTGGCCGAGGAATTCGCGCGCCGCAACGTCGAGACGGTGACCGCCGCCGAAGGCAGCGACGCGCAAGGGATTGCCACTTCCGACACCGGGCTGCACGCCATGCTCGTCGACTGGTCGATGCCCGTGGGCGACGACGCGTCGGGCGATGCGGCCGCGCTGGTCGATGCGATCCGCGCGCGCAACGAGCGCGTGCCCATCTTCCTGCTGACCGAACCGGAAAAGGCGAAGACGCTCAACGCCGAGAAGCTGCGGCAAATCGACGAACTGGTGTGGCTGCTGGAGGACACGGCGCCTTTCATGTGCGGCCGCGTCGAATCCGCCATGCGCATCTACGCCGAGGGCCTGTTCGGCCCGATGGTCACCGCGCTCTCGCGGTTCCATCGCGTGCACGCGTACTCGTGGCACACGCCGGGGCACACCGGCGGCACCGCGTTCCTCAAGCACCCGGCCGGGCGCGCGTTCTTCGATTTCTACGGCGAGAACGTGTTCCGCACCGACCTGTCCATCAGCGTGGGCAGCCTGGGCTCGCTGCTGGACCACACCGGTCCGATCGGCGAGAGCGAGAAGTACATCTCCCGCATCTTCGGATCGCACCGCAGCTACACCGTCACCAACGGCTCGTCCACGTCCAACCGCATCATCTTCATGGCGTGCATCGGCCGCGACCAGGTGGTGCTGTGCGACCGCAACTGCCACAAGTCGCTCGAGCACGGGCTGATCATGAGCGGCGGCATCCCGCAGTACATGATCCCCTCGCGCAACCGGTACGGCCTGATGGGGCCGATCTATCCCGGGCGCTTCGACGAGAAGACGGTGCGCAAGGCGATCGCGGACACGCCGTTGTCGAAAGGCCTGGAGGACCAGCAGCCCGCGTTCGCCGTGGTCACCAATTCCACGTACGACGGGCTTTGCTACAAGGTGGACCGCGTGCTCTCGCAGCTCGGACCGTGGGTGGACCGGGTGCATTTCGACGAAGCGTGGTTCGGCTATGCGCGGTTCAATCCGTTGTATGCCGGGCGCATGGCGATGCGCGGGGATCCGTCGGCGCACGATCCGAACGGCCCCACGGTGTTCTGCACGCATTCCACGCACAAGCTGCTGGCCGCGTTCTCGCAGGCCTCGTACATCCACGTGCGCGATGGCCGCAACGCGATCCCGCATCCGCGCTTCAATGAAACCTTCATGCTGCACGGCTCCACGTCGCCGTTCTATCCGATCATCGCGTCCAACGAAATGGCCGCCACGATGATGGACGGCGCGAGCGGCGCGGCGCTGACGCGCGAGTCCATCGACGAGGCGATCCATTTCCGCCAGCTGGTCGGCCGGCTGCGCCGCCAGGCGGAGGCGAAGAAGGATTGGTTCTTCCGCACCTGGAATGCCGACACGGTGCACGACCCGTCCAGCGGCAAGCGCGTGAATTTCGAAGACGCATCTCCGGAACTGCTGGGCACCGACCAGCAGTGCTGGGTGCTGCATCCGGGCGATGCGTGGCATGGCTTCGACGACCTCGAAGACGACTACTGCATGCTCGATCCGATCAAGGTCACCGTGCTGATGCCGGGCGTGCAGGACGATGGGTCGCTCGGGCCGAAGGGCTTCCCCGCCTCGCTGCTCACCGCCTACCTCCACGCGCGCGGCATCGAAGTGGAGAAGACCAGCGACTTCGGCGTGTTGTTCCTGTTCTCGCTGGGCATCACCAAGGCCAAGTGGAGCACGCTGCTCGCGGCGATGCTCGACTTCAAGCACGACTACGACCAAGACACGCCGTTGTCGCGGATCATGCCGCACCTCGTCGCCGACTATCCGGACACCTACACCGGCCTCGGGCTGCGCGGGTTGGGCGATCGCATGTTCGAAGAGCTGCGCCGCACCTCGCAGATGCAGAACCTGCAGAAGGCGTTCCAGTCGATCCCCGAAGCGCGCATGTCGCCGGCCGATGCGTACCAGGCGCTCATCCGCAACCGCATCGAGCGCGTGCCGTTGTCGCAGCTGGCCGACCGCACGATCGCCACGAGCGTCGTGCCCTACCCGCCCGGCATTCCGATGATGATGCCCGGCGAAACCGCGGGCGCGGCGGACGGGCCGTACATCGGATACCTGAAAGCGCTCAAGAGCTGGGACAAGACCTTCCCCGGCTTCGGCCACGACACGCACGGCGTGGAAGTGCACGACGGCGAGTACTACGTGCAGTGCGTGAAGGACTAGCGGCATGCACGGCGGCACCGGCGACAAGAAGATGGGGCTGGTGGCGGCGACGTCGCTGGTCGTCGCCAACATGGTCGGCACGGGCTTGTTCCTGCTGCCGTCCAGCCTGGCCGCCGTCGGCAGCATTTCGGTGTTCGGGTGGCTGGTGTCGACGCTGGGCGCCACGGCGCTCGGCCTGGTGTTCGTGCGCCTGAGTTCTTCTGCACCCAAAGCCGGCGGACCGTACGCGTATGCGCGCGATGCCGTCGGTCCCTTCGCGGCGTTCCAGACGAACACGCTCTACTGGGGCGCCAGCGTGCTGGGCAACGTGGCGATCGCGGTGTCGGTGACGGGCTATCTCGCCGTGTTCGCACACGTCCTGGAATCGCCGGTGCCGGCGTGCATCTGCACCATCCTCGTGATCTGGCTGTTCGTGTGGCTCAACACGCGCGGCGCGTCGTCGGTCGGGCACTTCACCACGATCACCACGGTCGCCGGCATCCTGCCGGTCGCGGTCGTGGGATTGCTCGGCTGGTTCTGGTTCGACCGCGGCGTGTTCGATGCGGGATGGAATCCGTCGAACATGCCCGCCGCATCGGCCGTGATGACGAGCGCGTCGATCGCGTTGTGGGCGTTCCTCGGGGTGGAGAGCGCGGCGGTGTCGGCGGGCGTGATCGAGAATCCGAAGCGCAACGTGCCGCTGGCCACGATCATGGGACTGGCTATCTCCGCGGTGATCTACGTCTCGTGCTGCACGGTGATCATGGGCATCCTGCCCAACGCCCAGTTGCAGTCCTCGCATGCGCCCTTCGCCGAAGTGGCCAGCGTGATGCTCGGCCCGTGGGCCGGCAGCGTGATCGCCATCGCCGCGATCCTCAAGGCATCGGGCTCGCTGGTGGGCTGGATCCTGATCGCCGCGCAGTCGTCGCAGGCGGCGGCCACCGACGGCATGTTCCCGCAGTCGTTCTCGCGCCTCAACGCGAACGGCATGCCGGCGCGCAACCTGGTGGTCACCGGCGTGCTGATGACGGCGCTGGTGATCCTGACCGCGTCGCCGACCCTGTCCGAGCAGTTCTCGCGCATCACCAACGCCACGGTCATCCTGATGGCGCTGCCGTACATCTATTCGGTCATGGCGATGTGGCGGATGGATCGCGCCGCGCACCGGACCGACCACCTCGCGGCCTCGATCGTCGTCGGCGTCGCGGCGTGCCTGTACTGCGTCGGCGTCGCGATCGGGCAATCGCACGACCTGGTGTTCAAGGCGATGATCGCGTTGCTGCTGACCACGCCGCTGTTCGCGCTGGTGCGCCTGCAGGACGGACAACCCCGCGTCGGGTAGGTGCAACGCAAACGGCGCCGCAAGCGGCGCCGCTGTCGGTGGTTGCAACGGATCGGCTCAGTCGGGTTCGGCGAGGCGGCGGAAGAACATCCGCGTGGATTCGCCGGCGGGGCCGAAGTGCGTCGCGTACAGCTGCTCGAACTTGCCCGTGCGATACGTGCGGCTCAGCACGCGGTCGACCAGCAACCGGAAGTCCTCGTCGCCGCGCCGCAGCGCGAACGCGTAGGACGTCGGGTCGAACTCGCGATCGATGACCATCACGTCGCCCGCGCCCTGCCCGTTGCGCGCCAGGTCCATCAGCACGTTGCGGTCCGACACCAGCGCATCGGACTTGCCGGACACCACGCGCGCCAGGCCTTCGGCCATGCTGGTCACGGGCGTGATCTTGAAGTTGACACCGATCTCCTGCCGGCGCGCCTCCAGCAACTTCGCCGACGCCGTGCCCGGCACCACCGCGAAGTCCCGCTGCTGCAGCGCCGCCAGTTGCGGCGAGCCGCGCCAGATCGGTTGCGCGCCCGGCTTGCGGCCTTCCAGCAGGTTGCGCAGCGCGGGCGAGACGTTCTTGCGCACCAGGATGCCGGTGCCGCCCGGCATGACCGGGATGGA
Organism: Lysobacter helvus; assembly: GCF_018406645.1. NCBI lineage: Bacteria > Pseudomonadati > Pseudomonadota > Gammaproteobacteria > Lysobacterales > Lysobacteraceae > Lysobacter > Lysobacter helvus. Next base: position 3,058,324 of record NZ_AP024546.1, read on the forward strand.
GAAGTCCACCGACGCGCGGCGCGTCAGCGTCGCCTGCATCGGCGTGCACGACATGTCGATGCGGCCCGCGGCGAGCGCCGCCGCCGGATCTTCGTCAAGCGGCACGAACTCCACTTTCAGGCCGGGCTGCTTGAGCTGCAGGCGCACCGCTTCGGCGACGAGGCGGCACAGCGAGATGGCATAGCCTTCCGCGGCACCCGAGTCGTTGCGCCACGTCAGCGGGCGTGCGCCCGGCAGGTAACCGAACGACAGCGTGCCGGCGTCCCGCGCATGCGCGAAGGTGGCCTGGGCCTGCGCCGGCATGGGGGCGAGCATCGCGAGCGCCAGGGCCGTGGATGCGAACGCGAGAGTGCGGGCGGTGTGCATGGAATACCTCCAGATCGCGGGCGCTTGCGCCTTGGTCATGCCGTGCGCGCGGGGCCGGTGCTCGCCGGCGGCGGGGACTTGGTTGCCATGAAGCCGTAGATGATGAAGGTCAGCGCCATCACGATGGTGCCGCCCATCACGGCGTCTCCGCCCGACGCGTAGATCGCGTACGTGCTGTACAGCATGCCCACGACGGCGACGAACATGTTCTTGCGGTACGTGCCCTGCGGGACGCCGCCGGCCTTGCGCATGATCACCCCGAGGGCCGACAGCGCGATGATGTAGGGAATGACGTTGGTGACCACGGCCAGGCCCACCAGCGCGGAGAACTGCTCGCTCAGCGACGGCGAAATGGTCGACAGCGCGAGGATGGTCTGCACCACGCCCATCACGATCATGCCGGTGACCGGCGCGAGCATGCGGTTGGTCTTGGCGAAGAACGCAGGGAACAGGCCTTCGCCCGCCGCCGTCTTGGCGGTCTGCGCGATCGTGAACTGCCAGCCCAGCAGCGAGCCCAGGCACGCGAGGATCGCCAGCGCGCGGATGATGGTGCCCACGGTGCCGCCGAACATCTGCGCATACGCGTCGGCGAACGGACCCGTCGAGGCGGCGAGAAGCTTGTTGGGCACGATGCCCTGGATGACGGTGGTCGACAGGATGTAGACGACCGCCGCGCCGAGCGTGCCGAACATGCACGCCAGCGGCACGTTGCGCTTCGGGTTCTCCACCGCATCGGAGTTCTGCGCCGCCGACTCCATGCCCAGGAACGCCCACAGCGTCAGCGCGATGCTCGATCCCATGCCGGCGCCGAGGCTCAGGCCCTGCGGATTCCACGCTTGCTTGAACGTCGTGCCGCTGAAGAAGAACCAGCCGATCACGCAGATGCCCGCCACCGGGATGATGACGCCCCACACCGTGATGCTGCCGATCTTGCCGGTGATGTTCGGGCCGCCGAAATTGGCGACGGTGGTGAGCCACACCAGCACGATCACGCCGATGCACGTGGCGATCGGGGCCGAGGACAGCCACGGGATGAAGGCCGCCAGGTACCCCACGGCGGAGATCGCGATGGCGACGTTGCCGATCGCCAGCGACAGGAAGTACAGGAAGAACGTCAGGAAGTAGCCATCGCGTCCGTACGCGTCCTCCGCGTACGCCGCCATGCCGCCGGCCTTGGAATTGAAGACGCCCGCCTGCGCGAACCCGTAGGCGATCGCCATCGAGCCCAGCGCGGTCACGCCCCACGACAGCAGCGAGATCGCGCCCACCTGCGCCATGTTCGCGGGGAGCATGATGATGCCCGAGCCCATCATGTTGACGGCCACCAGCAGCGTGAGCTGCACGAGGCTCATCTTCTTGGTGGCGGGCGTGGAAGTGGCGGAGCTCGTTGCGGTGGCCGTCGTGTTCATGTCGCTTCCCGGACGCGTCCAGACTCGGACGGACCCTAGACCTGCCGCATGGCCCCAGCAATTGGCCGTTTGCCCAATGCGGCGGCTCAGCCGCCGAGCGCGATCGTCATGGCCACGAGCACGCAGCCCAGCACCACCATGATCGATCCGATGAGCCACCCCCGGCCGCCCACGGCGCGCGCGTACAGGGCGCCGGCGACGAACAGCATCGCGATCGCGATGCCGTTGGACACGCGCATGGCCAGCGGCACCTCGTGGAACACCAGGAACGGCAGCGCGATCGGCAGCGTGCTGCCGAACACCAGGCACGCCACGCCGAGCCCCGCCAGCAGGTCGCGCACGCCCATGCGAGGCGGCGGCATGGCGGCAGCGGGCACGTCCGACAGGCGGACGCGCACGCGTTCGAGTTGCTCGTCGGTCAACACCGCGACGACTTCGTCGGGCAGCGCCTTCGACAGCAGCTGCCGGGCCTGCGCCGGATCGGTGGCCTCGCGCACCGCCTGCACCGCCAGCGAATCGCCGCGGCGATCGGCGAACCCGATCATCACGTAGAAGATCCCGTCGATCAGGCCCCACGCGATGTTGCAGCCCAGCGCGCCGATCAGCATCGCGCGCACATCGTTGCGGCCCGCGTCCGAAATGCTGAGCGAGCCGGTGAACGTGAGCGCCATGATCAGCCCGAACATCACCTCGGCGATCCGGTCGGCCGGCTCGAGGATCTGCTGGAACCTGCGCGTGCGCCAGGCCATCGCCTCAGCCACCGTCGAGCTTGCGCGAGACCACGTACGTGTGGAACCGCACGCGCCCGCCGTCTTCGATCGCGTACACACCCTGCACTTCGTTGGCGAAGCCCGGGAAGCGGTTGGCGCTTTCCTCGAAGGCGAGGAAGTAATCGACCATCGGTTTCGCGCGTTCGTCCCAGCGCTCGCCCGGCACGATGATGCCGATGCCCGGCGGATAGATCAGCGCCAGCGTGGCGGCGACGCGGCCGGACACCTCCGCGATGGGCACCATGTCGACGTCGCCGCCGACCAGCGCCGCGTTCGCCGCGCGCGCGGACATCGCCTGCTCGGGGAAGGATTCGTAGCGGAAGCTTTCGCGCTGCAGGTCCTTGATCCCGCGCGAGACGTAGAACTCGTGCATCTCCTGCGCGAGCCGGCCGATCGTGTAGCCCGCATAGCGTTGCGGGAAGCGCCGGCACAGCATCGGCAGCACCGCCTGCAGCGGGCTGTCGAGCGCCACGTGTTCGCGGAAGTTCTCCAGCGCGGCGAGCAACATCGCCATCTTCCCCTCGCCCACCGCGGGCGTGAGCAGGAACAGGATGCTGTTGAGGTCGTTCTTCTCCGGGATGACCTGGTTCTCGCGCAGGTAGTTGGCCAGGATCGTGGCGGGGATGCCGGTGCCGGCGTAGTCGCCCGTGCGCACGTCGATGCCCGGCGTGGTCAGCAGCAGCTTCGTCGGGTCCTGCATCGCGGCGTCCTGGCCGAGATGCCGATAGCCATGCCAGGTCTGCCCCGGTTCCAGTTGCCAGTAGCGCTGTTCCCGGGCCAACACGTCGGTGGGCACGTCTTCCCACGGCACGCGCGCGCCCTGGTAGTCGACCACGTCGGGCACGAACGCGTCGACGAATCCGCTGAAGCGCCGGCGCACGGCTTTGCGCGCTTCGATGCCGAGGCGCACCGCGTCGTCCCACAACACGCGGCCGGCCTTGTCGCCGTGCATCTGCGCGTTGATGTCGAGGCTGGAGAAGAGCGGATAGAACGGCGACGTGGACGCATGCATCAGGAACGCTTCGTTGAAGCGCCGATGCCCGACGCGGAACGGTTCGTCGGCGATGTGCGCATCGCGCACGTGGATCTGCGAAGCCTGCGAGAACCCCGCCAGTTGCTTGTGCGTGGACTGGGTCGCGATCACGCCGGGATCGCCGGGCTTGAGCGCCAGCCCCATCGCGAAGTGATCCTCCATCAACGGATGGAACGCGCCGAACCCCGCCCACGCTTCGTCGAAGTGGATGTATTCGCACAGGTGGCCGATCTTCTCGAGCACCTTGCGCGCGTTGTACACGGTGCCGTCGTAGGTGCACTGCTCGATGATCGCCACGCGGATCGGGCGCGGCTGCTTCCAGCGGTCGGTGTCGCGCAGCCGGGGATGGGCGCGGATGCGCGCGCGGATGGTGTCTTCGTCCAGTGCGCTCCAGTCGACGGGCCCCACCAGGCCGAAGCCGTTGCGGTCCGCTTCCAGGAACACGGGGATCGCCTCGGCCATCACCAGCGCGCCGTGGTGGTTGGACTTGTGGTTGTTGCGGTCGAACAACACGATGTCGCCTGCGCGCAGCAGCGCGGTGTTGACCACCTTGTTCGACGTGGACGTGCCGTTGAGCACGAAGTACGTGCGCTCGGCGCCGAAGACGCGTGCGGCGGCGCGTTGGGCCTCGAGGGCCGGCCCCTCGTGGATCAGCAGGTCGCCGAGCGACACCATCGCGTTGCAGATGTCGTCGCGGAACACGTTCTCGCCCATGTGCTGGTAGAACAGGCGCCCCGCCGGGTGGTGGCGGAACATCTGGCCGCCCTGGTGGCCGGGGCACGCCCAGGTGCGGTTGGCGTCGTAGTCGTACTGCATCAGCGCGCCGAAGAACGGCGTCATCAGCGACTGCGCGTAGCGTTCGACTTCCGAGACGAGGCGCTTCTCGTAGAAGTTCCGGCTTTCCAGGCCTTCCACCAGGATGCCGTCGAGCGCGCCGAGGTACGGCGCCGACAACGTGCCCGCATCGCGCGCGCCGAGCAGGAAGATCGGCATGCGCATGCCGCGGTCGTTGCGCGCGGCCACCACGTCGCCGGCGTCGCCTTCCGACACGACGATCGCCCCGAGGTCCGCGCCGCCGCGGATGGCTTCCGCGGCGCGGGCCGCGGGCACCAGCGTGACGGTGAAACGCAGTTCGTCTTCGATGATCTCCTTGACGGGCGCGTTCTGTTCGCCGACAACGAGGATCCTGAAAAGCTCAGCTACGGGAATGGACATGGCAATGCTCCGCCGCCGCGGTCCGCACGAGCCTCCCGCAGGGGCAGGCGGCGGGCAATTGCCCGTTCGGGACACGAGCGGGCGTTGCGGAACGCGATGAACCCCGGCCGTCGATGGCGCGTCGTCCTCGCGGCGGCCGCCGGCCTGTGCACGGCGACGTGCGCGTTCGCGCAACAGGCCACGCCGCCCGGCGACATCGACCAGCCGCAGGACTCCACCGAACAGGGCCAGACGCACCTGGACCAGAGCTTCGGCCCGAAGTCGCACGACGACTGGGTGCGCGACACGCGCCGCAAGGCGTGGGAAGACACCGACTGGACCGTCCAGCTCCGCAGTTACTACCTCGACCGCGACAAGTACGACGACAGCGAAAGCGAAGCGTGGGCGCTCGGCGGTTCGGCGGGATTGAAGACGGGGTATTTCCGGGATCGCGTCGCCTTCGGCGCGACCGTGTACGGCTCCGCGCCGCTGTACGCGCCGGACGACAAGGACGGCACCACGTTGCTCAAGCCCGGCCAGCAGGGCTTCGCCGTGCTCGGCGAGGCCTATGCCGAAGTGCTGCTGGCCGACGACGTGCAGATGACGGTCGGCGCGCGCGGCTTCGACACGCCCTACCTCAACAGGAACGACTCGCGCATGGCGCCCAACACGTTCCTGGCCGCCGTGGTGCAGGGCCTGCACGGCGATGGCGAACGGACCGCGCAATGGCGCTGGGGCGCGGGCTACTTCGACAAGATCAAGGAACGCAACAGCGACGAATTCGTGTCGATGTCCACCGACGCAGGCGCCGACATCAAGCGCGGCGTGTACGCGGCCGGCCTCAACTACAGCCTCGGGGACGTGTCGCTGGGCGCGGTGGATTACTGGAGCAGCAATGTCATCAATATCTTCTACACCGAAGCCAAGTACGGGTTTCCGCTGGGCGAACACGCCACGCTGGAGGTGGCCGCGCAGTATTCCGACCAGCGCAGCGTCGGCAACCACCGTCTCACCGGCAGCGCGTTCGATGCGCACCAGTGGGGGCTGAAGGCGGACCTCGCGGTCGCCGGCGCCTTGCTCACGGCCGGCTACACCGATGCGCGCGGCGACCACGACATGACGGCGCCGTGGAGCGGCTATCCCGGCTACACGAGCGTGCAGGTCGAGGATTTCAACCGCGCCGGCGAAGACGCCTGGCTGCTGCGCGCGCAATACACCTTCCCCGGGCACACCGGCTTCAGCGCGTACGCGTTGCACGTCGCCGGCTCCGATCCGGATGCGCCGTCGGCCCATGCGCAGGGCGAGACGGACTTCAACGTGCAGTGGTCGCCGCCGGACGGCCCGCTGCAGGGCTTGCTCGTCCGGCTGCGCTACGCGCGCGTGGCGCGCGACGACCGGGGCGACACGGACCTGCAGGACCTGCGCGTGATGGTCTTCTACGACCTGCCGTTGTGAACGTTCACGGGCGTTCCCGGCGGCGTTAGCCCAAGAGCCAATGGAAAGGCCTCGGGCCTGGGTGGTGTCATACGCTGCCCCGGCCCGCGGCATCGTCGCATCGGGTTTCCCCGACCTGGCGCACGATCGGTCGCACAGCGGGAGACCCATCCCGGGAGGGACGCACCATGAAACGCATTCCGAACACGTTGGCGATCGTGCTGGTGGCGATGCTCGCGGCCTGCGCGAGCGGCAAGCCGGTCGTGCAGACCGACCAGGCCGCCGGCGTCGACCTCACGCACTACCGCACCTACACCTGGGTCGAAGAACCGCAGACGCAGTCGCCGATCGTGCGCGACAAGCTCGTGCGCGCCATCGACGCGCAACTGGCCGCCAAGGGCATGCAGCGCGTCGCCGATGGCGAGATCGCGCTCGTCGGCCACCTCGAAACGCGCGAGGACGTCAGCTACAACCACTTCTCGCTGGGCTTCGGCCTCGGCGGCTGGGGCAACAACGGCGGCGCGGGCGTCGGCACCAGCACCGGCACCTCGGTACCGAAGACCAACCTCGTCGGCACGCTGGTCCTGGACATGTACGACGCGAAGACCAAGCGGGCGCTCTGGCGCGCCACCGCCAACGGCGACGTGCCGCAGACCCCGGAAGCGATGGACGCGGCGATCGGCCAGTACGTGCCGAAGATGTTCGAGAAGTTTCCGTCGCGGTGATCGCAACGCCATGACCCCGGAACAGTTCGAACACCTCAACGCGATCCTGCGCGACCAGAACGTCGGGCTGGACGTCACGACCGTGGCGCTGATTGCGCTGTTCGCCACGCACCCGGACAAGGCGCGGCTCGGCGAGGTGTTCCATCACTGGCTGGCGCTGCACGCCAACGATGCGACCGATCTTGCGAAGCAAGGCACGGTGCCGCGCACCGGCAAGCTGCTCAATGCGCTGGAGATTGCGTTGCAGGGCGGATTCCAGCCGCCGCGCAATGGGTGAGGTGTCGCCGCGGAGGTGCATGTCGGTTCGGCGCATCGCGTGCTGCGTCGCCGCGTTGCTGGCGCTGCAGGGCTGCGCGAAACCGATGCCGGACGCGAAGTACCTGACGCGCGTGGAGGTCTACTTCCGCGACTTCGACGCGCCGAGCCAGGAAACGCACACGGCCGACTCCCTGCCGCGCGCCGCGACGACCAAGGCCGACCTCACCGATGCACCGAGCATCGCGCGCGTGATGGCGGCGGTGACACTGCAATGCGCGGCGGGCGCCAGCAAGGGCGACGACCCGATGGACCTGTACCTGCTGGTGCGCGCGTACGAAGGCAAGCGCATGGTCGGCGTGCGGCGCGCCTCGCGGAACAACATCGACCAGGTGCCGGAAGGCCGGCGGTGCCCGCTGACCGATGCGGACCGCGCGCGGATCACGCAGGTGATGGCGTCGTTGCCGCCGCCGCGCTAGCGCCGGCGATTCAACAGGTCCAGTAGATCCGCTTCGCCAGGTCGATCACTTCGGGCCCGCCCGAACAGCCGCCGACTTCGGGGGCCTTCGCGTCGGCCGGCGTGTCGCCGATGATCCATTGCTGCGTTGCCGGATGCCACAGCAGCAGGCCTTCGTCGACGACGCCTTTTTCGAAGGCGCTCGACACCGATTCGTTGGTCACCACGATGTGGCCCTTGCGGATGCGCACGTGCATCGAAACGCTCGGCATGCTGGGCTGCTCGGCGAACCGGTGCGCGAACGTGTAATCACCATCCGCCAAGGGCTTCGGCGCCACCGGCTTCGCCGCGATCGCCACCGTGCAACACACTGACAGCGCGACGGGCAGCAGCCGTCGCGCCATCGAGGCCATGCGCTCAACGTCCCGCATGGACCTCGCCCTTCGGATTCGGGCGCACCGCGCGGTATTCGCGGATCGCCACGGTCGCCAGCGATACGCCCGTGATGAGCACGAGGAAGAACTTCGTCATCTCGTCGCTCGGCTTCGTCATGAAGATCGGGCCATCCAGCACCGCCCACGTCATCACCGCGCAGAGCAGCAACGTGCCGACGGTTTCGATGCGGCGCATGCGCGGCGTCCAGCGGCCCTGCACGATCACCACCAGGAACATCGGCACGTTGAGCAGCAGCAACAGCAGCAGCCACGGCGCCTGGCGATGGAGGAAGGTGTCGGTGTACGTCAGCGCCTGGTACGCCACCGGCGCGGCGTGGCCCCGCCAGACCACGTCGAGCAACCACGTCGGCTGCACCAGGATGTACAGGCCGCACAGGATGCCGACGATCGCGAGCACCAGCGAGGCGCGGCTGCCGGCGATGCGATCGCCCGCGCGCGGTTTCCACTCGCCCGTCTGCGGCCAGCGGCGACGCAGCCACGCCGACGACGCGAAGCCCAGCAGCAACATGCCCGGCCACCACAGCGAGAACACGACGGTCGCGCCCCACCACTGGCCGAGTGCGGTCCAGAATTCGCCGGCGGTGCCGATCGGCTGCTGCAGGCGCAGGAACAGGCCCACGCCCCAGATCACCGCCAGGCCGAGGAGCGTGGCGCGCGCGAACGCGTGCCCGTCGGCCGGATCGATGATCGTCAGCGTGGGCTGGTAACGCGCGGCGACATCCGCGGGGCGGCCATGTTCGCGCAGCATGCGGATCGCCATCTCGGCATCCGGCTCGCGCCCGGCATCGCCTGCGCGTTCCTGCAGTTCCTCGTTGAGCAGCGCGCGCAATTCGAACGCCACATCGTTGCGCTGCTTGCGCGGCAACTGCACGGCTACGTCGGTGACGTAGGACTCGATCACGTCGTTCGCATTCATCGATCAGCCCTCTTCCAGGAGTCGGTCCATGGCGGAGTTCATGCCCTGCCAGGATTCGGTGAGCTTCTTCAGCAACTTGCGGCCGTCGGCATTGAGCGCGTAGTAGCGCCGCGGCGGTCCGTCCTCGATCTTCCATTCGCTCTTCAGCAGGCCCTGCGTCTCGAGGCGGCGCAACAGCGGATACAGCGTGCCCTCCTCGATCGGCATGCCGCTTTCCGAGAGCGCCTGGCGCAGCTCGTAGCCATAGCGCGGGGCCCGCAGCTGCGAGAGCGTGGCAAGCACCACCACGCCGCGCCGCAGCTCGAGTTCCAGTTTTCCGAAGGTGTCGGGGGTGCCCATGGCGCGGCACAGTACTGTACGTCGCACAGTACGTCAACGGATTCGGCATCCCCCGGTCGGGGGAGCCGACGAGTGGCTATGGCCGCTGGGGCGAGCGCTCCACGCGGATACGCGTGAAATACTCGCGCGTGTGCAGGTCGGGCGTCTCCGATCCGGCTGGCCCGCCCGTGTAGATCCAGAACGTGTTTGCGTCGATGAAATTGAACGTCGTGACCTGCGTGCCGATGAACCGCGACTCGCTTCGCACGACCACCACGTGCGCGCCTGCGTGCAGCACCTCGTAGGGCTGCGGCTCGTCCATGGCGGCCATGGCGTACTGCTTGCCTTTCACCGACACCTGGAACGCGGGCATCACGGCGCGCATCGTGCGGTCGTCGAAGGCAAGGGTTTGGCGCCCGAGCAACTGGTCCAGGAATTCGATCGTCTCGGGCTTGAGCTTCGCGTTCGCGCGATTGAAGTCCATCGAACGCTGCCGGTCCGACACCCAGGTGCCACGGAGGCTGGCGACGTCCCCGGAGGCCGGTGCGCTCTGCGGGGCGCGCTCGCACCCCGACGTGGCAACGAACACCAGCATGGCAAGCCACGCCGTCCGGAAGGCTTGTGCAAAATCCCGCATCCCCGGTCACCCCTGTCCGCGCACCCCTGCGCGCCACGTACTCTAAGCCCATGACCCCCAATCCCGCCTACGTCGCCGCCATCCAGGCCAGCGTGCATGCCGCGCCCTATCCGGAATTGATCGGCTTGCAGATCGCCGAGCTCGAACTCGATCGCTGCCGCATCGACCTCGAACTCGCGCTGCGCCACATGCAACCGTTCGGCATCGTGCATGGCGGCGTGCTCGCGACGCTGATCGACACCGCGACGTTCTGGGCGGCCTTCATGCGCCTGCCCGAAGACGCGGGCCTGGTGAACGTGGACCTCAAGCTCAATTACCTGAAAGCGGTGACGCGCGGACACTTGCGCGCGGAAGGCCGCTGCCTGCGCGCGGGACGGCAGATCAGTTACACGGAAGCCGCCGTGTACGACGAAGCCAACGAACTCGTCGCGCACGGCACGTCGACGCTGATGGCGCTGCCGGGCAAGGGGCTGCAGGTCGGCGTGCCGAAGTTCCTGGACTGAACCGCGCGGCGGCTGCCAGGGTTATTTCACCGGCACCATCAGGTGCTGGTACGGCGTGCCGGCCCACATGACGTACGGCATCGCGGTGTCGGGCGACGCCTCGTGCGGATACATCGCATAGAACGACTGGTCGGCGCCGACGATCATCACGTGCGGTCCCGTTTCGACCCAGTGGTTCGCCTGCGTGGGCGCGGTCGCGTACGGATCGGTGTTGCTGGCGTCGGTCCCGCCCGAGAGCATGTACATCAAGCCGATCTTGCCCGTCGGCGGCGCCTGCTTGCCCATCCAGGCTTTCGCCCAGTCCATCGCGGCGCTGTCCAGGCACATCGGATCGGGGCCGGGCGTGGTCGGGTTGTCGGGCATGCACGTGAATCCGTTGTGGCCTTCGCGCAACGTGCGCATGGCGCCCTTGTCGTCGATCGCGACGATCGTCGCGTCGTGGGCGACCTTCGCGGGCGCGGCGGTCATGGCGCTTTCGATGCGCTTGGCATCGGACGCCGGCGCCGCGGCGGGTTTCATCTTTTCGGCGGCGGGCGCCTGCAGCACGAACAAGGCGAGCGCCGCGGCGAGCGGCGCGAAGCGGGACTGGCGGGTCATGGCGCACCTCGGCGTGTCGGGGGAACGCGCGGGCATGCAGCCCGGGCGATGCATCGAACGTCCGCGGGCGCGTCCGCCGGCCGCAACGTGCGCACCGACGATGGGTTAACCCGCGCGCGTGGCCGGGAGTACAGTGCGGCCACGCATTCCGGGGAGGGAATCGCCATGCAGCAGGCCGTCGTCCGTTCGCAGTTCGTCACCGCGGTGGCGTGGGTGTTCATCGTGCTGTCGGGCTTCGGCACGCTCATCGCGATCGGGCAGAACGTGATGATGCAGGTGATGTTCGCCACGCCGGAGATCCAGGGCGCGATGTCGCAGGCGGATACCGCGCCGGGTGCACCGCCATACGCGGGACTCCTGCTAGGCGGGACGCGCTACATCTTCCTGTTCGTGCTGCTGATGGCGGTGGGCACGCTGGCGGCGTCGATCGGACTGCTGCGCCGGAACAACATCGCGCGCGTGGCCTTCATCGTCTTCCTCGCGCTGGGCATCGCCTGGCAGGTGCTGGGGCTGGGCCTGCAGGTGCTGATGTATTCGCACATGCCCTTCCAGGACATGTCGGCGGAAGGCGGGCCCGACATGCGGTCGATGTTCCGGGTGATCTCTGCCTTCACCGCCGTGCTGGCGCTGGCGGTCGCCGTCGTGTTCGGCTGGCTCATCAAGCGGTTGCGTTCGCCGGCGGTCCGGGCGGAGTTCCACTGAACCCCGCGTCGCCCTCGCCTTCCCCCAGCACGAAATCCGCGGCGCGCTCCAGCGTCTCCAGCAGGCGCCATCGGTGCTGGCCGTACACGCCGAAGAAGATGGCGCGCGCGGCCACGTCGCCATGCACTTCACGCAAGGGCAGCAATCCCTGCGTGGCCGCATGGGCCTCCACCTGCATGCAGCCCAGCGCGATGCGATACGACAGGCGGCGCACTTCGCCCCAGTGGCCGTGCGCCGCGGCGTGTTCCATCGCCACCAGGTCCGTCATCGTGCTGCGGTAGAACGCGGCGATGACGCGCCGCAGGCTTTCGCGATGGTGCCCCAGGGCACGCGCGAGTTCGGCGAACTCGCGCGGCACGTCGCTGCAATGTTCCTCGGATGACACGTGGCTGGATGACTCCTCCGCGGGCTGCGCACGTTAGGCGCAGGCCCGCGTCGCGCGCGACTGTTCCTGCGGGCAGCCTGCCCGCGCGTGCATCAGTGGAAGGCGGTGAGGTCGCGCGGCACGATGCCGTGCTGCGTGCAGTACGCGGTGTAACGCTCCAGCGCGGTCTTCCAGTTCTCGATCGCGACCACGTTGTCCTGCTCGTCCAGGTACACCAGGTCGCCGGACACGATGTTGAGCGCGATCACTTCGCCCGCGGCATCGGACGCCTGCGGCGTGTGCGAGGAGGCTGCGGTTTCGTACACGATGCTGCCGGGCGTGGCGGTCCAGTCGTGTTCCTGGTACTTCCACTCGCCGGCGATGGTGTACACGATGACGGTGCCGGAGTGGTAATGGCGCGGCATCACGGTGCTGGCCGGCGCCTTGAGCATGGCGATGACTTCACCGCGGACCGGGTCGAGCTTGAAGTACTTGACCATCACCGTATCGCTGTAGGGCGCGAACGGGATCCACGGAAGCGAGGCGTCGTCGATGACCGCGGTTTCGATGCGGGCTGGAAGCATGGGGGTTTCCTCGATGGCGGAAGGGAAGCGCGGCCACTCTAGGCACCGCGCCCCTACGCCAACATGCGAAAACGCCCGATCCCGTCAGCGCCGCATCTCGAATCCCGCGTACACACCGCGGCCATCGCCGGGCAACACGTGGCGCCCGTCGACGCCGAACGCATTGGCGACCACGTTGGTGCCCGCCACCCAGCGCCGGTCGAAGACGTTGCGCACTTCGGCGAACCAGTGCCAGCGCGCGCCCGCTTCGCCACCGACGCGCAGGCCCCACACCGCCGCGCCCGGCGCCTGCAGCGTGTTGGCGTGGTCGATCCAGGTGCGATCGAACGCATCCACGTTCGCGGCCACGTAGAACGTCGCGACCGGCGAGAAGCGCACTTCCGAGCGCACCTGCTGGCGCGGCACGCCCGCGAGCGCGTTGTCGCCGAACACCGGGTCGCCGTCGAAACGGAAATCGTTGAACAGGTAATTCACGCTCAGGCGCCAGTGATCGGACCAGTCGCGCGACCCGCCCAGTTCGACGCCCTGGTGCACCGTGCGGTCGGCGTTGACGGTGCCGCGCGGATTGCCCAGCGCATCGTTGAGCGCGAGCAGTTCGCCGTCCAGGCGCGCGCGGTACACGGCCGCATCCAGCCACCACGTCGCGCGCTGCACGCGCGTGCCGAGTTCGGCGGTGACGCCGCGTTGCTTGTCCACCTGGGTCACGCCCGGCCCGCCGGTGAGTTCGCCGAAGCTCGGCGGCTCCAGGCTGCGGCTGATGTTGGCGAACACCTGCGCGCCGTCGTCGATGCGATAGCGCAGGCCAACCTTCGGGCTCACGCCCGAATACGTCACGTCGAAACTCTCGTCGCGCCCGCCGGTGATGAACAGGTCCCGCGAACGCCGCACCGAATGCAGCCCCTGCGCGCCCAGCGCGAGCGTCCAGCGCGCATCGAACGCGAACTGGTCCTCGATGTACGCCACGCTGTCGCGCGCATGCTGGTCGAACGTGTTGGTGCGCGCGCCATGCTGGCCGCCGACGTTGACGAAGCGATCGTCGTGCAGCGTGCCGTTGGCGACGCGCAGGCCCGCGACCAGCACGTTCGCGTGGCCGTTCCAGGTCGATTCGCCGCGCCAGCGCAGGTCGGCGCCGACGTCGCGCGAGTCCTGTTCCAGCACCTGGAAGATCGGATGGTGCAGGTCTTTGTCGGACACGAACACCGACAACACGAGCTGCCGGTGCGCATCCGGCGTCCACGCGAGCTTGCCCGCGAAGCGTTGGAGGACGAAGTCGCGACGCTGGTCCATCGCGACGTTGGCGGGTGCGGCCTGCGTCGGATCGTTGCGCCATTCGGCGAACGTGAGATTGCCCGGCAATTGCGATCGCGAGTCCACCTTCGTCGCATACAGGCGCCCGTCGAGCGTGTCGCTGAAGCGCAGGCCGGCGTTGCCGAAGAAGCGATAGGTCTCCTGCACCGCGTGTTCGCGGAACCCTTCCTGCGACATGCCGGTGAGGCTGGCGTAGCCATCGGCGCGATCGTGCGTGCCGGCGACCGCGACCTGCCCGCGCCGGTAATCGAACGCACCGGCTTCGCCACGCAGCGTCAGCGCGGGCGCATCGAAGCCGGTCGGCGACACGAAGTCCACCGCGCCGCCCAGCGTCGCCGCGCCGTATTCGAGCGCGTTCGCCCCGCGATGGATGCTGATGTAACGCGCGGACAACGGTTCGATCGCCTGGAAATCCACCGCGCCATCGGCGAGGTTGAGCGGCGTGCCGTCCTGCAGCAGCACCAGGCCGCGTCCGTGGAAGGTGCGCTGCAGCCCCGAGCCGCGGATCGAGATGCGCGCTTCCTCCGCGCCGAAGCGCGATTGCACGAACACGCCGGGCGCATAGCCCAGCGCGTCGGACAAGGTGCTGGCGCGACGATCGCGGTAACTCTCGCCATCGACGAGCGCCGTGCCGCCGGCCTTCTCGTCGAGGCGCTTGCGCGCGGTCTCGATGTCTTCGGTGGTGTTGACGGGGCGCACGCCCTCGACGCGGACCGGATCCAGGTCGACGGGCTGGCGGTGTTGCGGGCCGTCGTCCGCGACGGGCGCGGGCGTGACGGCATAGGCGCGCGGCATCAGCAGCGCGTGGAGGATGAGCAGGGACAGCGGCGCGAGCGACACGGCGCGCGAACGCGACGCGCCGCGGGGCGCGGCAACAGCGGATGGCATGGATTGGCTCCCGAACGCGAAAAACCATCGCACCCTGAATGCGGGGCGCGTGTGAAGGGCGTTGCGACTCAGGAGAGAACGGGCGGACCGCGGGAACCGAGGCCAGCCGGATGGCGGAACGGGAGCGCGACGGACCGGGATTGGACCGGCGGACCGACGGGCCCGAGCGAGGCCGGCACCACGGCGAGCACGGCCTGCGGCACCTGCAGCGATTGCAGCAGCGGGCAGTACGCGCAATCGCCCTGCCCCGCGTGGTCGGCCGGATGTCCCGGATGGCGTGCGGGATCGTGGGCCGGGTCGACGGCGACCTGCACCAGCCCCGCCACCGTGCACATCGCGGTCCAGGCCTGCGACGGCGTGGCCTCGGTGGCCTGCGCGATGCGCCCCAGCGTCGGCACCAGCGCAAGCGCCAGCGTCGCCGTCAGCGACAGCCGCAGGAACCAGCGTTGGAGGGCAGCGGTGCGCATTAAGCCGCGCATTCTAATGGAGTGCTTGCAGGCGCGACACGTCAGGGACGCGCGGGCGAACCGCCGGGCCGGCGCAAGCGCGACCGGTTGCTGCGCAGCGCCTTCACCGACTTCGGCACGTCGCCGCTGCGGTCGCGTTCGCGCGAGAACGCCACCACGCGATCGCGCCCGCGCGACTTGGCGAGGTAGCACATCTCGTCCGCGCGATAGAGCAACTCGTACGCCGTGAGCTTGCCGTCCGCGAATTCGAGCTGTCCGATGCTGGCGCCGATGCGGAAGATGTCGCCCTGCCAGTCGAACTGGTAGGCCGCGATCGCGCGACGCACCTTCTCCGCCACGAACGTCGCCTGCTCCGCCGTCACGTCTTCCAGCAGCACCGCGAACTCGTCGCCGCCCAGGCGTGCCAGCGCATCGCCTTCGCGCAACTGCGTGCGCAGCAGCTTCGCCAGCTGCCGCAGCAGTTCATCGCCCGCGGCGTGGCCGGCCGTGTCGTTCACCGGCTTGAAGTTGTCGAGGTCGAAGTACAGCAACGCGTGGCGCGACTGGAGTTCCTTCGCCGTCTGCACCGCGCGGCGCAGGCGCGATTCGAACGCGCGCCGGTTCGGCAGGCCCGTCAGCGGATCGTGGTGCGCCTGGTGCTTCAGCTCGTCGGTGAGGCGCTTGGCCGCGGTGACGTTGCGGAAGGTGATCACCGAACCGAGCGAATGACGCATGTCGTCGACGATGCTCGCCACCGTGCCGTCCACCAGCACCACGTGGCCATCGCGGCGACGCAGCGACGTGAAATGCCAGGTCGAATCCGGCGACAGCGGATCGATGCCGTTGCCCGCTTCATCGACGAAGCGCACCACGTCGCCGAGCGGCCGGCCGATCGATTCCTGTTCGGTCCATCCGGTGAGGTGCGCGGCGACGGGATTGAGCAGCGACACCTGCCCCTCCAGGTCCACGATCACCACCGCGTCCGAAATCGCGCGCAGTGCCGCGTCGCCGAACCGGCTCTGCTGCCGACATGCGTTCAGTTCGCGCCGGGCCTGTGCCAGCGCCTCGTCCGCCGCGGGGGGCGGTGTCTCCTGCTGCTCGTCCACGGATCTCGGGGGAAAGAACCTTACGGGTTGCACAGCCTAAATTTGGCTTTGCATACAGGGGGTGACGTTCCCCCGGGCCGGGCGGCGATCGCGTTGGCTGAATGGCGCGGCATGACGATTGGTCCATGCGTTCCCCCGCGGCCCGCGGGGTATGGTGGCGCTCCTTCCGACCCGGACGAGTCCCGACCCATGCAGCAACGCACTGGCTGGATCCTCACCACCGCGCTGGTTTCGGCGTGCACCCTTGCGGCCTGCAAGCCGCAGCCCGCCGCCACCACCACGCCCGAAGCGAAGACGCCCCCGGCGACCGCGTCCACCGCCGCGCCCACCATCGGCATCGACCTGGCCGGCATCGACAAGGGCGTCAAGCCCGGCGACGACTTCGACGAATACGCCAACGGCGCATGGCGCAAGACCGCCGAGATCCCGGCCGATCGCGCGAGCACCGGCACGTTCCTCGTCGTGTTCGAGAAGGCCGAAAAGCGTAACGCCGAAATCATCCAGAACGCCGGCAAGGACAATCCCGCCGCCGGCACGCCGGCGCGCAAGATCGCCGACTACTACGCCGCCTACATGGACGAAGGCGCCATCGAGAAGCGCGGCCTCGCCGCCATCGATGCGGACCTGAAGGCCATCGACGCCATCGCCGACAAGACGGCGCTGTCGAAGGCGCTCGGCGAACAGGTGCGCGCGGACGTCGATCCGCTCAACTCCACCAACTTCGACACCGAACACCTGTTCGGCGTGTTCGTCTCGCAAGGCCTGAAGGATCCCGCGCACAACGTCGCCACCCTGCTGCAGGGCGGCCTGGGCATGCCGAACCGCGACTATTACATCGGCGCCGGCAAGGAAATGGCCGATGCGCGCACCAAGTACCAGGCCTACGTGACCAAGCTGCTCGAACTCTCGGGCACGCCGGACGCCGCCGCCAAGGCGAAGGCCGTGTACGACCTGGAGATGAAGATCGCCAAGGCGCACGCCAGCGTGATCGAAAGCAACGACATCCACGCCATCCCCGATGCGTGGCCGGTGGCCGACTGGACCAAGCAGGCCCCGGGCATCGACTGGCCGGCGTTCTTCGAAGGCGCGAGCCTCTCCGGCCAGTCCTCGGCCGTGGCGTGGCAGGCGGCGGCGATCAAGAAGCTGTCCGCGCTCGTCGCGTCCGAACCGCTCGACACATGGAAGGCGTGGCTGCGCTTCCATGAGATCAACCACGGCGCCGGCCTGTTGCCGAAGGCCTACGCCGATGCGGCGTTCGACTTCTACGGCACCACGCTCAGCGGCACGCCGAAGCAGCAGGACCGCTGGAAGCGCGCGATCGGCGCGACCAACAACGACCTCGGCGACGCGGTGGGCAAGCTGTACGTCGATCGCTTCTTCCCGGCCTCGTCGAAGGCGAAGGTCGAGGAAATGGTGTCGAACATCGTGGCCTCGTTCGACGAACGCCTCGCGAAGCTCGACTGGATGACGCCGGCGACGAAGGACAAGGCGCGCGCGAAGGTGAAGGCCATGCGCGTGTCGGTGGGCTATCCGGACACGTGGCGCGATTACGGTTCGCTGGAGATCCGCCCCGACGACGCGCTGGGCAACCGCATGCGCGCCGAGAAGTTCGAATACCAGCACCAGCTCGCCAAGCTCGGCGCACCGATCGACCGCGGCGAGTGGTGGATGACGCCGCAGACGGTCAACGCGGTGAACCTGCCGCTGCAGAACGCGCTGAACTTCCCCGCCGCGATCCTCGAAGCGCCGTTCTTCGATCCCAACGCCGACGCCGCCGCCAACTACGGCTCGATCGGTGCGGTGATCGGCCACGAAATCAGCCACAGCTTCGACAACACCGGCGCCGAGTTCGACGCCGACGGTGCGTTGCGCAACTGGTGGACGAAGGAAGACATGGCGCACTTCAAGGCCGCCGCCGATCGCCTCGTGAAGCAGTACGACGCGTACGAACCGCTGCCGGGCCTGCACCTGAAGGGCGCGCAGGTGCTGGGCGAGAACATCGCGGACGTGGCCGGCCTCAACGCGGCGCACATGGCGTACGTGAAGTCGCTCGGTGGCAAGCCGGCGCCGGTGATCGATGGCCTCACGGGCGACCAGCGCTTCTTCCTGGCGTTCGCGCAGGCATGGCGCGGCAAGACGCGCGATGCGGCGCTGCGTGCGCAGATCATCGGCGACGGCCATGCGCCGGGCCGCTATCGCGCGCAGACGGTGCGCAACATCGATGCGTGGTACGACGCGTTCGGTGCGAAGGCCGGCGAAGCGCTGTACCTCAAGCCCGAGGATCGCGTGCAGGTCTACTGAGTACTGCGCAAGCGTGACAAGCGACGGGCCGCGCAAGCGGCCCGTTTCCTTTGTGTTGAATGTTGGTCGCTGGTGAGCGTCGTTCTCCCTGACATGCCGCGTTGACTCGGCAACAACATCCCGTGGCGTACAGGTGGGATGCGCTGAACAGGGGTATCAGGGGGCTCATGGATCGACAGGTCGCGCAGAACGCGAAAGACCGACAACGCCAGCGCGGCGTGCTGCTCGCGGGCCTCGTGCTCGGGGTCGCGCTGGTCGCGGGCCTCGCGCTCCTGGCCTGGCAACAGAACCTGCGCGCGCAAGGCACGCAAGCCTTCGCCGATCGCACCGCGACGCTCCTGCAGGGCGCGCTCTCGCTCGAAGCCGCCAGCGGCGCGATGGAAGCGCACCACCGCGGCTATCTCATCACCGGACAGCAACGCTTCGTCGACCGCCGCGAGCGCGCCTTCGCCGATGGCATGCACGTGGCCGCCACGCTGCTGCGCGCCGTGGAAGGCGATCCGGTCCAGCATCGCCGCGCACGCGACGCGCGGCTGGCCCTGATGCAACGCCACGCCTTCATGCTGCAGGCGGCCGCGCACGTCGAGAACGAAGGGCTCGCCGCGGCGCGGGCGCGTTTCAGCGGGCTCGGTGTCGGGTCGTACGACTGGATGCTCGGCGAACTCGGCGCGCTGCGCGCGGATGCCGAAACCCGGCTGCTCGAACGCACGCGGCACGCCGCGACCAGCGCGCGCCGCTTCGAACGCACGCTCCTGCTCGGCACGCTGGCCGCGCTCTCGCTGCTGGTCATCACCTCATGGCTGCTGTGGCGGCAGTTGCAACGCAACATGCGCATCCGCGCGCAGCACGAACGCGCCCTCGTGCTGCAGAACGCGATCCTCGACGTCGCGGGCTACATGATCATCGCCGCCGACGAAACCGGCCGCACGCTGTTGTTCAACCGCGCGGCGGCCGATGCGCTGGGCTACGCGCCCGACGCCGTCATCGGCCAGCCGGTGCCGGCGATCCACGATCCGGACGAACTGCGCGTACGCGCGGGCGCCCTCGGGATGGACGTGCCCGCGGACGGCCCGCTCTCGTTCGACACCACCGTCGCCCTGGTGCACAACCACGGCGAGGAAGCCGCGTGGACCTACATCGCGCGCGACGGCCAGCGCTTCCCGGTGCTGCTCACCGTCAACGAACTGCGCGATGCCGACGGCACGCGGGTCGGCTTCGTCGGCATGGCCCGCGACATCACGCAACGCCGCGCGGCGGAACAGGCCATCCTCGAACTCAACCAGCAGCTCACGCAGAACGCCGACACGCTGGCGCGCACAAACCGCGAACTGGAAGCCTTCAGCTACACGGTCTCGCACGACCTGCGCGCCCCGCTCCGCCACATCGATGGCTACGCGCGGATGCTGCGCGAGGATGCCGAGGCAGTGCTGGATCCGGAAATGCGGCGCTACCTCGATGCGATCAGCGACGGCGCACGCCACATGGGCTCGCTGATCGACGACCTGCTCGCGTTCTCGCGCCTGGGCCGCAAGCCGCTGGAATGCACGCACGTCGACATGCGCGACCTCGCGCGCCATGCGCTCGTCGAAGCCGGCGGCCTGCATTCGCCGGCCGAGGTCGACATCGGCCCCCTGCCCGACGCCTACGCCGATCCGGTGCTGCTGCGCCAGGTGTGGGTGAACCTGCTGTCGAACGCGCTGAAGTACAGCGGCCCGCGCGGCCATGATGCGCGCGTGGCCGTGGCCGGCGAACGCATCGGCGACCGCGTGCGCTACACCGTGCGCGACAACGGCGTGGGCTTCGACATGCGCTATGCCGACAAGTTGTTCGGCGTGTTCCAGCGCCTGCATCCGCAGGACGAATTCGAAGGCACCGGCGTGGGCCTGGCGATCGTGGAGCGCATCCTCGCGCGCCACGGCGGCCACGTCTCCGCCGACGCGAGCCCGGGCCACGGCGCGGCATTCACCATCGAACTGCCCGCCGAAGAGGAACCCGCATGACCCTGCGCCAGGTCGAGATCCTGCTGGTCGAAGACTCCACCGCCGATGCGGAGATGACGATGCGCACGCTCAAGCGGCGCGGCATCGCCAACCACGTGGTGTGGGTGCGCGACGGCGTGGAAGCGCTGGAGTACCTGTTCCGCGAAGGCGAGCACGCCGGCCGCGACACCGGCGATCCGAAGCTGGTGCTGCTGGACATCAAGATGCCGCGCATGGACGGCCTGCAGGTGCTGGAGAAACTCAAGAAGGACACGCGCACGCAGCGCATCCCGGTGGTGATGATGACGTCCTCGCGCGAGGAGTTCGACCTGCTGGCCAGCTACACGCTCGGCGTGAACAGCTACGTGGTCAAGCCGGTGGACTTCGATGCGTTCGCCACGGTCGTGGCGCAGGTGGGCATGTACTGGATGCTCGCCAACGAGGTGCCGGACTGATGGATTACCGGACCACGCCCCTGTACGTGCTGATGGTGGAGGACTCGCCGGCCGACGCCGAGCTGATCCTGCGCGCCATGCGCGAGCTGGGCGCGCCGGTCGAACACCAGCGCGTGAGCAGCGAAGCGTCGTTGCGCGCGGCGCTGCACGCGCGCCTGCCGGACATCATCCTCAGCGACTTCGCGATGCCCGGCTTCGGCGGCCAGGACGCGTTGCGCATCGCGCAGGAACTGGCGCCCGACATCCCGTTCCTGTTCGTGTCCGGCACCATCGGCGAAGAACTGGCGATCGAAGCGCTGCAACGCGGCGCCGACGACTACGTACTGAAGGACAACCTGCGCCGCCTGCCCTCGGCGATGGAACGCGCCCTGCGCGCCGCGCGGCAACGCAGCGACCGCGAAGGCATGGCGGTCGCGTTGCAGGAAAGCGAAGAGCGCTTCCGCAGCATCGTGGAATCGAGCCTCGACTGGATCTGGGAGATCGACGCCAACGGGCGCATCGTCTACACCAACGACGCCGTGCGCGACATGCTCGGCTACGCGCCGCAGGACCTCATCGGACGCAGCATGCTGGACCTGCTGGCCCGCGACACCCGCGCCGCGGTGGAAGCCCTGATCCCGCATTACCGTACCGGCGCCAATCGCTGGCGCCGTCGCACGCTGAAGTTCTGCCACAAGGACGGCGGCGTGCGCACGATCATCAGCAACGCGCGTTCCATCCACGATGCACAGGGCCACGTCACCGGTTTCCGCGGCGCGCACCACGACGACACCGAGCGCCGCGCGCAGGACGCCCGGATCCGCCAGCTCGTGCGCATCCATACCGTGCTCAGCGCATTCGGCACGCAGGTGCTGCGCGCGTCGCACCGGCAGGAAGTGCTCGACTGCGCGTGCGCGATCACCGTCGGCCAGGGCGGGTTCCAGGCCGCGGTGGTCGGCAAGCTGGTGGCGAAGGACGTGGTGTCCTTCGTCGCCAAGTGCGGCGACCCGGCGGTACTCGCGCCGATCGTGCGCGGGGATCTCGTCGCGATCGATGCCAGCAGCCGTTACCACGCCTTCCCGGGGGCCGTTGCGATGCGCGAGCGCCGCATGGTGGTGGTGCCCGATTTCCAGGCGGACGAGGTGAACCCCGCACTGCGCGCGATGATGGGGCCGACCGGTGCGCGCTCGGAGATCGCCTTGCCGCTCGGCACGGACCCGTGGGGCTTCCTGGTGCTGATCTCCGAGACCGTGCATCGCAATGACGCGGAAGAAATCGAATTGCTGCAACGCCTGGCCGGCGACATCGCGCATGCCTGCGATTTCCTCGAGCAGAGCGAGCGCCTGGAATTCCTCGCCTACCACAACCCCGTCACCGGCCTGCCGAATCGCGCCGAGTTCCGCGCGCGCCTGCTGCCCGCGATGCTGCGCGCGCACGCCCACGTGGCGGTCGCGGTGCTCGACGTCGAAGGCTTCGGCCGCGTCAACGATTCGCGCGGGCGCCAGTACGGCGATCAATTGCTGCGACAGGTGGGCGAAGCGCTGGCGGGCGTGGCGCCGAACGCGGTTGTCGCGCACCCGGAGTCGGATGATTTCGTCGTGGCCTGGCCCGTGGACACGCAGGATCCGGATGTCGTGGCCGCGCAGCTCGACCTGTTCCTGCAAGCGTTCGGGCAGCAACCGTTCGTGGTCGACGATGAAACCGTGTTCGTCGGCCTGTGGTCGGGCCTGGCGCTCGCGCCAGCGCATGGCGACGACGGCGAACACCTCGAACGCAACGCCCTCGCCGCGCTGGCCGACGGCAAGAAGCGGCGCCAGCGCGTGCTCGCCTTCACCGATGCGATGCGCGGGCGCGCGACGCGGCGCCTCACGCTGGAACGCGACCTGCGCCACGCGATCGAAGCCGGCGAGTTCGTCCTGCATTACCAGCCGAAATTCCACGCCGGCACGCAACGCCTGCTCGGCGCCGAAGCGTTGCTGCGCTGGCAGCACGGCGACACGCTCGTGCCGCCGTCGGAGTTCATCCCCGTGCTGGAGGAAACCGGCCTCATCGTGCCGGTCGGCCGCTGGGTGGCGCACCACGCGCTGGAAACCGCGCTGCGCTGGCGCGCGCTCCACCATCCGAGCATCCGCATCGCGGTGAATCTGTCCGCACGCGAGTTGCGCAGCGCGGATTTCGTCGAGGCCTATACCGCGATCCTCGGCCCGCATGCCGGCGACCAACCGATCGACATCGAGGTGACCGAGAGTTTGCTGATGGACGACGTCGACCACAGCACGCACCTGCTCGACAGCCTGCGCGAACTCGGCTGCCGCGTGGCCATCGACGACTTCGGCACCGGCTATTCCTCGCTCAACTACCTGGCGCGCCTGCCGGCCGACGAGATCAAGATCGACCAGTCCTTCATCGCGCTGCTCGCGCATTCGCCCGAGACGATGGGCCTGGTCACCAACATCATCACCCTCGCCCACTCGCTGTCGCTGCAGGTGGTCGCCGAAGGCGTGGAAGAGGAAGAACAGGCGAAGCTGCTGCGCCTGCTGCGCTGCGACGCGGTGCAGGGATTCCTGTTCGGGAAGCCGATGTCGGCCAAGGACTTCGGGGCGCGGTTCTTCAATTAGCGCGCCAAAAAAAACGGGGCCGCCGAAGCGACCCCGTTCGTGCTCGCGTTGGACTGCGATCGATCAGCCGCCCTGGACCTGCTGCGCTTCGACCGGGACCAGCGTGATTTCCACGCGGCGGTTCTGCGCACGGCCCGACTCGGTGTCGTTGCTGGCGATCGGACGCGACTCGCCGGCGCCGACGGTGATCATGCGCTGCTGCATCACGCCGTGGCCGCCCAGGTACGCGGCGACGGAATTGGCGCGACGCTGCGACAGGCCCTGGTTGTAGGCATCGGTGCCGACGCTGTCGGTGTGGCCGGCGATCTCCACGACGGTCTGGTTGTACTGCACCAGCGTCTGCGCGACGTTGTCGAGCACCGGCTGGAACTGCGGCTGCACGCTCGCGCTGTCGAAACCGAAGGTGATGCCGCTCGGCATGTTCAGCGTGATGTTGTCGCCCTGGCGCACGACTTCCACGCCCGTGCCCTGCATCTTGCGGCGCAGCTCGGCTTCCTGGCGATCCTGGTAGGCGCCGATCGAACCACCGGCGAGCGCACCGACGCCCACGCCCACGAGCGCGCGCTGGCGGCGTTCGACGGCGTCGCCGCCGCTGAGCAGGCCGGCCGCGGCGCCGATGGCGGCACCGATCAACGCGCCACGCTGGGTGCGGTTCGGGTCGTCGGGGGCGTTGGTCTGGCCGGTGTAGGTGGCGCAACCGGAGACGGTGAGCGCGAGGCCCGCTGCAACGACGCCGGCGATCATCGAATACTTCATGGATACAACTCCTTGTTGGGGGATCCGCAAGACACATCTGAATGCGGGGGCCAAGCTAAGCAGTTGTGTGTCGCCGTTGGGTGATTGGCGTATTCAGCGTTCAAGATCGAGTCATGCAGGAAACGCGCTCTTACGGCATCAACGCGTCCGCGGCGACGCTGTCCAGGTCGTGGTCCCAGTCGCCCATCAGCGCGAGGTACAGCAGCTTTTCGAACTCCGGCCCGAAGCGGCGGATCACCGCGTCCGGATCCGGCACCAGCTTCGCGTCGCCGATCAGGCCGAAATGCACGCGGCCGTTGTAGCTGAGGATCGAGATGCCCACGCCGATCGAGCCGGTCTGCGGCACCCAGAACATCATTTCGCGCACCATGCAGCCCGCCATGTACAGCGGTTGCTGCGGGCCCGGCACGTTTGTCGCGACCGCCGTGGCCTTGCGGCTCAGCAACTCCAGCGCGATCGATTGCACCGCCGGCGGCGCGATGCCCAGCGCGGCCAGCAAACCGAAGGCGACGATCGCCTGCCGCGAATGCTTCAACTGGTGCATGCATTCGCCGACGAACTCCAGGCGCCGGATCGGATTGGATTCGCCCACCGGCAGGTCGAGGAACACCAGGCCGAAATGGTTGCCGAGTTTCTTCGCGTGTTCGAGCGGTCGCAGGTTGACGGGCACGGTCGCGCGCAGCGTCACGCCGTCGAGGTCCGCGCCGCGTTCGAGCATGTACCCGCGCAGCGCGCCGGCGGCCGCGGCCATCAGCACGTCGTTGACCGTGCAGCCGCATGCGCGGCCGACGGCTTTCACTTCTTCGAGGTCCAGCGGCTCGGCCCACGCCACGCGCTTGCTGACGCCGAGGTCGCCGCGCAGCAGCGACGGCGGATCATCGGGCAACGCGAGCGCCTGCAGCAGCTCGCGCGCGATCTCGCCGCCTTCCTTCGCCAGCATGCCGGCGAGCGTGGGATCGCGGTACATCGCCATGCCCTGCTCGAGCACCTTGCCGCCGAGTTTCATCGCGCGTTGCGCGGCGCCGACGCGTTGCGCGACGGGCGCGGCCTGTTCCTTCAGCCACGCCTTGTCGAGGTCGCTGCCCTTCACCGGCGTGGGCGAGGTATCGGTGAGCGACAGCAGCACCTGCACGAGCGCGATGCCGTCGGCGTAGCTGTGGTGGATGCGCGCGATGAGCGCCGACCCGCCTTCGTATTTTTCGACGAGGTGGAATTGCCACAACGGCTTGCCCGGATCCAGCGGGCTGGAGGCAAGCTGGCTCACGTAGCGTTCGAGCGCGCGCTTGTCGCCCTTGCCGGGCAGCGCGGCGAGTTGCACGTGCCAATCGAGGTCGAAGTGTTCGTCGTCCTGCCAGTACGCGCCCGCGGGCGTGTCGACGGGCTTCTGGCGGAAGCGCGCGTAATCCAGGAACCGTTGCTTGACGACCTGCTTCAGCGCCTTGAGCGACATCGCCGATTCGAACATCAGCACGCCGGTGATCATCATCGGGTTGGTGCCGCGCTCCATGCGCAGCCAGGCGGTATCGACCCGCGACATCGGTTCGCGCGTGGCGCGCCTGCGTGCCTTCTTCGCCATCGATGCCTCTCCCTGAGGCCGCAAGTGGATCACGCGCGGCGCAAAGGGGTCAACGCAAGGCGGCGGCCACCGGGGACGCGGGCCGCGGCGCGACGAGCAGGCGCAGGGCCAGCAACGCCACCAGCACCAGCCCTTCGATGCACCAGACCGACCACGGCACGCCGAACGCCGCCGCGAGGCATTGCTTCCCATCGATCCATGCGCCGTACACCGCGCGGTCGATGAAGGGCACCGGCAGCAGCGGCAACATCGGCAACACGAACGCGGCGGCGAACACGCGCCCGCGATGCTGCGGCTTCAACGCGCGCCAGCAGGTCCACAGCGGCGGCAGCGACAAGGCGAGCACGGTGGCCGTGGCCAGCCAGCGCCCCGCGACGGGAAATGCCAGGTCCCACAACACGCCTTCATCGCCGCCGCCCATGCCCGCGGTGAGCAGGCGCAGGAAGGGTTTGTTCGCGATCACCAGCGCGAAGCCCCACCACGGATCGCCGCCGCGGCGCGCCGCCACGACGATCCACGCCAGGCCGATCCACATCAGCAGGTAGCTCAATGCCGGGCCCGCCGCGATGGTCCACGGCCAGCGCGTGCCGCACTCCGCATCGTTCGCGAACAGGCTCAGGCTCATGCGCCCCACGCCGTTGCAGATCAGCGCACCGCTCGCGTGGTGCGTGAATTCATGCGCGAACGAGGCCAGCCACGCGAACGCGACCAGTGCGAGCAGGTGCCGCAGGTCGAAGGGGAATCGATAGGTGCCCATGGTGCCGCCCGCAGGATGGAGACCTTCGGGGGATACGCCGGGGGCGGCGGCGGTTTACCGGCCTCAGGCTTCGACGAACCGCACGCGGCGCGTGATCGAGCAGACGAGCTCGTAGCCGATGGTCCCGGCCGCGGCCGCGATGGTTTCCACGGGGAGGCCTTCGCCCCACAGCTGCACGGGATCGCCGGGTTGCGCGTCGGGCTGGCCGCGCAGGTCGAGGGTCATCAGGTCCATCGAGACGCGGCCGACGATCGCGGTCGGCTTGCCGTTGAGCAGCACCGGCGTGCCGGTGGGCACGTGGCGCGGATAGCCGTCGCCGTACCCGATGGCCGCGACGCCGACCGGCATGTCTTCCGGGCACGTCCACGTCGCCGAATAGCCGATGCGTTCGCCCTTGCGCACGCGGTTGACCGCGATCAGGCGCGTGCCCAGCGTCATCGCGGGGCGCAGGCCGAAGTCCGCGCCGGTGGTGCCGTCGACGACCGAGATGCCGTACAGCGCCCCGCCCGGCCGCACCCAGTCGGCGTGCGCATCGGCCCAGCCGAGCACCGCGGCGGAATTGGCGAGCGAACGCGCGCCCGCCAGGCCCGCCGTCGCATCGGCGAACACCTGCATCTGCGCGCGCGTCTGCGCGCCGCCGCCGGCCTTGCCTTCGAATTCGTCGGAGCTCGCGAAATGATTCATCAGCACGATGTCGTCGGCGACCGCCGGCATCGCGCGCAGGCGCGCATGCGCCTCGCGCACGGCCTCCGGCGCGAAGCCGAGGCGATGCATGCCGCTGTCCACTTTCAGCCAGCAGCGGATCGGGTCGCCGTCGACCGCCTGTTCCAGCATTGCCAGCTGCGTGGCGTGGTGCACGACGGTTTCGACATTGAGGCGGCGCAGTTGCGGGATGTCGTCGGCTTCGTTGAAGCCCGACAGCAGCACGATCGGTTGCGACAGGCCCGCCGCGCGCAGGCGTTCGGCATCGCTCAGCGCCGCGACGCCGAACGCATCGGCGCCCTGCAACGCACGCGCGACGCGTTCGAGCCCGTGCCCGTAGCCATCGGCCTTGACCACCGCCATGACGCGGCTGCGCGGCGCCAGCGCGCGTACGCGCGACAGGTTGTGCCGCAGGGCATCGGTGTGGATCGTCGCGGAGGTCGGGCGGGCCATGCGGGGATTGTCCGTGAAGCGGCCCGCGCGCGAAAGCGCCCGCTCAGATGGCCTGCGGGATGTCCTGTCGAAAGACCTTGAACATGTCGATGCTGTTCGCATCGACGGTCGGATCCTGGAGCGCCAGCAACTGGCGGGCCAGCTGCAGCGCCTCGTAGCGATCCTCCGCGAGGACGTGTTTTCGGACCGGATCCTGCACCGACATCGCGTCGAACAGGAACTCCACCAGGTACACGTGCGCCATCGCCGGCCGCCTCCTTCGCAGGTTGGGGGAACTACTCGAAGCTGCCCACCGAATCGTGGGCCAGGTTGTCGAACCGCGTGTATTCGCCGAAGAACTTCAGCTTGATCGAACCGGTCGGGCCGTTACGCTGCTTGCCGATGATCACTTCGGCCAGGCCCTTGTCCGGCGAGTTTTCCTTGTTGTAGTACTCGTCGCGGTAGATGAAGACGATCACGTCCGCGTCCTGCTCGATGGCGCCGGATTCGCGCAGGTCGGCCATCACGGGGCGCTTGTCGGTGCGCGTTTCCAGCGAGCGGTTGAGCTGCGAGAGCGCGATCACCGGCACGTTGAGTTCCTTCGCCAGGCCCTTGAGCGAGCGCGAGATCTCGGAGATCTCGGTCGCGCGGTTCTCGCTGTTGCCCGGCACCGCCATCAGCTGCAGGTAGTCGATGACGATCAGGCCCAGGTCGTGCTCGCGCTTGAGGCGACGCGACTTGGCGCGCAGCATGTCGGGCGACAGCGCCGGCGTGTCGTCGATGAAGATCTTCGCGTCGCGCAGCAGGCGGATCGCACTGGTCACGCGGCTCCAGTCCTCGTCCTCGAGCTGGCCGGTGCGCAGGCGCGTGGCGTTGACGCGGCCGGTGGAGGAAATCAGGCGCAGTGCAAGCTGCGAGGCCGACATTTCCATCGAGAAGACCGCGACGGCCTTCTTGGTCTTCATCGCCGCGTACTCGGCCATGTTCAGCGCGAGCGTGGTCTTGCCCATCGCGGGGCGCGCGGCGAGGATCAGCAGGTCGGTGGGCTGCAGGCCCGCCGTCATTTCGTCGAATTCGGTGTAGCCCGTCGGCAGGCCGGTGACGCTGCCGCCGCTCTCGTAGCGCTTCTGCAGCACGTCGAAGGCTTCCGACAGCGCCTTGGTCACCGGGGTGAAGTCGGTGCGGCCGCGCGCGCCGGCTTCGGCGATCGCGAACACGTCCTGCTCGGCCTTGGCGAGGATCTCGGTGCTGTCGCGGCCGTCGGGCAGGAAGCCATCGTTGACGATGCCGGTGCCGACGTCGATCAGCTGCCGCAGCACGGCCTTGTCGCGCACGATGTCGGCGTAGGCCTTGATGTTGGCCGCCGACGGCGTGGTGCTGGCGAGTTCGATCAGGTACGCGCCGCCGGCCACCTGCTCCGACAGGCCCATCGACTCGAACCATTCGCCCAGCGTCACCGCGTCGTAGGGCTTGTTGCGTTCGGCCAGCTCGCGGATCGCGCGGAAGATCAGCTGGTGGTCGCGGCGGTAGAAGTCGGTTTCGACCAGGGCGTCGGCGACGCGGTCGTAGGCTTCCGGGGAAAGCATGAGCCCGCCGAGGACGGCCTGCTCGGCCTCCACCGACTGCGGGGGAATGCGCAACCGCTCGACGCGGTCATCGTTCCGCGTGGAGAACGCGGCATCGGAACGCAAACCCTGGCGCACGCTCATCTGTTGATTCGCTCCCCTGCCGCGACGTCATGGCGTCACGTTGTTTTCGTGATCGCCTCGGCGGCGACAGGCGGCAATCCTAGTCGTCCGCTGGCCAATGTGTTGCAGATAACCCTGTGGATAACCGGTGCAAATCTCACGGGCTGCGATTGCGAGAGCAATAGGGACGGACGGTCGGTTTTTTTGGTCGCGCAAACGGAAACGGGCGCCTTCGCAGGCGCCCGTCCGTTCAACGCGTTGTCGCGATCGCTTACGCGGCTTCGGCGACGACGATGACCTTGACGGTCGTCTCGATGTCGGCGTGCAGGTGCACGAGGACGTCGTATTCGCCGATGTTGCGCAGCGGGCCTTCGCCCATCACGACTTCCGACTTCTCCACCGGCGTGCCGGCGGCGGTCAGGGCTTCTGCGATGTCGCGCGGGCCGACCGAGCCGTACAGCTTGCCTTCCGTCGACGCATTGGCGGCGATGGTGACCGAGGTGCCTTCCAGCTTCGCCTTGCGGCCTTCGGCGCCGTCCAGCGAGGCCTTGGCCTTGGCTTCGTACTCGGCGCGCTTGGCTTCGAACTCGGCGACGTTGGCGGCGGTGGCCGGCACGGCCTTGCCCTGCGGCACGAGGAAGTTGCGGCCGTAACCCGGCTTCACTTTGACCTTGTCGCCGAGGTTGCCGAGGTTGGTGACTTTCTGCAGGAGGATCAGATCCATGGTGGTGCTCCGTATTCGTTAGCGGCGCGCACCGGCGCGCCGCAACTGGGTTGCTGTCCGAATGGACGGCGAACGAACCAACGCTTACGCGTTGTGGTTGTCCGTGTAGGGAATCAGCGCGAGGAAGCGCGAACGCTTGACGGCGGTCTGCAGCTGGCGCTGGTACTTCGACTTGGTACCCGTGATGCGGCTCGGCACGATCTTGCCGGTCTCGGTCAGGTACTGGCGGAGCGTGTTGAGATCCTTGTAATCGATCTCCTTGACACCCTCGGCGGTGAACTTGCAGAACTTGCGGCGGCGGAAGAACTTGGACATGGTCAGGATTCCTTAGGCGGCTTCGGCGGAGTCGTCGGTGTCGGCAACGCCAATGGCGCCGTCTTCATCGCGGCGGCGACGTTCGCCACGCTCGGGCTTGTCGCCCTTCTCGTCCTTGTTCTTCATGATCAGCGACTGCTCGGTGACCGCGTCGTCGCGCTTCATGACCAGGTGGCGCAGCACCGCGTCGTTGAAGCGGAAGGTATCGACGAGCTCGGTGAGCACGGCCTGGTCGGCTTCGATGTTCAGCAGCACGTAGTGCGCCTTCACCAGGTTTTCGATCGGGTACGCCAGCTGGCGGCGGCCCCAGTCTTCCAGGCGGTGGATCTTGCCGTTGCCGTTCTCGATGAGCGACTTGTAGCGCTCGACCATGGCCGGCACCTGCTCGCTCTGGTCCGGATGGACCAGGAACACGATTTCGTAATGACGCATCGGTATTTCCTTGTGGATGTGGCCCGTCATGCACGGACCTGACAGCCCCCCGGGGAGTGCAGCGATACCGCCGCCCGGTGGAGCAAGGGACCTCGACAGGCCGGTGGGCCGGAACGAGGGCGCGAAATTATGGGGGAATCAGGGGCTTACGGCAAGCCCGCGGGGCTTCAGGCCGCGTCGGCCTTGGTCGTGAAGCTCTCGCCGCAGCCGCATTCGGCGGTGACGTTGGGGTTCTCGAAGACGAACTGCTCCGACAGGCCCTGCTTCCGGAAGTCGATCAGGGTGCCGTCCACCAGGCCCAGGCTGTCGGCATCCACGAACACCTTCACGCCCGAATCGTCGAACACCGTGTCGCCGGGGCGCTCTTCGCGGGCCAGGTCGGCGATGTAGCCCCAGCCCGAACAGCCGGTCTTCTGCACGCCGAAGCGCAGGCCCAGCGCGCCGGGATCGGCGGCGAGGAACCCGCGGATGCGGTCGAGGGCGGCAGGGGCGAGGCGGATGGACATGCGGGACTCCGGGAACGTGCGTCGGATTGTAAGCGTGCGGCGGGGCGCAATCCCGCTCCGGTACACTTCGCCGTTCACAGTTGGCGGTCGAGCGAAGAGGAATCAAGGCATGACGGTGGTCAGCGTCGAACACGCGCTCGCGGGCAAGATGCCCGTCGGCGGCGAAGTCACGGTCCGCGGCTGGGTGCGCACCCGGCGCGACTCCAAGGCCGGGCTGAGCTTCATCAACGTCAGCGACGGGTCGTGCTTCGCGCCCATCCAGGTGGTCGCGCCCGACACCCTGCCCAATTACGAGGACGAAGTGCGCCGCCTGACGGCCGGTTGCGCGGTCATCGCGCGCGGCGTGCTGGTCGCCTCGCAGGGCCAGGGTCAGTCGTACGAGCTGCAGGCCAACCACGTGGAAGTGGTCGGCTGGGTCGAGGATCCGGAAACCTACCCCATCCAGCCCAAGGCCCATTCGCTCGAATTCCTCCGCGAAGTCGCCCACCTGCGCCCGCGCACCAACCTGTTCGGCGCGGTCACGCGCATCCGCCATTGCCTGGCCCAGGCGGTGCACCGCTTCTTCCACGAGCAGGGCTTCTACTGGGTCAACACGCCGATCGTCACCACGTCCGACGCCGAAGGCGCGGGCCAGATGTTCCGCGTGTCCACGCTCGACATGGCCAACCTGCCCCGCGATCCGTCGGGCGCGGTGGATTTCTCGCGCGACTTCTTCGGGAAAGAAACCTTCCTCACGGTGTCCGGCCAGCTCAACGTCGAAGCGTTCTGCCTGGCGCTGAGCAAGGTCTACACCTTCGGCCCGACGTTCCGCGCGGAGAACAGCAACACCACGCGGCATCTGGCCGAGTTCTGGATGATCGAGCCGGAGATCGCCTTCGCCGACCTCGACACCGACGCGCGCCTGGCCGAGGACTTCCTCAAGTACCTGTTCCGCGCGGTGCTCACCGAGCGCTCGGACGACATGGCCTTCATCGCCGAGCGCGTGCAGAAGGATGCGATCACGCGCCTGGAGACCTTCGTCAACGCGCCGTTCGAACGCATCGACTACACCGATGCCATCAAATTGCTGCAGGACTCGAAGGTGAAGTTCGACTTCCCGGTCGAATGGGGCCTGGACCTGCAGACCGAGCACGAGCGATGGCTGACCGAAGTGCACGTCGGCCGCCCGGTGGTGGTGATGAACTACCCGGAACACTTCAAGGCCTTCTACATGCGCCTGAACGACGACGGCAAGACCGTCGCCGCGATGGACGTGCTGGCGCCGGGCATCGGCGAGATCATCGGCGGCTCGCAGCGCGAGGAACGCCTGGACGTGCTGGATGCGCGCATGGCGCAGTTCGGCCTGGACCCGGCGCACTACGGCTGGTACCGCGATTTCCGCCGCTACGGCACCGTGCCGCACGCCGGCTTCGGCCTGGGGTTCGAGCGCCTCGTCGTCTACGTGTGCGGCCTGAACAACATCCGCGACGCGATCCCGTATCCGCGCACGCCGGGCCACGCCGAGTACTGATCCGTTGATCCTCTTCTTCGCCCTGCTCTTCGTCGCCATCGCCATCGCGGGCGCCACCGCGTTCGTGATCTTCTGGCCGCTGGCGCTGGTGCACGTGCGCGACAAGCATCCGCCGATCGCGGCGCAGCTCGGCACCGGTGCGTTCCTCAAGCCGGCCGCGCTCGCGTGGCTGCTGCGCGGCGGCTATCGCGAGGCGCGCGACCGCAACCTCAGCGGGCTGGCCACGCCGGCGCGCGTGTCGCTGATCATCATCTTCGCGGGCCTCATCGCCGCGGCGCTGCTGTGGGCCTGGTCGGTGGTGTATGTCTGAAGAGATGCTCCACGCACAGTGGTGGCTGGCGACGCTCGGTCGCACGGTGGTCTGGGCGCGCCTGCGCGTGCGCGAGGCCGGCACGGCGGAAGTGTTCGACAGCGACGGCAACACGCTGGTGTACGACAGCGAAGACACCGCACGCGCGGCGTTGATGGATGCCGAGTTCGTCGAATGGGACGGCCTGGACAGCGACGATGCGATCGACCGCGGCATCGACCTCGACACCGTCGCCCCGCCCCGCGCGGAGACGGACGAGGCCCTGCGCCCGCTGATGGTCCAGCAACTCGCACCGCGCCACTGACGCGCACGCCCCCGGAACGAATGCGATGTACCTCCCCCGCGCCTTCGCCGACCACGACCCCGCCGCACTCGATGCGCTGATCGCGCAGGACGCCTTCATCACCCTGGTCACCGTCGTTGACGGCGTGCCGACGGTGAGCCACCTGCCCGTCCTGTACCGCCGCGATGGCGCGCGCATCGAACTGCGCGGCCACTGGGCGAAACCGAACCCGCAGTCCACGCATACCGGCCCCGCGCTCGCGATCGTGCACGGCCCGCACGCGTACGTGTCGCCGTCCTGGTATCCCGACAAGGAGGAAGCCTCGCGCGTGCCGACGTGGAATTACGTCGTCGCGCACCTGCACGGCACGCTCGAGCGCCTCGACGACGAAGCCTCGCTCGCCGCGATCGTGTCCGACCTGACCGCGAAGCACGAAGCGAGCGTGGGCCAAGCCTGGGAATTCGAACACGAACGCGATTCGCATCGTGCGCTCCTGCGCGGCATCACCGGCTTCCGCATGTTGTGCGATCGCGTCGAACTGAAAGCCAAGCTCAGCCAGAACCACCCCGATGCGAACCGCGAAGCCGTCATCGCGCAACTGGGTGCCCAAACCTCCGACGCCAGCCGCGCCGTCGCGCGCCTGATGCGCGCCACGCTCGACCGTACGACCGATCCGGTCGCAGGAGACTGATTTGGACCTGAACCTTTCCGGCAAGCACGCCCTCGTCTGCGGCGCCTCCGAGGGCATCGGCCGCGCGACCGCGCACGAACTCGCATTGCTCGGCGCCGACGTCACCGTGCTCGCGCGCCGCGCCGACGCGCTGGAAGCGGTGGTCGCCGAATTGCCGAGCACGGGATCGCAGGCGCACGGCTACCTCAGCGCCGACGTGCTCGACACCGATCGGCTCCACGCGCAAGCGCAGGCGCTCGCGAACGGCAAGCGCGTGCACATCCTGGTCAACAACACCGGCGGCCCGCCCGGCGGCCCCGCGAATGCGGCGGACGCGGCGAGCTTCGAACGCGCGTTCCGCCAGCACCTGCTCGCCAACCAGGCGCTCGTGCAGGCCGTGCTGCCCGGCATGCAGGCCGCGGGCTTCGGCCGCATCGTCAACGTGATCTCGACCTCGGTGAAGGAACCCATCGCCAACCTCGGCGTGTCCAACACCATCCGCGGCGCGGTCGCCAGCTGGGCGAAGACGCTCGCCACCGAGCTCGGCGGCTTCGGCATCACCGTCAACAACGTGCTGCCGGGCTACACGCGCACGCAGCGCCTCGACCAGATCCTGCACGACCGCGCGCAAGCCACCGGCAAGCCCGAGTCCGCAATCGCCGACGGCATGCTCGCGACGGTGCCGGCCGGGCGCTTCGCCGACGCGAGTGAACTCGCCGCGGTGATCGCCTTCCTGTGTTCGCCCGCGGCGGGCTACGTCAACGGCATCAACGTGCCGGTCGACGGCGGCCGCACGAAGTCGCTGTAAGCTGCCGCGCATGCAACTCACGCACTGGATCGATGGCCAGGCACGACCGGCGGCGAACGGCCGGTGGCTGGACGTGTTCGACCCCGCCACCGCGCAGCCGTACGCGCAGGTCGCCGCGGGCGATGCGCGCGACGTCGACGCCGCGATCAGCGCCGCGGCGCGCGCCTTCCCGATGTGGTCGCAACTGCCCAACGCCGAACGCGCGCGCTGGATGGAACGCCTGGCCGATGCGCTGGAAGCGCGGCTGGAGGATTTCGCGCAGGCCGAATCGCGCGATGGCGGCAAGCCCATCAAGCTGGCGCGCGAGGTGGAGATCCCGCGCGCGATCAGCAACCTGCGGTTCTTCGCGCACGCCGCCACGCAGTTCTCCAGCGAATCGCACCACGGCCAGGCCGGGCTCAACTACACCTTGCGCATGCCGCTGGGCGTGGTCGCCACGATCTCGCCGTGGAATCTGCCGTTGTACCTGTTCACCTGGAAGATCGCGCCCGCGCTCGCGGCCGGCAACACGGTGGTGGCCAAGCCTTCCGAGATCACGCCGCACACGGCGACGATGCTCGCCGCACTCGCCGCGGAGATCGGGTTCCCCGCCGGCGTGCTCAACGTCGTGCATGGCCTCGGCCCGGACGTCGGCGAACCGATGGTGCTGGACGCGCGCACCAAAGCGGTGTCGTTCACCGGCAGCACGCTGGTCGGCAAGCGCATCGCGACGATGGCCGCGCCGCTGCTGAAGAAAGTGTCGCTGGAGCTGGGCGGCAAGAATCCCACGCTCGTCTTCGCCGACAGCGACTGGGAACGCAACCTGGACACGATCGTGCGCTCGGCGTTCCAGAACAGCGGACAGATCTGCCTCTGCGGTTCGCGCCTGTTGGTGCAGCGCTCCATCTACGCGGAATTCCGCGATGCGTTCGTCGAGCGCGCGCGCGCCCTGAAGGTCGGCAATCCCGGCGAGCCCGGCACCGAACTCGGCCCGCTCGTCTCGCAGGCGCATTTCGACAAGGTCGTGGCCGCCATCGCGCGCGCGAAGGACGAAGGCGGCCAGGTGCGTTGCGGTGGCGGCGTGATCGATCGCCCGGGCTGGTTCGTCGCGCCCACGGTGATCGATGGCCTCGGCCCCGATTGCGCCACCAATCGCGAAGAAATCTTCGGCCCCGTCGCAACGCTGCAGGCGTTCGAAGACGACGCCGACGCCTTGCAACGCGCCAACGCCGGCGACTACGGCCTGTCCGCGTCCGTGTGGACGCGCGACCTCGATCGCGCCCACCACATCGCCGCGCAGCTGCACTGCGGCATGGTGTGGATCAACACCTGGCTGATGCGCGACCTGCGCACGCCGTTCGGCGGCACCGGCCAGTCCGGTCTCGGCCGCGAAGGCGGCATGGAAGCCATGCGTTTCTTCACCGAACCCCGCAACATCGGCATCGCATTGCGAAGCCCTGCCCTTCCGGAGCCCGTGCGATGACCCGTCGCCTCGAAGACCTGCTGAAGAACAACCGCGAATGGGCCGAACAGGTCCGCCGCGACGACCCGGGCTTCTTCAAGCGTCTGTCGAGCCAGCAATCGCCGAAGTACCTGTGGATCGGCTGTTCGGATTCGCGCGTGCCCGCCAACCAGATCATGCGGCTGGATCCGGGCGAGGTGTTCGTCCACCGCAACATCGCCAACGTGGTGGTGCACGCGGACCTCAATTGCCTGTCGGTCATCCAGTTCGCGGTGGACCTGCTGAAGGTCGAGCACATCCTGGTCACCGGCCACTACGGCTGCAGCGGCGTGCACGCGAGCATGACGGGCAAGCGCGTGGGCCTGGCGGACAACTGGCTGCGGCACGTAGGCGACGTGGCGAACAAGCACGCGGCGCTGCTCGACGAAGTGGACACCGAGTCGATGCGCCACGCGCGCCTGTGCGAACTCAACGTCATCGAGCAGGTCGCCAACGTCTGCCAGACCACGATCGTGCAGGATGCCTGGGCGCGCGGGCAGACGCTGAGCGTGCATGGCTGGTGCTATTCGCTGCTGGACGGGCGCGTCAACGACCTCGAACTCGGCGTGTCCGCCTCGGACGAACTGCAACCGGCGTACGACAGCGCGCTGGCGCGCATCCGCAAGTCGAAGGCCCGCGAATGAGCGACGTGGACATGTCCAATACCATCCGGACCAGCGCCGCCCCCGCCCCCGTCGGCGCGTATCCGCACGCGCGGCGCGTCGGCGAGTTGCTGTTCCTCTCCGGCATCGGCCCGCGCGACGCGGCCACCAACGCGATCCCGGGCAACGATTATTTCGCCGACGGCCGCGTGCGCAAGTACGACATCGATGCGCAGGCGCGCGCGGTGTTCGCCAACGTGCGCGCGGTGCTGGAAGCCAGTGGCGCGCGTTGGGAAGACCTGGTCGACGTCACCGTCTACCTCACCGACATGGCGCGCGACTTCAAGGCCTACAATGCGGTGTGGGCCGAACATTTCCCCGATCCTGCGACGGCGCCGTGCCGCACCACGCTCGGCATCACCGCGTTGCCGACACCGATCGCGATCGAACTCAAGTGCGTGGCCGCCCTGCCGCGCGGAGGCGCGTGAGCATGCTGCCCGATCCCATCGACCTGCAGGCCTGGATCGAAGAACACCGGCACCTGCTGAAGCCGCCGGTCGGCAACAAGGTGGTCTTCGCCGGCGATTTCATCGTGATGGTGGTCGGCGGCCCGAACCAGCGCACCGATTACCACTGGGACGAAGGCGCCGAGTGGTTCTACCAGCTCGAAGGCGAGATGGTGCTGCGCATCCAGGAGCATGGTGATGACGGCGTCGGCCGCGTGCGCGACATCCCGATCCGCGCGGGCCAGACGTTCCTGCTGCCGCCGCGCGTGCCGCATTCGCCGCAGCGCATGCCCGACTCGGTGGGCCTGGTGATCGAACGCCGCCGCCTGCCGCACGAACTCGACGGGCTGATGTGGTTCTGCGAGCAGTGCAACGGCAAGCTGTTCGAGGAATTCTTCAAGCTGCACGACATCGAGCAGGACTTCCCGCCGGTGTTCGACCGCTTCTATTCCTCGCTCGAACACCGCACGTGCAAGCAGTGCGGGCACGTGAACCCCGCCCCGTCGAAGTACGTGATGCCGGATACCTGATCCGGCACCACGCCGGGCCTCAGGCCGCGAGCGGTTGCGGCATGTTGCCGCTGTCGTCCACCGCGCAGACGTCGCGCCACATCCGGTAGGCGAAGGCGAACCACACCGCGTACATCACCACCATCGCCGCGAGATAGAACGCGCCAAGCACCACGACCAAGGCGACGGTGCCGAGCGCCTTCAAGGCCATGCCGAGCAGCGCGGCCACGACGCCGATGATCAGCGCGAGCACGATCCCCACCACCAGCACGCCGATCATCAGGATCCACAGCACGTGCAGGTTCTTCAGGCCGCCGGCGAAGCCGTCGGCCAACGCGCCAAGCACGCCGCGGCCGGCGATCGCGACCTGCGCGTAGCCGATCGCGGTCAGCGCCACGAACATCGGCGAGAACAGCACGAAGAGCGCGATGAACGCACCGAAGTGCGGCGGCAGCGCGGCGTGGCCGCCCGGATGCGCCTGTTGCGCCACCATCTGCTGCCACGCAGCGAACCACCCGCTGGCGCCCAGCACCAGCGCCACGACGAGGACCAGCGCGATGAAGACCACCAGGATCGCGACGGCAAACCCCACCAGCGGCCAGAACTGGTCCGCATGCCGGTACGGCGTGAACACATCGCGCGCCCGCACCGGGCGATCGTTGGCGATCGCATCCAGCACCTGGAGCATGCCGCCCTGCATCGGGGCGAGCGCCAGGCCTGCCAGCAGGGAAAACACCATCACGCCCATCATCACCGGGATGGACTGCTGGAACTGCAATTGCAACGGCAACGTGATCGCCGTGGGCAGCAGGGACAGCGCCAGGAAGAACCCGATGGCCCCGAACAGGGTCGCGGGTTTGCGGTCCAGCAAGCGCATGCCATCCACCAGCCAGCCATAGCCGGCGAGCGGCCTCGTCGTACGCGTCGTCATCATCGAAACTCCCCCGGAATCGTGCGGCGATTGGGCCATGCCCGGGGCGGGCGCGCAACCCGCCCACCGGGACGCCGGTCCGGTTTCAGCGCTTCCAGGGCGACCAGCCCGCATGCTTGATGTAGGCCGGCGCGTCTTCGTCCTTGTGCTTCGCACATTGCTGCGCGAGCCATTCGAACCACTCGGCCCACGAAGGTTGCGACTGCTCCGCGCGGATCTGCTGCAGCCACGGCCCGAGCTTGCGCCACATCACCACGATGATCCCGCCCGCCAGTTCCACCACCAGCGGGAACGGCGCGATGCGCTTGTACACCAGCACGCCGAGCGTTTCGAACGTGGTGCACACCAGCACGGCGGCGTATTCGGCCTCGAAGCCTTCGTCGCGCAAGCGTTCGGCCGACACCGCATCGGGCAGGCCGCGCAGGATCGTCAGCGCGCGCGCCAGTTCCGCGCCGATGAAGGTATGCATGACCTCGGCCGCCACCGCGTCGGCGCGCTGCTTCTTGTATTCAAAGAACTGCACCAGGCCGAACACGGCGCCGCCGATGAGCGTGACCGTGCCGGCCAGCTGGGCGATGTCGACGGCGGCGTGCAAGTCCATGCCGCAGGCAACGGCGGATTGCGGGCGGACCGGACGCTGGCTTTGCTATAAACGCCCACGACGGCCGGGCCGCCGGGGATCCCATCGTGCGCATGCTGCTGAAATGCCTTGCCGTCGCGGAAGCGACGTTGTGCATCCCTTGCGCGGTGCTGGCGGCGAAGGGCTTCGCCTTCGCCCGCGTGCCTCCGCCCGACGATCCTGACCCCAGCCGGAGCGGCTACCTGTATGCCGCGGGCCTGTTCGCAGGCCTGGCGGTGTTGTTCGCGATCGCCGCACGCCACCTGCATCGCACCCGGCGCATGAACCCATGGGTGCACCTGGCGCCGTGGGCGTTCTTCCTGCTCGCCTTCGGTGGCCTCCTGCTGGTGCGACCGGCATGAAGCTCGACCGCGCCACGCACGATCCCGCGGTCATCGCGGCATGGGCCGCGCGCGTTGCGCAGCGCGCACGCGGGATCGGCCGATTCCAGCATGGGTTGATGCTGGCCATGGCGCTGTCGGCGATGGCGGCGGTCTTGTTGCAGAGCGGGACGTGGGGCCGGGTTTTCGCGACCCTCTTCATCCCGCTCCTGGTCGCGCGGATCGTGGACCGGTTGACCCTGCTGTGTCCGCACTGCAATCGCCCGCCGATCGGCGTGCTGCAACGGGGCCCGCCCGAGGGCGTCGACTACTGCCAGCAATGCCACTACTGGCTCCGCAGTCCCTACGGCATCCATCGCCACGCACCGGACTGATCGCCTCGCCGCTCAACGCCAGGGATCCACCACCTCCAGCCCCAGCCCCGCGAAGTCGCGGACGTTGCGCGTGGCGAGCGTGGCGCCGGCGGCCAGGCACGTGGCGGCGATCATCGCGTCGGCGATCGCGAGCTTGCGGCCGCGCGATTCCTGCAACGCGGCGATGGCGGCGTAGTCCACCGCGGCGGCATCGTCGAACGGGAGCACCATCAGGTCTTCGTCGAAGGTCTGCGCCGCGGCGACTTCCAGGCCCGTGCGCCGTGCGCCCTTCGGCAATCGCGCGATGCCGCACAGCACTTCCGCAACGGTAATCGCGGTGACCACCACCGTCTCCGCAGGCTGCGCATCCACCCAGCGCAGCACGCGCGGTTCGGGTTTGGCGCGCATGAGCTCGGAGACGACGTTGGTGTCGAGCACGATCATGGCCGCAGCTTGGCAGCGCGCGTGCGCTCGCGCCGTGCCGGCGGTTCGAGATTCGCGCCACCCAGTTCCGCGAATCGTGCGTGGATGCGCTGGCCGAGCGGGGTTTTCGCCGAGGGCGTCCCGGTGAGCGCGCGCCGCAGGATCGCGCGCACTTCTTCTTCCATCGAATGGCCGTGCGCGGCGGCTTCCATGCGCAGGCGCGCCTTGAGATCGTCGGGCAGGTTGCGGACGGTGATCGTGCTCATGCGGGCCTCCGCTGGCAATGCTGTCGATGCCTGCAATGCTAGCAGCGCGACCGGGGCGTCGCCAAGGCCGCCTCGGGTATCGTATGCACCATGCTCAAGATCGATACCCACGCCCATTTCCTGCCGCGCGACTGGCCCGACCTCGCGGCCAAGTACGGCGACCTGCGCTTCCCCGTGATCCACCACGGCGACGACGGCCGCCATCGCATCTACAAGGACGGCAAGTTCTTCCGCGAGATCTGGCCGAAGACCTGGGACCCGCAGATCCGCCTGGACGACTACGCGCGCTTCGGCGTGCAGGTGCAGGTGATCAGCACGGTGCCGGTGATGTTCAGTTACTGGGCCAAGCCGCACCACGCGCTCGAACTGCACCAGTCGCTCAACGACCACACCGCGCAGGCGTGCCGCGACTTCCCGCGCCACTACGCCGGCATCGGCACGGTGCCGCTGCAGTCGCCGTCGCTGGCGGTGCGCGAACTCGAACGCTGCATGGACGAACTGGACCTGCAGGGCGTGCAGATCGGCTCGCACGTCAACGACTGGAACCTCGACGCGCCGGAACTGTTCGAGTTCTTCGAAGCGGCGAGCGAACTCGGCGCGGCGGTGCTCGTGCATCCGTGGGACATGATGGGCACCGACTCGATGCCGAAGTACTGGCTGCCGTGGCTCGTCGGCATGCCCGCCGAGCAATCGCGCGCCGCGTGCTGCCTGGTGTTCGGCGGCGTGCTGGAGCGCCTGCCCAACCTGAAGAT
The DNA here is from genome assembly GCF_018406645.1 of Lysobacter helvus. NCBI lineage: Bacteria > Pseudomonadati > Pseudomonadota > Gammaproteobacteria > Lysobacterales > Lysobacteraceae > Lysobacter > Lysobacter helvus. The sequence continues at coordinate 3,100,374 of NZ_AP024546.1, forward strand.
CTGCCTCGCGCACGGCGGCGGCAGCTTCCCGTACACCATCGGCCGCATCGAGCACGGCTTCAACATGCGGCCGGACCTGGTGGCCACCGACAACTTCCGCAACCCGCGCGAATACCTCTCGCGCCTGTACTTCGATTCGTGGGTCGCCGATCCGCGCGCGCTGGAATACCTGATCGACACCTGCGGCGCGTCGCGCGTGATGCTGGGCACCGACTATCCCTTCCCGCTCGGCGAGCAGGAACCGGGCGCCGGCATCGCCGCGCTCGACCTTTCCGCAACGGACCAGGCGCGCCTCTACCACGGCACTGCGCTGGAATGGCTCGGCTTGCCTGCTTCACGCTTTGCTTGAGTGATTCGATGACCGATTCCCTGTTCGACCCCGCGCGCATCGCTGCGCTCGACGCCGCCGATCCGCTGCGCGGCTTCCGCGACGAATTCCACCTGCCGTTGCACGACGGCGCGCCCCAGGCCTACTTCTGCGGCAACTCGCTCGGCCTGCAGCCGAAGGGTGCGCGCGCCATGGTCGAGGAAGTCCTCGGCAAGTGGGCGCACGAAGCGGTGGAAGGCCATTTCCTCGAACCCGCGCCGTGGATGCCGTACCACGCGCTGGTGCGCGATGCGCTCGCGAACGTGGTCGGTGCCGAACCGTCGGAAGTCGTCGCGATGAATTCGCTGACGACCAACCTGCACCTGATGCTCGTCAGCTTCTATCGCCCCACGCACGAGCGGCCGGCGATCCTGATGGAAGCCGGCGCGTTCCCGTCCGATCGCCATGCGCTGGAATCGCAGGTGCGCTTCCACGGCTTCGATCCGGAAACCGACCTGATCGAACTGCGGCCGGACGAAGCCGACGGCACGATCTCGATGGATGCCATCGCCGCCGCGATCGCCGAACACGGCCACCGCCTGGCCGCGATCGTGTGGCCCGGCGTGCAGTACCGCACCGGGCAGGCGTTCGACCTGAAGGAAATCGCGCGGCTCGGCCATGCGGCCGGTGCGATCGTCGGCTTCGACCTCGCGCATGCGGTCGGCAACGTGCCGGTGCACCTCCACGACAGCGACGCGGACTTCGCGGTGTGGTGCCACTACAAGTACATGAATTCCGGGCCGGGCGCCGTCGCAGGATGCTTCGTGCATGCGCGGCATGCGCATACCGCGCGTCCGCGTTTCGCGGGCTGGTGGGGGCATGACCAGGCGTCGCGCTTCAAGATGGACGGCAAGTTCGTGGCCACGCCAGGGGCCGAAGGCTGGCAGTTGAGCAATCCGCCGATCCTCGGGCTGGCGCCGTTGCGTGCGTCGCTCGAGGTGTTCTCGCGGGCCGGGATGCCGGCGTTGCGTGCGCGTTCGCTGGAGCTCACCGCGTATCTCGAAGCGCTGATCCGCGCGCGCCTGGCCGACACGCTGCAGATCGTGACGCCGGGCGAACCCGAACGTCGCGGCGCACAGTTGTCGTTGCGCGTGTTGCAGGGTCGCGGGTTGACGGGCCGCGCCGCGGGCCGCGACCTGTTCGACTTCCTCGCCACGCGCGGCGTGATCGGCGACTGGCGCGAGCCGGATGTCATCCGCATCTCGCCGGCGCCGTTGTACAACAACCGCGCGGACATCCTGCGCTTCGCGACCGAAGTCGCCGCGTGGCGGGGCGCCGCATGACTCAGCGCCACCTCACCATCGTCGGCGCCGGCCTGGCCGGCGGCCTGCTCGCCACCCTGCTCGCGCAGCGCGGGTGGTCGGTGGATGTGTTCGAGCGGCGCGGCGATCCGCGCGTCCATGGTTACGCGGGCGGGCGGTCGATCAACCTCGCGCTTGCCGAACGCGGGCTGCATGCCTTGCGCGCCGCCGGCGCCGATGGTGCGGTGCTCGACAAGGCCGTGATGATGCGCGGCCGCATGGTGCACGCGGCCGACGGACACCAGCAGTTGCTGCGCTACGGCCGCGACGACTCCGAGGTGATCTGGTCCGTCAGCCGCGGCGAGCTCAACATCACGCTGCTCGATGCCGCCGAACGCGCGGGCGCCCGCCTGCATTTCGATCGCCGGCTCGAGAGCGTGGACTTCGATGCACGCCACGCGGTGTTCGTCGACGACACCAACGGCGCGTCGCACGACCACGCCTTCACCGCGCTCATCGGCGCCGACGGCGCGGGCTCTGCCCTGCGCACCGCGATGTCCGCGCACGCATCGCTCGGCGAACGCTTCGAAGGCCTCGGCCACGGCTACAAGGAACTCGAGATCCCGCCCGCGCCCGACGGCGGCTTCCGCATCGAACCGAACGCGTTGCACATCTGGCCGCGCGGCCGCTACATGTGCATCGCGCTGCCGAACGACGAGCGCACGTTCACCGTCACGCTGTTCCTGCCGAGCGCAGGCGACCCCTCGTTCGAAACCATTCGCACTGGCAGCGACGCCCGCGCGTTCTTCGAACGCGACTTCGCAGACGCGGTCCCGCTCATCCCGAACCTCGAACGCGACTTCGACCGCAACCCCATCGGCATCCTCGCCACGCTGTACCTCGACCGCTGGTGCCTGGACGATCGCGCCGTGCTGCTCGGCGATGCCGCGCACGCGATGGTGCCCTTCCACGGCCAGGGCATGAACTGCGCGTTCGAGGATTGCGTCGCGCTCGCCGATCACCTCGATCGCACCGAGGACCGCACGCAGGCTTTCGCCGACTTCGAAGCCGAACGCCTCCCCAACGCCCGCGCCATCCAGGCGATGGCGCTGGAGAACTACCTGGAGATGCGCGAACGCGTCGACGACGCGGACTTCCTGCTGCAACGCGACCTCGAACGCGAACTCGCCGACCGCCACCCCGACCGCTTCGTCCCGCGCTACGCGATGGTCACCTTCCGCCGCCTGCCCTACGCCACCGCGTTGGAACGTGGCCGCGTGCAACGCGCGCTCCTGGTCGAAGCGACGCAAGGCCGCGCGTCCCTCGCCGACGTGGACCGCGCGTGGCTGGATGCGGAAGTCCTCCGCCGCCTGCCGCCGCTCCCGGCCGAAACCTGAGCCCGCGCCGCCGCATGGCCGCCAGCTTCCTGTTCTACGACCTGGAAACCTTCGGCGCCGATCCGCGCACCACGCGGATCGCGCAGTTCGCCGCGCTGCGCACCGACGCCGAACTCAACGCGATCGACGAACCCATCAGCTTCTACGTGCAGCCGGCCGACGACCTGCTGCCCTCGCCCGTCGCCACGCTGATCACCGGCATCACGCCGCAGCATGCGTTGCGCGAAGGCGTGAACGAAGCGGCCGCGTTCGCGCGCATCTTCGAGGAGATGGCACGGCCGGAAACCTGCACGCTCGGCTACAACTCGCTGCGCTTCGACGATGAGTTCGTGCGCGCCGGCCTGTTCCGCAACTTCTACGATCCCTACGAACGCGAGTGGCGCAACGGCAACAGCCGCTGGGATTTGCTCGACGTGATGCGCCTGGCGCATGCGCTGCGGCCCGAGGGCCTCGAATGGCCGTTGCGCGACGATGGCTTCGTGTCGTTCCGCCTCGAACACCTCGCCACCGCCAACGGCGTGCGCGAAGGCGATGCGCATGAAGCCTTGTCGGACGTCGTCGCGCTCGTCGGGCTGGCGCGCCGGTTCCGCGCGGCGCAACCGCGCCTGTGGGATTACGCGCTGCGCCTGCGCGACAAGCGTTACGTCGCGCAGTTGCTCGATCCCGTGCGCATGCAACCGGTGCTGCACGTGTCGCAGCGTTTTCCGGCCAGTCGCCTGTGCAGCGCGCCCGTGCTGCCGATCGCGCGCCATCCGCAGATCGACAGCCGCGTGATCGTGTTCGACCTGGACCAGGATCCCGAGGCGCTGCTGACACTGGATCCCGAAGCGATCGCCGACCACCTCTACACGCCCGCCGCCGATTTGCCCGAAGGCGCAACGCGCGTCGCGCTGAAGGAAGTGCACGCCAACAAGTGCCCCGTGCTGGTGTCGTGGGAGCACCTGCGTCCGAACGACTTCGCGCGCCTGGCCATCGACCGCGCACGCAGCGAGGCGAACGCGCAGCGCCTGCGCGACGCCGGCCCCGCGCTCGCGGAGAAAGTGCGGCAGGTGTACGCCGCGTCGCGGTCGCGCGCGCCCTCCGACGTCGACGGCTCGCTCTACGACGGCTTCCTCGACGAAGGCGACAAGCGAAAGTTCCCCACCGTGCGCTCGCTGTCGCCGGCCTCGCTGGGCACGCATGACTTCGCGTTCCGCGATCCGCGCATGGCCGAACTGCTGTTCCGCTACCGCGCGCGCAACTGGCCCGGCTCGCTCGATGCCGGTGAACGCACGCGCTGGGACGACTATCGTCGCGACCGCTTGACGCGCGACACGGGACGCTCCGAGTACACCTTCGACACCTTCTTCGCGGAGATCGCCGCGTTGCGCACCCTGAACACCGAAGCCCCCGAGCGCCTGGCGCTGCTCGACGCCCTGGACGCCTGGGGCCGCGAACGCGGGCACGCCCTGGCATGAGCACGTATTTCACCGAAGCGACGTTCAAGTTCCTGCGCGGCCTGGCGCGCAACAACGAGCGCCCGTGGTTCCTCGCGCACAAGGCGCAGTACGACACTCACGTGCGCGCGCCGTTCCAGAAGCTGCTGCAGGACCTCGAACCGGCGCTGGCCGAAGTGAGCCTGCAGTACCGCGTGGACCCGCGCCCCGTCGGTGGTTCGCTGTACCGCATCCAGCGCGACACGCGGTTCGCCAACGACAAGACGCCGTACAAGACCTGGCAGGGCGCGCGGCTCACGCATGCGCGCGGGCGCCAGGTGGAAGCGCCGTTGTTCTACATGCACCTGCAGCCGGGCAACTGCTTCGTCGGCGCGGGGCTGTGGCATTCGCCCACGCCCATCCAGCGACAGGTGCGGCAGTTCATCGTCGACAACCCGGGCGGCTGGCAGCAGGCCGCGCATGCGCCCGCGTTCGAGAAGCGCTTCAGCCTCGACGACGACGACATGCTGGTGCGGATGCCGAAGGGCTATCCGGAAGACTTCCCGTACCGCGACGACCTGCGCCGCCGCAACTTCGTTGCGTTGCGCCCGCTCGACGATGCGACCATGCTCGGCCCGCGCTTGCGGCAGACCTTGTCCGCGGACCTCGCTGCACTGGGCCCGTTCGTCGATTACCTGTGCGCCGCGCTCGACCTGGAGTTTTGAGCATGAAGAAGTGGATCGCCCTCGTCCTCGCCCTCGTGCTGCTGCTCGGCGCGTACGTGGCCGCCGGCCCGTACATCACGATCCGCGCGATCCGCCAGGCGGTGCAGGCGCAGGACGCCGGCGAACTCGCCGAACAGGTCGACTTCCCCGCGGTGCGCGCGAGCCTGAAGGCGCAATTGATCGACGCCGTCGTGCGCAAGTCCGGCGCGGAGATGCAATCGAACGTGCTCGGCGCGATCACGCTCGGCCTGGTGAACGGCGTCGTCAATGGCGCGGTGGACGGCATGGTGAATCCCGCCGGCCTCGCCGCGGTGATGCAGGGCCGCCGCCTGTGGAAGAACACGCAGGACAGCGTGTCGCGCCCACCGCTGGACGCGAAGGGCGAACCGTTGCCGACGGCGCAGCCGCAGGATCCGCTGCACGACGCAAAGATGCGTTACGAATCGACCTCGCGCTTCACCGCGACGATCCATGACGACCAGGGCAAGCCGATCGTGTTCGTGCTGAAGCGGACGGGCTTGCGGTGGCGGTTGGCGGATATCCGGTTGCCGATCGACGACTAGAAGTACACCCGCACGGCCACCTGCACCTGCACGTCCACCTGCCGCGGCGCGAGGCCTTCCAGTGTCCGCTGGTCGCGCGTGCTGTCGATGCGCAGCGCTTCGCCGATCACGCGCACGCGTTCGCTCGGGCGCCAGTTGAGGGCGGCCGTGACGGCATTGCCATGTTCGCCCAGGAATCCCGGCGCGCCGTTCGCCGATTGCGCCAGCTGGAACAGGTCCACGCGCAGCACCGGCGTCCACGCGCCGTACTCGCGCGCGGCCAGCACGTAGCCTGCATTGAAATCGCTGTCGAGCACCATGTCGGGGGCAGGCGCAATGCGCGTCGTCCCGGTCATCGCCTGGCCGAGCAGCGTCCAATCGCCCACCCGGCGTTGCACGCCCGCGCTCCAGAAGCGCGTGTGCCAGCCGTACAGATCGCGGCCGGCGTAGTCGATCTCCTGGCTCGGATCGGTGCGGTTGTCGTAATACAGCACGCGCGCGCGGTCGTCTCCGGATTCGCGGCCGAGGACGATGTAACCGCCCACGCGATCATCGATCTCCGCGAACGGCTTGAACCACATCGGCGTCGGTGCATACACCATGCCTGCGTACACGTCGGGCTGGCGCACGCTGGCATCGAAACCGGACGTGAGATCGCCCATCGCCCACCCGCGCGAGGCCAGCAGTTCGCCGGCGGGATCGTTGCGGCCGAACACCGCCGCGCGCAGGTCCCACGTGCCCTGGTCGTCGCGGCGTTCGACGCGCAGTTCGCCGCCGAACACGCGCAACTCCTCGCCCACCCAGCTGTTCACCGCCGACGGCGTGATCGTCCACGGACTCGTCCAGCCGACGCCGTCGTTCTCCAGCGAAACCGGCGGGAAGAACATGCCGGCGGTGAACGACCACCGCCACGGCGTCGTAGATACCGGGCGATAGCGCACCCAGGCATCGAGCACATCGGCCTCGTGGCGCATGTCGGGCACGACCTGCGCCGAGGCGGACACAAGCCATGCGGGCGTCGCCTGCCAGTTCACCGCGAGCGCGCCGTTGCCGCCGAACGCATCGTTGCCGTCGCCGAAGCGCGTCTTGCCGAGGCCGCCGTCGCGCCAGCTGCGTTCGTCGGCCGGTGCGTTCGCGCGCGCTTCGAGGAAGCCGCGCACTTCGAAGGTCTGCGCACGCGCGGCCGGCATCGCGGCTGCGATGCACACCGCCAGCAGGGCGCGCCGCCGCATCAGGCCTCCACGTCCGTCAATGCCGCACGTTGCTTCGCGACGAACGCATCGAATGCATCCTCCGCCAGCGGCCGCGCGACGAAGTAGCCCTGCGCGTGATCGCAGCCGAGGTCGCGCAGCGCATCGAGCGCGCGCGGATCCTCCACGCCCTCGGCTGTCACGCGATACCCGAGGTGATGGCCGAGGTCGATGATCGAACGCACGATCGCGCGGTCTTCCGGCGACTGGCCCAGGTGCGCGATGAAGGTGCGGTCGATCTTCAGTTCGCGCACCGGCAGCTTGCGCAGGTACGCGAACGACGACTGGCCGACGCCGAAGTCGTCGATCGCCAATTCGATGCCCTGGTCGGCGAGGCGGCGCAGCACCGCGATCGCGGTGTCGGGCTTGCCCATGATCGCGCTCTCGGTGATCTCCAGCACGATGCGCTGCGGCGACACGCCATGCGCCGACAACAGCCCGGCGACGCGGCGCGGCAGGTCGACGTCGTCGAGATCGCGCGCGGACACGTTCAGCGCCAGGCGCAGGTCGCGGCCCTGCGATTGCCAGCGTCCCGCCTGTTCGATGCCCGCCGCCAGAACCCAGCGCGTGAGGCGGCGGATGTTGCCGGTTTCCTCGGCGAGCGCGATGAACGCTTCGGGCGCCAGCGGGCCTGCGACCGGATGGCGCCAGCGCAACAGGCCTTCGGCGCCGTCGATGCGGCCGCTCGGCAGGTGCAGTTTCGGTTGGTACACGAGTGCCAGGCCCGTGTCGTCGCCCTGTTTTTCGAGCGCATGGCGCAGGTCGCCCATCAGCGACAGGCGTGCAGGGCGATGCGGGTCGGTCGCCGGATCGTAGACCGCGACGGGCTCTTCGCTGCCCAGCGCCGCGAGCAACGCGACTTCCGCGCGCCGCAGCAAGGTGATCGCTTCGGCGCCATGCATCGGCGACAGCGCGATGCCGACCGCGGGCGCGAGGTCGAGCGTGAATTCCGCTTCGCGATAGGGCTCGGACAACACTTCGACGAACCGCAGCGCGATGCGCGCCGCTTCGCCGCGCGTGGCCGCGGGCAGGAACACCGAGAACTCGCTGTCGGTCGCGCGCGCGACGAGGCCCTCGCCCGCGTTCGGCAACAACCGTGCGGCCGCATCGCGCATCAGGCGGTCGCTGACGACGTGCCCCATCGTGTTGATGATCTCCGGCAGGCGTGCGAGGCCGATCATCAGCAGCGCCGAACGCGCACCGGCGCCGGCATCGAGCGTGCGCTGGATGGCGGCTTCGGCGGCCACGCGGTTCGGCAAGCCGGTGACCAGGTCGTGCCCGGCCTGGTGGCGGATGTGCGCTTCGCGTTCGCGCACCGCGTGCACCATGTGGGCGAACGCACCGGCGAGCTGGCCGATTTCGTCGCGGCGTTCCTGCATCGGCGGCAAGGTGTCGTCGCCGGCGGCCACGCGGCGCGCGGCATCGGCGAGCGCTTCCACCGGGCGCGACACGCCGCGCGCGATCAGCCACGCGCCAAACAATCCGACCAGCAACCCGAACCCGAGCAACCCTGCCCACGCCGCACCGACCGAACGATACGGCTGCAGCGCCGCGTCGACGGAATAGCCCAGCACCGCCGCGACGGGCGCGCTCTGTTTCGAATGCGACAACCACACGGCCTGCGCCACGTATTCGCGGCCGTCGACGTCGACGACTTCCGGGCGCGTCGGCAACGTCGCGCGTTGCCCGCCCAAGACCGGCGACAGGAACACGCCCTGCCCCGCGTTCGCATCGCCATCGGCGGCGCCGCGCGCCAGCACGCGCCACCCGCCGCCCGGCGCGGGCGAGGCGAGTTCGATGCGTTTCGGCAACGCCGATTGCCGCTGCAACCGCGTGAGCAACGAATCATCGACCGGGATCGCCGCCGCGATGAACCCGATCAGGTCCGGCGCCGACACCGGCACCACGACCACCCAGTACGCGCGCCCGTCCCACGCGGCGATGGCGGACGCGGGCTGCTCCGGCGCGCGCGCGACGAGATCGGTGAACGGGAAACGCGCGCCGGCCGCGATCTTCCCGGCGGTGTCGTCTTCCACGCGCCCGTCGACATCGAGCAGCAGCATGCGCGTCGCGCCGACGCGCCGTCCGTGGTTGCGCAGGGCGGAGAGCACGGTGGCGTTGTCGCGTTGCGCGATCGCCGAACGCAGCGCGAAGTCCAGCGCGAGCACCTGCACGCTCGACGCAACGCGCCCCGACAGGTCATCGAGCTGTCGTGCGAACGCCCCCGCCGCGACATCGAGCTGCCGCTGCCCTTCGCCGATCAGCTCGCTGCGCGTGACGCGATACACCAGCACCGCCGTGAGTCCCTGCACCACCACCAGGGTGATGACGAAGAAGGACGCGAGGCGGAAGCGGAAGCCCATGGGTCAGTAGTGCGTGTGTTCGCGGTCGAACTGGCGGCGCGGATCGGGCCGCAGCGTGAGCGGGAACGCGAGCGACTGCGCTTCGCCGCCGGCGATCGTGACCGCTTTCTGGCGCAGGTCGGGCCGGCCCGGCGGCAGCCGCGGCTGCCACACGCGCACGTCGTAGGTGCCGGCGGGCAGCGCGTCGAACGCCACGCGCCCGCGCGCATCGGTGCGCGCCGCGAACGGCGCATCGGTGACGTAGAGGTAACTGATCATCCCGTCGTGGATGTTGCAGCCCACCGCGACGATGCCCGTCTTGTCGAACACCAGCGGCGTCGACCGCGCGCCCGGCACGACGACGAACTCGAAGGCCTTCACCGGCGAGAACGAATACACGTGGTGCTGCGTGGCGTCGCTGTTGTGGAAGACGACGCTGTCGCCCGGCCGCAGCACTTCGACGAAGGGCATGAAGGTCAGCGACTTCTGGTCGATGGTGCGGGTGGCGGGTGCCGTGCGGACGGCCGGCGCGGCGGGGCCGATCACGGTCACGACCGCATCGGCGACCGGTCGGCCGGCCTGGTCGGTGACCGCCACGGACAACGTGCCGGCCCGCGCGAGCGGTGCCAGCGCGAGCCATGCGGCCGCGAGCACGAGTCCTCCCAATCGCCGCATGCCGCTCCCCCGTGGCGTCGATGCAGGTTCCCCGGGCGGAGCGTATCACCGGGTTGCGCAGGGATGGCAAGGGGCCCCGCGCGATGACGGGCGGCGGCTGGACCGGTCAGGCCGGCGGCGCGGTCAGGATTCGTTCGACACGCCGTGCGGCACGTGCCCCGCCGCCACGATGTGCTTCCGCGCCGAGTCGATGTTGTGCGAGGAGTCGTCGAAGAAGATGTCGGCGCCGAAGGTCTCGAGGAACGGACCCTTCGGCCGCCCGCCGAGGAACAGCGCTTCGTCCAGCCGCACGTCCCACTCGCGCAGCGTGCGGATCACGCGTTCGTGCGCCGGGGCGCTGCGCGCGGTGACCAGCGCGGTGCGGATCGGCGCGTCCTCGCCGACGGGGAACGCGGCCTGCAAGCGATGCAGCGCATCCAGGAACCCGCGGAACGGGCCGCCCGACAGGGGCTCGCGCGCGTTCGCGGTTTCGTGGTCGTGGAAGGCCGCCAGGCCTTGTTCCTGCGACAGGCGCTCGCCTTCGTCGCCGAAGATCACCGCGTCGCCGTCGAAGGCGATGCGCAACTGGTCGTGCTGCTGCGCCGGTGCGTGCGCGGGCAGGATCGTCGCGGCGGCCACGCCGTGTTCGAGCGCGCGGCGCACGGATTCGGGATTGGCCGACAGGAACAGGTGCGCGCCGAACGGGCGGATGTACGGCCACGTCGGCGCGCCGGAAGTGAAGGTCGCGCGCGAGATCGCGAGCTTGTGGTGGTGGATCGAATTGAAGATGCGCAGGCCGGTATCGGACGAATTGCGCGAGAGCAGGATCACCTCGACGCGCGGCGTGTCTTCCGGGGTGCCTGCGTTGAGCGCCAGCAGCTTGCGCACCAGCGGGAAGGCGATGCCGGGCGCGAGCGGTGCGTCTTCGTTCTCGCGCTGGTGCGCCTGGTAGGCGTCCACGCCTTCGCGCTCGTACAGGTCGTGGCTGTGCTCGAGGTTGAACAGCGCGCGCGAGGTGATCGCGACGGTCAGCGGCGGATGGACGACGTCCCCCATGTCACACCACGAACTGTTCGCTGAGGATCCGTTCTTCCAGGTTGTGCTCCGGGTCGAACAGCAGCGTGACCGTGCGTTCGCTGGATTCGCGGATGCTCACTTCGACGACGTCGCGCACTTCGTGCGAATCGGCGGTGACGCTGACGGGGCGCTTGTACGGATCGAGCACGCGGAAGCGCACTTCGGTGTCGGCCTTCAGCAGTGCACCGCGCCAGCGCCGCGGGCGGAACGGTGCGATCGGCGTCAGCGCGATCACGCCCGAGCCCAGCGGCAGGATCGGGCCGTGCGCGGAATAGTTGTAGGCGGTGCTGCCCGCCGCGGTGGCGACCAGCACGCCGTCGCACACCAGTTCGTCCAGGCGCGGCTTGCCGTTGAGCACGATGGCCAGGTGCGCCGCCTGGCGCGTCTGGCGCAGCAGCGAGACTTCGTTGTACGCCAGCGAGCCGACGCTGGTGCCGGATTCGGTCTGCGCCAGCATTTCCAGCGGGCGCAGCACGGCAGGTTCGGCCGCGGCGATGCGCGCAAGCAACGCATCGCCGGACGAGGCGTCCTCGCGATGGTGGTTCATCAGGAACCCGAGCGTGCCCAGCTTCATGCCGAACACGGGCTTGCCGAGCCCGCCGTGGCGATGCAGCGTCTGCAGCATGAATCCGTCTCCGCCGAGCGGCACGAGCACGTCGGCGTCTTCCGGTGCGTGCTGCCCATGCAGCGCGACGAGCGCATCGAGCGATCGCTGCGCTTCGTCGGCGGGACTGGCGAGGAATGCGAGGCGGGGTCCGGTCATGCGGGCGAGGATAACCCTTCCCGCCCGCCCGATCATGCAGGCTGCCGGAGGCGTCCCGCCAGCAGGAACAGCGCGATGCCGACCAACACCACGCCGACGGCGCACCACGTTGCAGGCGAAAGATGCTCGTCGAACACCCACCACGACGTCACCAGCCCCGAGACGGGCACGAGCAACGACAACGGCGCCACCGTGGCCGCCGGATAGCGCTTCATCAGCGTGTTCCAGACCCAGTAGCCGAACAACGTCGTGACCCACGCCTGGAACAGCACCGAGAAGATCGCGCGGCCGTCCAGGCGATCGCCGAGCGCGACGAATGGCGCGGAACCCTGCGACCACCAGGCAAGTACCAGCAGGGCGGGTGCGGAGAACACGCTCGACCACGCAACAAACGCCAGCATGTCGGCGGGCCGATGGCGTTTCACCAGCAGGTTGCACAGGCTCCAGCACACCGCGGCGAACAGCACGAGTGCAATCCCGACGCGGGTCCCGGACGCCTCCGTGCTGGCGATCATCGCGCTCAGCCCCGTCGTCGCGACCACCATCCCTGCCCATTGCCAGCGTCCCAGCCGCTCGCGGAAGACCCATGCACTCAGCACGATCGTGAAGAAGGCACTGAATTGCAGGACGAGGGACGACAGCCCCGGCGACATGCCCTGCGCCATCGCAACGTTGACCACCCACCACAGGCCGACGCCGAACAGCAGGCCGTAGGCCGCCAACACCGGCAATCCAATGTTGGCGGGCCGACGAACGAAGAGCACCAGCGGCAACGCGGTGAACGTGAATCGCAACGCCGCGAGCAGGAATGGGTCGAGGGACTGCAAGCCCACGCCGATGACGGAAAAGTTGCTGCCCCAGAGGATCGTGACGAGGATGCCCAGGGCGCGATCGATGGGCTTCATCTCGCGCGGCAACTTTTCATGGGTGCGTGCACCGTTTTACGTAACACTCGGAGCGGTGCATGTTCTGCCGCGACGTCGCGGCTCGTACAGGGCCGAATCCAGAAATGCGACGCATCCACTGCGCATTTGGCGAATTCTTATCTTGGAGGAAGCGACGGGCGTTGCGCCCGTCGCCCCGTGTTGCCATCAGCCGCGCGAAGCCAGCTGCTGCAGGCGCTGCACCGCGACCGAGGCGGTCGGATAGTCCAGCGTCTTCTGCGCCGCGAGCTCGTTGAGCATCGACAGGGTGAAGCGCAGCGAGGCGTCGTCGCGCTCCAGCCAGTGGCGCACCTTCGCATCCGGCGTCGCGCCCGGCATCGTCAGCACCTGGCCGACGAGGATGCGCTGCTGCTGGCCCAGTTCCTCGCGCAGCACGCCGCGCGCCACCGCATGCCAGCGGCCATCGACGGTGAGCGCATCGATCTGCTGCAACAGCCACGGCAGGCGCAGCGCGTCGCCGAGGCGGAAGTGCACCTTCGCCACGTCCACCGGCTTGAGCTTGCGCTCGCGCGCCAGTTCGATGATGTCGGGCGTGGGTTCCAGGTACGGCAGCGCGGCCAGCTGGTCGGCGAGCGCGGCCGGCAAGCCCTTCGCCTGCCATTCCAGGATGCTCGCCTCGTACGCGGGACGCTGCGGATCCGGGAGGATGCGCTCGCCCGCGCGGATGTCGCGCACGCCGTCGTGGTAGCGGCCCACCGCGGTCGCGATGTCCGGGATCGCACCGGGGCGCGAGAGCAGCCAGCGCGTGAACGCGCGTTGCAGGTTCCAGATCACCTGCAGCGCATCGACCTGCACCGACTCCGGCACCTTGCCGCCGAGCGCATCGATCTGCGCCCACATCTCGCGCGCATCCAGCGCTTCGCGCGTGATGGTGAAGGCCTTGGCGATCTCCGCCGGCGAACGCCCGCTGTCTTCCTGCATGCGCAGGGTGAACGTGGCGCCCATGCGGTTGACCATCGAGTTGGTCACCGCGGTGGCGATGATCTCGCGCTTCAGGCGATGGTCTTCCATGCCCTTGGCGTACTTGTCCTGCAGGGGCTTCGGGAAGTAACGCACCAGTTCCTTCGACAGGTACGCGTCTTCCGGCACGTCGGAGTTGAGCAGCTGCGGATACAGCACGAGCTTGGAGTACGACAGCAGCACCGCCAGCTCCGGACGCGTCAGGCCCTGGCCGCGCGCCTTGCGCTCGGCGATCTCCTTGTCGGTCGGCAGGAACTCGATCTGGCGATCCAGCAGGCCCTGCGATTCCAGCGTGCGGATGAAGTGCTGCTTGGAGCCCATGCGCGTCAGGCTCATGCGCTCCATCAGGCTGAGCGCCTGGTTCTGGCGGTAGTTGTCGTTGAGCACCAGCAGGCCGACTTCGTCGGTCATCTGCGCCAGCAACGTGTTGCGCGCCTCGTACGTGAGCTTCTTCTTCTGCACCTGCGCATTGAGCAGGATCTTGATGTTGACCTCGTGGTCGGACGTGTCCACGCCCGCCGAGTTGTCGATGAAGTCGGTGTTGAGCAGCACGCCGTGCTGCGCCGCTTCCACGCGGCCCAGTTGCGTCATGCCCAGGTTGCCGCCCTCGCCCACCATCTTGCAGCGCAACTGTTCGCCGTTGACGCGCAGCAGGTTGTTGGCGCGGTCGCCGACGTCGGCATTGGACTCGCTCGACGCCTTGACGTAGGTGCCGATGCCGCCGTTCCACAGCAGGTCGACCGGCGCCTTGAGGATCGCCGACATCAGGTCATTCGGGCTGAGCGAAGTCGCATCGCCTTCGATGCCGAGCGCCGCGCGGATTTCCGGCGACACCGGGATCGATTTCGCGCTGCGCGGATACACGCCGCCGCCCTTGCTGATCAGCGCCTTGTCGTAGTCGTCCCAGCTCGAACGCGGGAGCTTGAACACGCGCTCGCGTTCCTTGAACGTCTTCGCCGCATCCGGATTGGGGTCCAGGAAAATGTGGCGGTGGTCGAACGCGGCCACCAGGCGGATGTGCTTCGACAGCAGCATGCCGTTGCCGAACACGTCGCCCGACATGTCGCCGATGCCCACGCACGTGAAGTCCTGCGTCTGGCAGTCGCGGCCCATGGCGTTGAAGTGGCGCTTCACCGATTCCCACGCACCGCGCGCGGTGATGCCCATGCCCTTGTGGTCGTAACCGACCGAGCCGCCGGAGGCGAAGGCGTCGTCCAGCCAGAAGCCGTGCGCGCGCGCGATCCCGTTGGCGATGTCGGAGAACGTGGCCGTGCCCTTGTCCGCCGCGACGACCAGGTACGGATCGTCCGCATCGTGGCGCACCACGTTGTCGGGATGCAGGATCTTGCCGTCCGGCGCGAGGTTGTCGGTGACGTCCAGCAGGCCGTTGATGAAACGCTTGTAGCAGGCCTGTCCTTCGGCGAACCATGCATCGCGGTTGGTCGCCGGGTCCGGCAGTTGCTTGCAGTAGAAGCCGCCCTTCGAACCCACCGGCACGATGACGGTGTTCTTCACCATCTGCGCCTTCACCAGGCCCAGGACTTCGGTGCGGAAGTCTTCGCGGCGATCCGACCAGCGCAGGCCGCCGCGCGCCACCGGGCCGAAGCGCAGGTGGATGCCTTCCACGCGCGGGCCATAGACGAAGATCTCGCGGTACGGGCGCGGCTTCGGCAGGTCCGGCACCTGCGCCGAATCGAGCTTGAAGGCGACGTAGTCGGCCGGGCCGCCGTCCTTGCGCAGGCCGTCCTTGTACTGGATGTAGTAGCTGGTGCGCAGCGTGGCGTCGATGACGCCGATGAAGCTGCGCAGGATGCGGTCGTCGTCGAGGCTGGACACGCGGTCCATCAGACCGATCAGCGCCGCGTGCGTGGCGTCGACCTGCTGCTCGCGCGTGCCGGCGCGGGCTTCGATCACCGGCTGCACGGCGTTGAGCGCGGCGGCGTCGTTGGCGAGCAACGCCTGCAGCTGCGCGCCGAAGCGTTCCATGCCCTGCTTGATCGCGGCCTTGGATTCCTTGCCCGTCGCCGGATCGAAGCGCGCTTCGAACAGTTCGACCAGCAGGCGCACCAGCAGCGGATAACGCGTGAACGTGGCTTCGACGTACGCCTGCGAGAACGGCACGCCGATCTGCAGCAGGTACTTCGAATAGCCGCGCAGCATCGCGACCTGGCGCCAGGACAGGCCGGCCAGCAGCACGAGGCGGTTGAAGCCGTCGTTCTCCGCTTCGCCGCGCCAGATGCGCGCGAAGGCTTCCTCGAAGTTCTCGTCGAGGCGATCGATGTCGAGGTCGGCCTGCGTGGCTTCGACCTCGAAGTCCTGGATGTAGGCGACGCGGCCGTCGGCTTCGATGCGGTACGGGTGTTCGGAAATCACGCGCAGGCCCATGTTCTCCATCATCGGGAGCGCATCGGACAGCGGGATGTCGTCGTTGAGGCGGTAGAACTTGAAGCGCAGGCCGCCGTTGCGCGAGCGGTACAGCGACAGGCGCAGGTCGTCGGCACCGGCCAGCGCGGCCAGGTGCTCGACGTCGTCGGCCGCCACTTCGGGGCTGACGTCTTCGATGTAGCCGGTGGGCAGCGCGCGGGCGTAGCGCGTGGCGAGCTTGAGGCCCATTTCCTCGCCGTGGCGCCTGGCCAGCGTGTCGCCGAGTTCGTCCTGCCAGTCGCGCACGATGTGGGCGAGGTCGGCTTCCAGCTTCGCCTCGTCGATCACCGGCTTGGAGCCCGGGCGCGGACGCACGATGAGGTGCAGCTGCGCGAGCGCCGATTCGCCGATGTGCACGGTGCTGTCGATGTGCTCGCCGTCGAGTTCGCGCTTGAGCAGCGCTTCGATGCGATGGCGCATCTGCGTGTCGTGGCGGTCGCGCGGCACGTACACCAGCACCGAATAGAACCGCCCGTAGCGGTCGCGGCGCAGGAACAGCTTGCTGCGCACGCGCTCCTGCAGGCCCAGGATGCCGATCGCCGTGGAGTACAGCTCGTTCTCGGTGGACTGGAACAGCTCGTCGCGCGGCAGCGTTTCCATGATGTGGCGCAGCGCCTTGCCGCTGTGGCTGGCCGGGCGCAGGCCCGATTCGCGCATCACGTGTTCGTAGCGCTCGCGCACCAGCGGGATGTCCCACGGGCGGCGGTTGTACGCGCTGGAGGTGTACAGGCCGAGGAAGCGCTGTTCGCGGATCGGCTGGCCCTTCGCGTCGAACGCGAGCACGCCGATGTAATCCATGTAGCCCGGGCGATGCACGGTGGCACGCGCGTTGGTCTTGGTGAGGATGAGCGCATCGACGGCGCCGGACTGCGGCATGTAATGCGCGGCCAGCGAGGTGAGCGGGCGCGGCGCGCCGGCGTCCTTGCCGCGCAGCAGGCCCAGGCCCGACTCCGGATGCGCGACCAGCACCTGGTCCTTGCCCTGCTTCTCCACCGTGTATTCGCGGTAGCCGAAGAAGGTGAAATGGTTGTCGGCGGCCCAGCGCAGGAATTCCTGCGCCTCGGCGCGGCCGGCGTCGGACACCGGGATGCGGTGCGACGGCAGTTCCTCGGCGACTTCGAGCATGCGCGTACGCATCTCTTCCCAGTCGGACACGATCGCGCGC
Source organism: Lysobacter helvus (assembly GCF_018406645.1). Classification (NCBI taxonomy): domain Bacteria; kingdom Pseudomonadati; phylum Pseudomonadota; class Gammaproteobacteria; order Lysobacterales; family Lysobacteraceae; genus Lysobacter; species Lysobacter helvus. The sequence goes on from NZ_AP024546.1 coordinate 3,117,640, forward strand.
ACGTCGGCCAGCACGGCCTGCACGCGCTTTTCGATCTTCGCCATCGCCGCCTGCGGCTGGCGGTCGATCTCGATGTGGATGAAGGACTCGTTGGTGCCCTCGCCCACGCCGGTGAGCTTGCCGGCGCGGTCGCGCTGCAGCAGCACCACCGGATGGCCGAGCACGTGCACGCCGATGCCCATCTCGGCGAGCGCCATCGTCACCGAGTCGACGAGGAAGGGCATGTCGTCGTTGAGGATCTGCAGCACGGTGTGCGGCGATTCCCAACCGTTGTCCTTCATCGTGGTGTTGAACAGGCGGACGTTGGCCTTGCCCGGCTTGCGCGTGGCGGCGAAGTCGAGGATGCCCGCGGCCAGCGCGGCCCAGCCTTCGGCGCCGTGCTCGACGTATTCGTCGCGGGTCATGCGCGCATAGAAGCTGCGCGCGAACGCTTCGGCTTCCGCCGCGCGTGCCTTCGGCACGCGCTTGCGGATCGCCTCCAGCACCGGCGAGAGATCGAAGCGCGCGACGGCGACGTCGCGGCCCGGGGTGGCCACTTGGGTTTTCGCAATCGTCGTCTTGGCGGAGGTCGCTTTCTTGGCGGCCTGGACGGACTTGGGACGGGTGCTCATGGGGTCGCGGGGATCCTGTCGTTCGGGCGCGCGCTCAGCGCAGGCCGGTTTCGTTGCGGGCGATGACCAGGCGCTGGATCTCGCTCGTACCCTCGTAGATCTCGGTGATCTTCGCGTCGCGGAAGTAACGCTCGATCGGCATTTCCTTCGAATAGCCCATGCCGGCGTGGATCTGCACGGCCTGGTGGGCGATCCACATGCACGCCTCGGAGGCGGTGAGCTTGGCGATGGCCGCTTCGTTGGTGAAACGCTCGCCCTGGCCCTTCACCCACGCCGCGCGCAGCGTGAGCAGCGTGGCGGCGTCGAGCTTGCACTTCATGTCGGCGATCTTGGCCTGCGTCATCTGGAACGTGCCGATGGGCTGGCCGAAGGCCTTGCGCTCGCGCACGTAGGCCAACGTGGCTTCGTACGCGGCCCGGCCGATGCCGATGGCCTGCGAGGCGATGCCGATGCGGCCGGCGTCGAGCACGCCCATCGCGATCTTGAAGCCGTGGCCTTCCTGGCCCAGCACTTCGTCGGCTTCGGCGACGTAGTCGGTGAATTCGATCTCGCACGTGGCCGAGGCGCGGATGCCGAGCTTCGGTTCCGTCTTGCCGCGGTGGAAACCGGGCTTGTCGGTGTCGATGATGAAGGCGGTGATGCCGCGCGCGCTCTTGTCCGGATCGGTCATCGCGAACAGCACGATGTACCTGGCGACCGGGCCGGAGGTGATCCAGCTCTTCTTGCCGTTGATGACGAAGCGGCCATCGGCCTGCTTGGTCGCGCGGCAGCGCATGGCGGTGGCGTCGGAGCCGGACTGCGGCTCGGTGAGCGCGAAGGCGCCGATGTGCGCGCCCTCGGCGATCGCGCGCACGTACGTCTGCTTCTGCGCCTCGGTGCCGTGGGTCAGGATGCCGTTGCAGAACAGCGAGTTGTTGACCGACATGATCGTGGAGTGGGCGGCGTCGCCCGCGGCGATCTCGATCATGGCCAGCACGTAGCTGATCGGGTCCATGCCCGCGCCGCCGTATTCGGCCGGCACCTCGATCCCCATCAGGCCGTTCTCGCCGAGGGTGCGGATGTTCTCGAGGGGGAATTCGCCGCTCCGGTCGAAGTGTTCGGCGCTGGGGGCGATCTTTTCGCGCGCGATGCGACGCGCCACGTCCTGGATCATCAACTGCTCTTCGGTGAAACGGAAATCCACGTTGGTGCGCTCCGGCCGGGATGAAGAAGCGGAATTGTAGCCCCGGAGCGCGTGCCGCTTGACCCCCGGGGCATCGCGGGACCAGACTTATCTCTATATCGCGATAGGCGGATGAAACGCCTCGGAGCCTCTGGCGCATGGATCTGGAAGGGTGGTCGACCCGGTTGAAGGTGTTCGCCGACGCCACGCGCGTCCGCCTGCTCGCCTTGCTGGAACGCGAGGAACTCACCGTCGCCGAGCTGTCGGCCATCACGCAGCTGGCGCAGCCGCGCGTGTCCACGCACCTGGCGAAGCTGAAGGACGCGGGCCTCGTGCGTGATCGCCGCGCCGGCGTGTCGGCCTATTACCGCTTCGAGGAAACCGCGCTGGACCCGGCGCAGCGCGCGCTCTGGAACACCCTGCGCGCCGGCAGCGACGATGCACTGCTGCGCCAGGACGCCGAGCGCGTGCCCGGCGTGCTGGCCACGCGCGCGGCGGACCAGAACTGGGCCGACTCGGTGGCCGGCGACATGGAACGCCACTATTCGCCGGGCCGCACCTGGGAAGCGCTGGCGCGCACCGCGCTGCCACTGTTGAGTCCGGGCGACGTGCTGGACATCGCTTCGGGCGATGGCGTGCTGGCCGAACTGCTCGCGCCGCATGCGCACCGCTACGTCTGCATGGACGCCAGCGCGCGCGTGGTCGCCGCCGCCAGCGAACGCCTGAAGCCCTACGCCAACGTGGAAGTGCGCGAAGGCGACATGCACGCGCTGCCCTTCCCCGATGCCAGCTTCGACCTGGTGGTGCTGATGCACGCCCTCACCTACGCCAGCAAGCCTGCGCAGGCGGTGGCCGAAGCCGCGCGCGTGCTGCGCAGCGGCGGGCGCCTGTTGTTGTCGAGCCTGGCGCGCCATGAACACCGCGCGGTGGTGGAGGCCTACGGCCACGCCAACCTCGGGTTCTCGGAGAAGGACCTGCGCAAGTTCGCCGAGAAGGCCGGCGTCACCGTCGCAAGCAGCGGCACGGTGACGCGCGAACGCCGTCCGCCGCATTTCGAAGTGATTTCGTTGTTGGGAGTGAAGCCGTGAACGATGTGAAGCAACTGCCCTGGCGCCATCCGGCGCGCGTGGCGCAACTGGAAGCCGCGCTCGCACGGCGCATCCTCGTGATCGATGGCGCGATGGGCACGATGATCCAGCGCCACGACCTGCAGGAAGCCGACTATCGCGGCGAGCGCTTCGCCCACGGCTACGACGCGCTGTTCGCCGCCGATGGCCACGCGCACGCGCCGGGCTGCGGTTGCGAGGGGCACGACCAGAAAGGCAACAACGACCTGCTCACGCTGTCGCGCCCGGAGATCATCCGGGAGATCCACGATGCGTACCTGGCGGCCGGCGCGGACCTGGTCGAGACCAACACGTTCAATTCCACGTCGATCTCGCTGGCCGATTACCACCTCGAACACCTGGTCCGCGAACTCAACCGCGAAGGCGCGCGCCTGGCGCGCGAAGCCTGCGATGCGGCTGAAGCGCGCGATCCCGCGCAGCCGCGCTTCGTGATCGGCGTGCTGGGCCCGACCAGCCGCACGGCCTCGCTGAGCCCGGACGTGAACCGCCCCGGCTTCCGCGCGATCAGCTTCGACGAACTCGCGCACGCCTATCGCGAATCCACCCGCGGCCTCATCGAAGGCGGCGCCGACGTGCTGATGGTCGAGACGATCTTCGACACGCTCAATGCGAAAGCGGCGTTGTTCGCGATCGAAGACGTGTTCGAGGAGCTCGGTGCGCGCCTGCCGGTGATGATTTCCGGGACGATCACCGATGCCTCGGGCCGCACCTTGTCGGGCCAGACCGCCGAAGCCTTCTGGTATTCGCTGCGCCATGCGCGGCCTCTGGCGATCGGGCTGAACTGCGCGCTCGGCGCGAAGGACCTGCGCGCGCACGTCGACGTGCTGGCCCAGGTGGCCGACACGTACGTGAGCACGCATCCGAACGCGGGGCTGCCCAATGCGTTCGGCGGTTACGACGAAACGCCGGAAGACATGGCGGGCACGCTGGGCGAGTTCGCGCGCGCCGGCCTGCTGAACCTCGTCGGTGGTTGCTGCGGCACCACGCCCGACCACATCCGCGCGATCGCGCAGGCCGTGCACGGCGTCGCGCCGCGCGAAGTGCCGCAGCTGGCGGATGCCGCATGACGACCCTGCTCGCCCGCCAGACGCGGCTCAGTGGCCTGGAGCCGCTGCAGATCACCCCGCAGAGCAACTTCGTCAACGTCGGGGAACGCACCAACGTCACCGGCTCGGCGCAGTTCAAGAAGCTGATCCTCGAAGGACGCTACGACGAAGCCGTGGTGGTCGCGCGCCAGCAGGTGGAAAACGGCGCGCAGGTGCTCGACGTCAACATGGACGAGGGCATGCTCGATTCCGAGCGCGCGATGACCACGTTCCTCAACCTCATCGCCGCCGAGCCCGACATCGCGCGCGTGCCGGTGATGGTGGACAGTTCGAAGTGGACGGTGATCGAGGCCGGCCTGAAGTGCCTGCAGGGCAAGGGCATCGTCAATTCCATCTCGATGAAGGAAGGCGAAGCCGAGTTCCTGCGCCAGGCGCAACTGGTGCGCCGCTACGGCGCGGCCGTGGTGGTCATGGCGTTCGACGAAGTCGGCCAGGCCGACACGATCGAACGCAAGGTCGACATCTGTTCGCGCGCCTACGACCTGCTGACGACGCAGGTCGGCTTCCCGCCGGAAGACATCATCTTCGACCCCAACGTGTTCGCGATCGCCACCGGCATCGAGGAACACGATGGCTACGCGGTCGCCTTCATCGAGGCGGCGCGCGAACTCAAGCGCCGCTTCCCGCTGTCGCACATCAGCGGCGGCGTGTCGAACGTGTCGTTCTCCTTCCGCGGCAACGAGCCCGTGCGGCAGGCGATCCACGTGGTGTTCCTGTACCACGCGATCGCCGCGGGCATGGACATGGGCATCGTCAACGCGGGCGCCCTGCCCCTGTACGACGACCTCGATGCGGACCTGCGCGAGCGCGTGGAAGACGTGGTGCTCAACCGGCGCAGCGACGGCACCGAGCGCCTGCTCGAGATCGCCGACCGCTACAAGGGCAGGAAGGGCGAGAAGAAAGTCGAGGACCTCGCATGGCGCGACCGCCCCGTGCGCGACCGCCTCAGCCATGCACTCGTGCACGGCATCGACGCCTTCATCGAAATCGACACCGAGGAAGCGCGCGCGCAGTCCACGGTGCCGCTGGATGTCATCGAAGGTCCGCTGATGGCGGGCATGAACGTGGTGGGCGACCTGTTCGGCGCGGGCAAGATGTTCCTGCCGCAGGTCGTGAAGTCCGCGCGCGTGATGAAGAAGGCCGTCGCCTACCTGCTGCCGTACATCGAAGCGGAGAAGCTGCGCACCGGCGTGGTGGGCCGCAACAACGGCAAGATCGTCATGGCGACCGTCAAGGGCGACGTGCACGACATCGGCAAGAACATCGTCGGCGTGGTGCTGGCGTGCAACAACTTCGAGGTGATCGACCTCGGCGTGATGGTGCCGGCGCAGGTGATCCTGGATCGCGCGAAGGCCGAGAACGCCGACATCATCGGCTTGTCCGGGCTGATCACGCCGTCGCTGGAGGAAATGAGCCACGTCGCGCGCGAGATGCAGCGCCAGGGCTTCCAGGTGCCGCTGCTGATCGGCGGCGCGACCACGTCGCGCGCGCACACGGCGCTGAAGATCGATCCGCACTACAAGTCGCCGACCGTGTGGGTGAAGGATGCCTCGCGTGCGGTGGGCGTCGCGCAGTCGCTGGTGTCCGGCGAATTGCGCCAGGCGTTCGTCGCGGCCAACGACGCGGACTACGCGGAGATCCGCGAACGCCACAAGAGCCGCGGCGATGCCAAGCGCCTCGTGCCGCTGGAGAAGGCGCGCGCGCAGGCGTTCGATGGCGGCTGGGACGCGTATACGCCCCCCGCCCCGCGCACGCCGGGCCTCACGGTGTTCGACGACGTGCCGCTCGCCGAACTCGTCGACTACATCGACTGGACGCCGTTCTTCAACACCTGGGAATTGAGCGGCAAGTATCCGGCGATCCTCGACGACGCGATCGTCGGCACGCAGGCGCGCGAGCTGTTCGCCGATGCGCAGGCGATGCTTACGAAGATCGTCGGCGAGAAGTGGCTGCAGGCGAAGGCCGTCGTCGGCCTGTGGCCCGCGCATTCCGTGGGCGACGACGTGCGCGTCGGCAACGGGACCACGCTGCATTTCCTGCGCCAGCAGGCGGACAAGCCGGTCGACCGGCCGGATTTCTGCCTCGCGGATTTCATCGCGCCGGTGTCGTCGGGCAAGCACGACTGGATCGGCGGCTTCGCGGTGACCGCGGGGCTCGGGATCGAAGCGCATGTCGCGCGCTTCGAGGCCGACCAAGACGATTACAACGCGATCCTGTTGAAGGCGCTCGCCGATCGCCTGGCCGAAGCCCTGGCCGAGCGCACGCACGCGCTGGTGCGGCGCGACCTGTGGGGCTACGCGGCGGACGAAACGCTCGCCAACGATGCGTTGATCGACGAACAGTACGCCGGCATCCGCCCCGCGCCCGGCTATCCGGCGTGCCCGGAGCACAGCGAGAAGGCGACGCTGTTCAAGCTGCTGGAGGCGGAGAAGCACGTCGGCGTGCAGCTGACGGAAAGCTACGCGATGTATCCGGCGGCCGCGGTGTCGGGCTATTACTTCAGCCATCCGCGCAGCCAGTATTTCGTGGTGGGGCGCGTGTCGCGCGAGCAGGTGGCCGACTATGCGAAGCGCAAGGGCGTGTCGTTGCAGCAGGCGGAGCGGTGGTTGGCTTCGAACCTGGATTACGATCCGGAGTAGCGAGTCGATGCGCTTGTGACCTGCCCTATCGGCAGGTCACGCATCGACGAGCCGGGCAGCGAAAGCTGCCCGTCGTCGATCAAGGCCGCCCATGCTCGATCGGGCGGTCGCGATGCATCAACGCCCACTCGGCGTGTTCGGCCAGCGCCGCTTCGCCGAGCGCGCGCAGGATCTCCCGCTTCTCCTGCGTCGAGCGCGCCGCATCCAGCGCGAGCCGCGCATTGCGGTAGATGCGGTACATGAAGCGGTACTGCTTCACCAGTTCCTTGTCCGCCTTGCGATACGCATACGCCTCGCGCACCGCGGCGATCAGCGACAGCGCCCCCATCGTCGTCACCAGCACGCTCTGCGTCAGCGGGCCGAACGTGCGATGGAACAAGGCCAGCACCGCGCTGATCGCAATGCCCGCCCACAGGCACGCCGCGCCCAACCGTTGCGTGCGCACGTGGTGGCGCGCACGCAACGTCGCCTTGCGTTCGTAATACGCCAGCTGGCCCGATTGCCCCGGGCGCCCGACCCACGCGTCGATCACCGCCTCCACCGCGTGCGCGGCCGCATCGGGATCCTCGAGCGCCGGCGTCGGCGTCAGGCCCACCTGGCGCATCACGTTGCGGATCCAGCCGAGTTCGACGTCCTGTTTCTGCATGAAGTTGTCGTGCGCGAATTCCGGGTCGCCGGTGATCGTCAGTCCCGCGCGCCGCCAGAACGTCTGCACGCGCAGGCCTTCGGCGAGCGCGCGGTAGTCGATGTACTTGCGATGCCAGTCGTGGCGCTGCGCGGCCACCGCGATCGCAAGGCCGATCGCGAACAACCCGAGGAAGCCCCACAACATCGCGTCCGGCGCGCCGAGGTCGGCATACAGCAGCAGGCTCAGGCCCATCGCGATGGCGAGCCCGTGGATGGCGCGCATCGCCCACAAGGTGCGGCGCTGGTAACGCATCGCCAGGGCATCGGCTTCGCGCCACGTGCGTTCGGCCAGGTCTTCGCTCGCGGCAGGCAACGCATGCGCGGCGAGCTTGTGCCGATCGTGCTCGAAGGCCTGCATGCGTTCGAAGATGCAGCGGTATTCCGGCGGCGGGCCTTCGTCGAACAGGCGTTGCCCGCCGCTGGTGAGCCAGCGCGGCGTGCCATCGAACGCACCGATGCCATGCGCGGCCTCGCCGTTCGCGCGACGCGTGGGCAGGTGCAGCACCAGGCTGTCGTCGTCGCCCGCGAGCATCTGCCGCAGGTTGTCGGTGGCGCGCCGCGCACCGGGCACCGGGCCGCCGAGGTAATAGCGCACGACTTGCCCCGTGCCGCCCGTGCCCGCGTGGTCGCGCCCGTCCCACAGCGCGAACAGCACGTGGCAATGGTTGGCGACGAACAACCCCGCGTGCAGGTATTGCCGATCGCGCGCGGGGCCGGGCGCGCGCATGGTGTCGAAATCATCTACCGGATAGGCGAGCGGGATGACTTCCGCGCGCGCCATCAACGCGTCGAACGCGCGATGCGAGTCATCGCTTTCGAAATCGTCGCGGTACAAGGCCAGCGGCAACGGCAGCGGCACGACCAGGCGCGCCCCCATTTCCAGGCCGATTTCGGCCACGAGGCGATCGCCGCCTTCGGCCAGCGCGGACATCACGACGAGGGCGAGTTCGGGATAGCGCGTGCGCAGGAACGCCAGCGCGTCGCGCACGCGCGCTTCGAGTTCGTGCAGTTGCGCGGGATCGAGGTCGCGGTGGCTCGTGACCCCGACGATCAACTCGGTGCGCGGGGCGGCGGCCGTGTCCACGAACCGGGGGAACGCCCGGATCGTGCGCAACCGGCCATGGCGCGGTTACCAGACCAGGTCGTCGGGCACCTGGTATTGCGGATCGGCGTAGGGATCGTCCTGCGCGGAGGCGTTCGGATCGACCTTCAGCGCGACCGACGGGGCGAAGATCGATTCGGCCTTCGCCAGCGTGTCGGCATCGACCAGCACGTAGCGGCCATCGAGTTGCACCACGCCCAGCTCGCCCGCGTTGAGCGCCTTGAGCTGCACGTCGGTGACGTAGATGCGCTTGATCTTGCCGCCGTATTCGAAGTGGCGCGCGATCTCGGCGCCCGCGTCGTTGCGCGCCTTGTCCTTCAGGAATTCGGCGAGGGCGGCCTTCGCTTCGCGGCGCAGGCGCGCTTCTTCCTGCTTCAGGCGCTCGGCTTCGATGCGCTCGTCCTTCTCGCGCTGCGCGCGGATGGCGTACGCCTTGGCGAGGTCGATGTCTTCGCGCGTGCGCGGCTTGTGCGTCGCGTGTGCCGGCTTGCCATGCGACGGACTGCCTTGCGGCGGACGGCCCTGCGACGGCTTGCCGTGCGCGGGCTTGCCGTGCGGCGGCCTGCCCTGCCCCGGTGCGTTGGGGCCACGCGCATGCGCGGGCTTGCCGTGCTGCTGCTGCGGCTTGCCGGCGTGGGCGGGTTTGCCGGACGCAGGACGTTCGGGCTTCGGCGCGGGCTTGAAGCCCAGGCCGAGCAGCTGGTCGCGCAGGGAATCGGTCATCGGATACGGCGGGTCGTGCGAAGGGCGGGCGAAGCATGCCGCATCGGGGGCGAGGATGCAGCCCCGCCTTGCGGCCATTGCGCCGCGGGTCAGTAATGCGGTGGCGGCGGTTCTTCGGCCGGATCGGCGAAGAACGCGCCGCGCGAGGATTTCATCTCCTCCAGCGCGCGGCGCATGAGGTCGGCGTGGCGCTCGGCTTCCAGGCGGATCGCCGCGAGCGCATCGCTCAGTTCGGTCATCGCGTTTTCCTGGAACGCCAGCCGCGTTTCCAGCTCCACCAGCCGCGCTTCGAGCGCGGCGGTGTCCATGCCCTGGGCGTTGCCCTGCGTCATGCGAACGAACGCACCGAACGACCGCGGCCGATGCCGTAGTACGCCAGGCCCGCGTTTTCGACTTCGGCCGGCTCGTACAGGTTGCGGCCGTCGAAGACCACCTTGTCGGCGAGCGTGGCGGCGAGCTTGCCGAAATCCGGGCTGCGGAACTGCTTCCACTCGGTGACCACCACCAGCGCATCGGCGCCGCGCAGCGCTTCGCCGGCGGAACCGCACAGGGTGAGATCGTCGCGCTCGCCGAAGATGCGCTGCGCTTCGTGCGTGGCTTCCGGATCGTAGGCCTGCACGCGCGCACCGGCTTCCCACAACTGCGCGAGCAGCGTGCGGCTGGAAGCGGCGCGCATGTCGTCGGTGTTGGGCTTGAACGCCAGGCCCCACACCGCGACGGTCTTGCCGCGCACGTCGCCGTAGTGGCGCGTCATCAGTTCGAACAGGTGGCCCTTCTGCGCCGCGTTCACCGCTTCCACCGCGTCGAGCAGGCGCGGGTTGCAGCCGGACTGCTGCGCGGTCCAGGCCAGCGCCTGCACGTCCTTCGGGAAGCACGAGCCGCCGTAGCCGGCGCCGGGATAGATGAAGTGCCAGCCGATGCGCGGATCCGAACCGATGCCCTGGCGCACGGCTTCGATGTCGGCGCCCACTTGCTCGGCGATGTTGGCGATCTCGTTCATGAAGGAGATCTTCGTCGCGAGCATCGCGTTGGCGGCGTACTTGGTGAGTTCGGCCGAACGCACGTCCATCGACACGATGCGTTCGTGGTTGCGGTTGAACGGCGCGTACAGGCGCTTGAGTTTTTCCAGCGCGGCCGGGCTGTCGGTGCCGATCACGATGCGGTCGGGACGCATGCAGTCGTTGACCGCGTCGCCTTCCTTGAGGAATTCGGGGTTGCTGACGACGTCGAACACGAGCGTCGTGCGGCGGTTCTGCAGTTCGCCGGCGATGGCGGCGCGCACCTTGTCGGCGGTGCCGACGGGCACGGTGGACTTGTTGACCACCACGGCCGCGCGCTGCAGGTGCTGGCCGATGGTGCGGGCCACGGCGAGGACGTACTTGAGGTCGGCGCTGCCGTCTTCGTCGGGCGGCGTGCCCACGGCGATGAACACCACGTCGCCGTGTTCGATCGCGCTGGCGGCGTCGGTGGTGAAGTGCAGGCGGCCGGCGGCGTGGTTGGCCTTGACCATCGGCTCCAGGCCCGGCTCGTAGATCGGGATGACGCCGTTGTTGAGGCCTTCCACCTTGGCGGTGTCGATGTCGACGCAGACCACGTCGTGGCCCACCTCGGCCAGGCAAGTACCGGTGACGAGCCCGACGTAGCCGGTGCCGAAGATCGTGACGCGCATGCGGAATCCTGATGAGCTTGGAAAGACGCAATGGTCGCAGCCAGAAACGTCACGCCGTGGTGAAAACCACGGCGTGACCTGGTGCGGATCGGCGCGGAAGCGCGCCGCGTGGCGCGATTACTTCGCCGGGTTCTTGACGATGTCGATCAGTTCGACGTCGAACACGAGCGTGGCGTTCGGCGGGATCGGGCCGCCCGGCGTGCCCTTGTCGCCGTAGCCCAGGTTGCCCGGGATCCACAGCTTGTACTTGCTGCCCACCGGCATCAGCTGCAGGCCTTCCTGCCAGCCCGGCACGACCTGGTTGAGCGGGAACACGACCGGCTGTCCGCGCTCGATGGAGCTGTCGAACGTCTTGCCGTCGAGCAGCTTGCCCGTGTAATGCACGCGCACCACGTCTTCGGGCTTGGGCTTCGGACCCTTGCCTTCGGTGACGACCTGGTACTGCAGGCCCGAGGCGGTGGTCTGCACGCCCGGCTTCTTCGCGTTCTCGGCGAGGAACTTCTGGCCGGATTCGAGGTTGGTCTTGGCCTCGGCCATCATCTTGGCGATCTGCTTGGCCTGCATCTTCTGGCCGAAGGTCTCGCCGACGTCGCGCGCCTGCTCTTCGGTCAGCAGCAGCTTCTCGCCCTTGAGCGAGCTCTTGATCGCCTTGGCGATCGTGTCGACGTCGATCTCGTCCTTCATCGGCTCCAGCTGCTTGGCGAGCGCCATGCCGACCATGTAGCTGACCTGGTCCTTCTCGGTCGGCAGGCCCGCGATCTTCGCGCCGCCAGCGGCGGTGGTGGCGGCGGCCGGCGCGGACGCGTCGGTCTTCTTGTCGGCGGGTTTGTTGCAGCCGGCGACCGCGATCACGGCGGCGGTCAGGGCGATGGCAAGGGCGTGGCGCTTCATCGGGAATGGCTCCAGGGACTAAAGGAAAAGAAAGGCAGGCCCGCACTCTAGCGGCGCGGGGCTGAAGCCCGGGTTGGCGGCCGGGCCGGATGGATCATTCAAACGTGAGGCTCATTGCGCATCGACGCCGAGCAGCTCGACGTCGAACACGAGGGTGGCGTTCGGACCGATCGGGCCGCCCGGGGTTCCCTTCTCCCCGTAGGCGAGCTCGCCCGGGATCCAGAAACGGTACTGCGCGCCCACCGGCATCATCGACAGGCCTTCGGTCCAGCCCGGGATCACCTGCGACAGCGCGAACTGCGCCGGCTGGCCGCCGTAGGAACTGTCGAACTCGGTGCCGTCGAGCAGCGTGCCGCGATAGTTGACGCGCACGCGGTCGGACGGCTTCGGACGCGGACCGGCGCCCTGGCGCAGCACCATGTACTGCAGGCCCGACTTGGTGACGTACACGCCCTTCGTCGCCTTGTTCTTTTCGAGGAACGCGGCGCCCGCGGCCTTGTTTTCCTGTGCGATGGCCGTGGCCTGCGCTTCGATCTTCGCCTGCCCGCGCTTGGAGAACGCTTCGCCGACGACGCGCGCTTCGGCGTCCGTCATCAGCAGGTGGCCCTTCGCGAACGTGGTGCGCACGGCCTGCAGCAGCGTGGGCAGGTCGAATTCGTCCTTGAACGGTGCGAGCGAACGACCGACGTCGCTGCCGACGAGCAGGCCCACGTCTTCCTTCGAGACTTCCGGCAGCGGCTTGGTCGCGCCCGCGGGCTGGCCGTTGCGCGCGGTGATGCGCGCGAGCAGCGCCTGTCCGACCTGCTTCGCCTTTTCATCGTCGAGCAGCATCTTGCCGCCGGCCAGGCCGTTGCGCACCGCGCGTTCGAACGCGGCCATGTCGATGTCCGGCGCGATCGGCGCCAGCGAATTGCCCCAGTCCATGCCGAGCATGTAGCCGATCTTGTCGCGCTCGGTGACCAGCGTGGCCTTGTCCGGGGTGGCTTTGTCCTGCGCTGCGGCAAGACCGGGGCCGGCGAGCGCGCCGAGCATGAGCAACGCGGCGACGCCGCGCAGGAAAACCTTCATCCGATGCACTCCTGGGGGAAACATGAGCCGGGGAAACGTGTGGGTCGGCAAGCCGCGCATTGTCGGGGCGCCCGCGGCGCGGCCGCAATCGCGCCCATGAACGCGGGCCCGTGAAAGCGCCGCAGTCTGCCACGGCTGCCGCCCAACCGGCCCCTCCCTTCTATGTCTTTAGTTGGGTCATCCGGTTGTTGACGATGGGAATGGTGGTGTTATAGTTGCCTACAACACCGAACACCCAGAGCAGGACGCCCACCATGAACCGCAAGCTCCACAACACGGTCACCGCGCTCGCCGCCACCACCGGGCTGCTCGTCCTGAGCCTGATGGCCGCCGCGCCGGTCGCGCCGCTGGACGCCGCGAGCCTGGCGCCGGCGACGGCCTCCACCCGCGCGCCCACCGACGCCCAGATCGAACGCATCGTCGGCGCCGCCGCCGAAGCCGCCACCCTGGCCGTCATCGCCGCCGCCTTCGCCGAAAGCGACCAGCGCGCCACGATCGACACCACTTCGCCCGCGCCGGCCCCGGCGCGCAAGCACGCCTCGCGCGGTCGCCAGTCGGTCGCGATGCCCTTCTTCTCCTTCGCACCGCGAGGCTGACCAATGACTGCCATCGAATGGAGCGACGGCGCTCCCATCTACCGCCAGCTGAAGGATCGCGTCGTCGCCATGTTGCTCGACGGGATCCTCAAGCCCGGCGACGCGCTGCCCTCGGTGCGCCAGGTGGCCGCCGAATACCAGCTCAATCCCATCACCGTCTCGCGCGCCTACCAGGAGCTCGCGGACGAAGCCATCGTCGAAAAACGCAGGGGACTCGGCATGTACGTCACGGAAGGGGCTTCGGAAAAACTGCTCAGCAGCGAGCGCGATCGCTTCCTCAAGGAAGAGTGGCCGCTCGTGCTCGAACGCATCCAGCGACTGGGCCTTTCGCTCGATCGCCTGATGCAGAACGCTGCCGCCGCCGGAGGCCAGGCATGAACGCGACCACCACCCAGGCCGCCGCGACCTCGGTCGTCAGCGCGCGCAACCTGCGCAAGGCCTACAAGAACAAGCTGGCGCTGGACGACACGGCGTTCGAGATCCCCGCCGGCCGCATCGTCGGCCTGATCGGCCCCAACGGCGCCGGCAAGACCACCGCGCTGAAGGCGATGCTCGGCCTGATCCCGTTCGAAGGCGACCTGCGCGTCCTCGGCCGCGACCCGCGCACCGAACGCGATGCGCTGATGAACGACGTGTGCTTCATCGCCGACGTCGCCGTGCTGCCGCGCTGGATCCGCGTGCGCGAAGCGATCGAGTTCGTGGCCGGCGTGCATCCGCGCTTCGACCGCGCCCGTTGCGAACGCTTCCTCGCCAACACCCAGCTCAAGCCGGACATGAAAGTGCGCGAGATGTCCAAGGGCATGATCGTGCAGCTGCACCTGGCGCTGGTGATGGCCATCGACGCCAAGCTGCTCGTGCTCGACGAACCCACGCTCGGCCTGGACATCCTGTATCGCAAGCAGTTCTACCAGCGCCTGCTGGAGGACTACTTCGACGAGGACAAGACGATCGTGATCACCACGCACCAGGTGGAGGAGATCGAACACATCCTCACCGACGTGATGTTCATCCGCGACGGCAAGATCGTGCTCACCGCGCCGATGGATGCCGTGGGCGAGCGCTACATCGAAGTGTTCGTCAACGCCGACCGCGCCGACGAAGCGCGCAGCCTGCGCCCGATCGACGAACGCAGCCTGCCGTTCGGCAAGGTCGTGATGCTGTTCGATGGCGTCGAGAAGCATCGCCTGTCGCACCTCGGCGAAACCCGCACCCCGGGCCTGGCCGACCTGTTCGTCGCCACCATGAAGGGAACCTACGCATGAACGCATCCACCTTTGATGGCGAACCGCGCCGCGTCCCCGTGGCCGCGCCCCATCCCACCCACAAGTTCAAGCTGATGCTCCGCCGCGAGTTCTGGGAGCACAAGGGCGGGTTCTTCTGGGCGCCGATCTGGGCCGGCGGCATCTCGGTCGTGCTCGCGCTGATGGCGCTCGTGGTCGGCGAAGTCGTCGCCCGCCGCGAACTGGCGCACGGCACCAAGTACACCGACCAGGGCATCCGCATCAACGGGCTCGACTTCGGCCAGCTCACCGACAAGATGACGCCGAGCGACCTGGAGAACTGGGGCAAGGCGGTCGACGCCTCGATGCTGGTCTCCTCGCTGTGGCCCTTCATCGTCCTGGGCTTCGTGGTGTTCTTCTACTGCCTCGGCGCGCTGTACGACGAGCGCAAGGATCGCAGCGTGCTGTTCTGGAAGTCGCTGCCGCTGTCGGATCGCGACACGGTGTTGTCGAAGGCCGCGAGCGCGCTGCTCGTCGCGCCGGTGATCGCCACGATCGTCTCGGTCCTGACGATGTTCGCCTTCGGCCTGGTCGTCACCCTGGTCATGCCGATGCACGGCCTCAACCCGCTCACGATGTACTGGGGCGCGGGCCATGCGCTGCAGGTCGCAGGGCTGCTGATCGCCGCAATCCCGGTCTACGCGATGTGGGCGCTGCCGACCGTCGGCTGGCTGATGCTCTGCTCTGCCTGGGCGCGCTCCAAGCCCTTCCTGTGGGCGGTGATGATCCCCGTGTTCGCCGGCATCTTCGTGGCCTGGTTCGACGTGATGAATGTCTTCAGCCTCGACACCGGCTGGTTCTGGCAGAACGTGGTGCTCCGCTCGCTGGGTTCGGTCTTCCCCGGCACGTGGATGACGGTGCAGAACCTGAATGTCGCTTCCCCGGATCACTTCGACGCGCTCTCGATGATCCAGCACATGTACTCGACGTTTGCCACGCCGCAGATGTGGGTCGGCGCGGCGATCGGCATCGCGATGATCTTCGGTGCGATCCGCCTGCGCCGCTGGCGCGACGACAACTGATCCGCAACACACAAGCACTGCGTAACACCCCCCACTGCCCCGGCCTTCAAACGCCGGGGCTTTTTTTGCCTCGCTATCCGCCGCCGCCGCCACCGCCTTCGCGGATGCCGCCCTTCGTCAGGGCTTCGGGATCCAGCAGCTTGCGCAGCTTCGCTTCCGGCAGGCCGCTCATCTCCAGCGCCACGTCGAGCACCGCGCGCTTTTCCTTGTACGCACGCTTGGCGATCGCCGCCGCGCGCTCGTAGCCGATGATCGGGTTGAGCGCGGTGACCAGGATCGGATTGCGCGCGAGCGCTTCGGCGACCTTGTCCTGGCGCACGACCAGGCCCGCGATCGCGGTATCGGCGAGCAGGCGCATCACGTGCGAAAGCAGCGCGATGCCGTCGAGCAGGTTCGCCGCGATCAGCGGCAGCATCACGTTGAGCTGGAAGTTGCCGGACGCACCGGCCACCGTGATCGTGGCGTGGTAGCCCATCACCTGCGCGCACACCATGCACGTGGCTTCCGGGATCACCGGATTCACCTTGCCCGGCATGATCGAGCTGCCTGGCTGCAATGCCGGCAATTCGATTTCGCCCAGGCCCGCGAGCGGACCGGCGTTCATCCAGCGCAGGTCGTTGGCGATCTTCATCAGCGCGACCGCGAGCGCATTGAGCTGGCCCGACAGTTCCACCGCATCGTCCTGCGAGGCGATGCCTTCGAACTTGTCCGGCGCCGCATCGAAGCGCGTCTTCGCCAGCGTCGTCAGCGCTTGCGCCATCTTCTTCGCGAAGCGCGCATCGGCGTTGATGCCCGTGCCGATCGCGGTGCCGCCGATGGGCAGCCGGCGCAAACGCTTGCCGGCATCCTCGAAACGCCCGCGCGCGGAGTCGAGCTGCGCGGCCCACGCGCCGAATTCCTGCGCGAACGTCAGCGGCATCGCATCCATCAGGTGCGTGCGGCCGGTCTTGGTGACCTTCGTCAGCCCGCGTGCCTTGCGTTCGATCGTGCGTTGCAGGTGCAGCAACGCGGGCAACAGGTCTTCGACGACGGCAAGCTGCGCGGAGACGCGGATGGCCGTGGGAATGACGTCGTTGGAACTCTGCCCCAGGTTGACGTCGTCGTTGGGATGCACCTTCTGCCCGGTCTTCGACGCGAGCGCGGCAATGACCTCGTTGGCGTTCATGTTGCTCGAGGTGCCCGAACCGGTCTGGAACACATCGATCGGGAAGTGCGCGTCGTGCGCACCGCCGGCCACGCTGAGCGCGGCGGTGCGGATCGCGACCGCGCGCCGCTTCGGCAACAGGCCGAGGCCGGCGTTGACGTCCGCCGCCGCGGCCTTCACCAGCCCCAGCGCGCGGATGAAACCGCGCGGCATGGGCCGGCCGGAGATCGGGAAGTTCTGCACCGCGCGCTGCGTCTGCGCGCCCCACAACGCCTCGGCGGGGACGCGCAGTTCGCCCATGCTGTCGTGTTCGATGCGCTCGCCGGACTGGGTCGAGCGCGGGGGGGATCGCTTCGCCATCGGTGCCTCCTCGCGTGAGGACCGGAGGATACGCCCGCATGCGTTTAAACTTGCGCGCTCCCTCGACCGTCCCCGGCCTCCCGCGATGACCGACACCCCGCTGCTCGCCCTGTCCCCGCTCGACGGCCGCTACGCCGGCAAGGTCGACGCGCTGCGGCCGATCTTCTCGGAGTTCGGGCTCATCCGCGCCCGCGTGGTCGTCGAGATCGAATGGCTCCTCGCGCTGGCCGACCACCCCGGCATCGCGGAACTCCCGCCCTTCTCCACCGACGCCCGGGGCCGCCTGAAGCAGCTGGCCGCGCAGTTCTCCGTCGCCGACGCCGCGCGCGTGAAGGAAATCGAGCGCACCACCAACCACGACGTCAAGGCGGTCGAGTACCTGATCAAGGAAAAGCTCGCCGACGACGCCGAACTGGGCCCGGCGCTCGAGTTCGTCCATTTCGCCTGCACCAGCGAAGACATCAACAACCTCTCGTACGCACTGATGCTGGCGCAGGCGCGCCGCGAAGTGCTGCTGCCGATGCTCGACCGCACGATCGCCACGCTGCGCGGCATGGCGCATACGCACGCTGCGTTGCCGATGCTCTCGCGCACGCATGGCCAGACCGCTTCGCCCACCACCGTCGGCAAGGAACTCGCCAACGTGGTCGCGCGCCTGGATCGCCAGCGCGCGGTGTTCGTCGCGCTGCCGATGCCGGGCAAGATCAACGGCGCGGTGGGCAACTACAACGCGCACGTCAGCGCGTACCCGGACGTCGACTGGCCGGCGCTGTCGGAGCGCTTCGTCGAAAGCCTGGGCCTGGACTGGCAGCCCTACACCACGCAGATCGAACCGCACGACGGCATCGCCGAACTGTGCGATTGCTTCAAGCGCATCGACACCATCGCCATCGACTTGTGCCGCGACCTGTGGGGCTACATCTCGCAGGGCTACTTCAAGCAGGCGGTGAAGGCCGGCGAAGTGGGCAGCTCGACCATGCCGCACAAGGTCAACCCGATCGACTTCGAAAATGCCGAAGGCAACTTCGGCATCGCCAACGCGCTGTTCGAACACTTCGCCGCCAAGCTGCCGATCAGCCGCTGGCAGCGCGATCTCACCGACTCCACCGTGTTGCGCGCGCTCGGCACCGCGTTCGGCCATGCGGTGATCGCGTTCGAATCGCTGCAGCGTGGCCTCGGCAAGTTGAGCGCCAATCCCGAACGCCTCGCCGCGGACCTCGACGCCGCGTGGGAAGTCCTGGCCGAAGCCGTGCAGACGGTGATGCGCCGCCACGGCTTGCCCAATCCGTACGAACAACTGAAGGCGCTCACGCGCGGCCAGGGCATCACGGCCGATTCGATGCGCACGTTCATCGCCTCGCTCGACCTGCCCGACGACGCGCGCCAGCGCCTGTCCGCGCTCACGCCCGCCACCTACGTCGGCCTCGCCGAACGCCTCGCGCGCGCGATCTGACGGCGCGGACGCGATGCGCATCCTCGTCAACATCGATGTCCCCGAGCTCGCACTGGCGGAGCGCTTCTATGCCGAAGCGTTCGGCCTGCGCCGCGGCCGCGCCTTCGGCCACGACGCACTCGAGATGCTCGGCGGCGACGTCCCGGTCTACCTGCTGCGAAAGCAGGCCGACACGGTGGGCGCAGGCACGTCGACGCGCGACTACGCACGCCACTGGACACCGGTGCATGTCGACGTGGTCGTCGAGGATCTCGACGCCGCGCTGATCCGCGCCATCGCCGCCGGCGCCGAGCAGGAAGGCGCCGTGCGCGAAGCCGGCTGGGGCCGCATCGTGCAGCTCGCCGATCCGTGGGGACACGGGTGGTGCCTGCTGCAGTTCCTCGGCCGTGGTTACGACGAGATCGCCACATGACGCCCCGCAAGCACGAATTCCCTTTCGAAGTCGACGCCACGCACGCACCGCTCCTCGGCATGACGCCGGAGGTGTTCCTGCGCGACTACTGGCAGAAGCGCCCGTTGCTGATCCGCAACGCGTTCCCCGATTTCGTTTCCCCGATCGCACCCGAAGACCTCGCGGGTCTCGCCTGCGAAGAGGCCGCGCTCTCGCGCCTCATCGCGCACGATCGCGCGGAAAACCAATGGATGGTCCGCCACGGCCCGTTCGAGGAAACGCTGTTCCCGCAGCTCGGCGACCACGACTGGACGCTGCTGGTGCAGGACGTCGACAAGTGGGATGCGGATGTCGCAGCCCTGCTCCCTGCGTTCTCGTTCCTGCCGCGCTGGCGCATCGACGACGTCATGGTGTCGTTCGCGGCCACGGGCGGTTCCGTCGGCGCGCACGTCGACCAGTACGACGTGTTCCTGCTGCAGGCGCACGGCCATCGCCGCTGGCAGATCGATGCGTCCGCGGCGATGGGCAAGGCCGCGCCGTCGGTGGAATTCCGCAACGACGTCGACATCAAGCTGCTGCGCGATTTCGATCCCACGCACGACTGGGTGCTCGGCCCCGGCGACATGCTTTACCTCCCGCCAGGCGTGCCGCACCACGGCGTCGCCGAGGATCCCTGCCTGACATTCTCGATCGGCATGCGTGCGCCGTCGGCGGCGGAGTTGCTCGGCGATTTCGTCGACACGCTCGCAGCCGATGCGGACGACGCACTGCGCTACGCCGATCCCGACCTCGAAGTCCCGGCCGACCCGAACGAAATCGATGCCGCCGCGATGGACCGCGTGGTCGCCGCGTTGAACGCATTGCGCATGAACGACCCCGATCGCCTCGGCGACTGGTTCGCGCGCTTCGCCACGCTCTATCGCGCCGCCGGCGAAGTGGCCCCGCCCGACGCGGTGCCGTCGCGCATCGAACTGGAATGGGACCTGGGCCAGGGCGCCCGCCTGCAGCGCCATCCGTTCTCGCGCGCCGCGTGGCGCCGGGCCGGCAAGGGCGCGCGCCTGTTCGTCAGCGGCCTGGGCTTCGCGCTCTCCGTGCGCGATGCGCAGCGCCTCGCCGCCACGGACGCCATCGACGGCCCGCTGTACACCACGCTGTCGCAGGCCGGACGCGATGCAGTCTTTGCGTTGTTGCAGGCAGGCCACTACCAGATGCTCGCCGACGAGGACGAATGAACGACGCCACCCAACCCTTCCGCGTGGACGTGGTCGACTACGCCCCCGCCCTGCCCGACTTGCGCACCGTGCGCGAAACCGTCTTCGTGCAGGAGCAGCAGGTCCCGATCGAAGAGGAATGGGACGCGCTGGATCCGGACTGCGTGCACGTGCTGGCCCGCAGCTTCGACGGCACGCCCATCGGCACCGGCCGCCTCACGCCGGAACACAAGATCGGCCGCATGGCCGTGCTGCGCGACTGGCGCGGCAACGGCGTGGGCGATGCGATGCTGCTGGCGCTGATCGAAGCGGCGCACCAGCGCGGCTGGCGCGAGGTGTCGCTGCATGCGCAGGTCTCGGCCATCGACTTCTACCTGCGCCACGGCTTCCAGCCTTACGGCGAACGCTTCTGGGAAGCCGGCATCGAGCACCAGTCGATGCGCCGTTCGCTGGCGGGCCCGAAGGCCATCGACGACCGCGAAACGGCCATCGCCACCATCGTCGCCCTGGTCGACAACGCGCGCCGCGGCCTGTGGATCTACACCCGCGAGCTCGACCCGGGCCTGTTCGACCACCCGGCCGTGGTGGATGCGTTCCGCCGCTTCGGCACCAGCGGCCGCGGCGTGGAGGCGCACTTCCTGCTGCAGGACGCCGCCGCCCCGCAGCGCGCGCATGCCCCGCTGCTGGCGCTCGCGCAGCGCCTGCCGAGCATCTTCCTGTTCCGCGAAGTCGACGATCCGGTCGACCGCGCCTACCCCTCGGCGTACCTGGCCAACGACGCCGGCGGCTGCTACTTCCGCACGCTGGGCCACCGCTTCGATGGCGAAGCCGACCTGCACGCACCGGGGCGCGCCCGCCAGCTGCGCATGGCGTTCATGGCGGTCTGGGAACGCGCGCGGACGGTCTCCGAATACCGCGTGCTGGGCATTTGACGGGCGTTCGCGCCACGCTCGCTGCACATCGCGGGTGTGTTCCGAGGATGGACGGGTCTATAATTCCGGGCCTTTCGTGCCCGATTCATGGGCGCGCGACACCATTCCCCTCGAAGAGCTTCCCGCCCCCATCGTGGACAGTCTCCTGAAGCAGTTTGCCCAGTCCTCCCAGCTCGGCGCCAACGCCGCCTATCTCGAGGACCTGTACGAGCAATACCTCGTCGATCCCGACAGCGTCGATCCCAAGCTCAAGACCTATTTCGACGGGTTCAAGGGCCGCGAAGCCGGGGACATCCCGCACAGCGTGGTCATGGACCAGGTGGCCGATGCCGGCCGCCGCGCCGCGCGCGGCCTGCTGGACGCCGCCCCGGCCACCGGCGGCGCGGGCGATCCCCGCGAACGCTCGGTCGGCAAGCTGATCACCGCCTACCGCTCGCGCGGGCACCTGGCCGCCAACCTCGATCCGCTGGGCATGGCCACCAAGCCCGAGGCGCCGGACCTGGCGCTGGGCTTCCACCACCTGTCCGAATCCGACCTCGACGCCGACTTCTCCACCGGCGGCGTGGCCGGCCAGCACCACATGAAGCTGCGCGACCTCGTGGCCGTGCTGCAGAAGACCTACACCGGCAGCATCGGCGCCGAGTTCATGCACATCACCGACGTGGAACAACGTCGCTGGATGCAGGAACGCCTGGAAACCGCCGGTGGCAACTACGGCCGCGATGCCGCCGCCAAGGCCCGCATCCTGGAACGCCTCACCGCCGCCGAAGGCCTGGAGCGCTACCTCCATACCAAGTACGTCGGCCAGAAGCGCTTCTCGCTGGAAGGCGGCGATTCGCTGATCCCGATGCTCGACGTGCTGATCCGCCGCGGCGGCGAAGCCGGCGTCAAGGAAGTCGTGCTCGGCATGGCCCATCGCGGCCGCCTCAACGTGCTGGTCAACACGCTCGGCAAGCCGCCGCGCAAGCTGTTCGACGAGTTCGAAGGCAAGTTCGAACACCACGACGACGACCTGGCCCACATGGGCGACGTGAAGTACCACATGGGCTTCTCGGCCGACGTGGCCACCGCGGGCGGCCCCGTGCACCTGGCGCTCGCGTTCAACCCGTCGCACCTGGAGATCGTGGATCCGGTGGTCGTGGGTTCCGTGCGCTCGCGCCAGATGCGCCGTGCGGACAAGACGCGCAAGACGGTGCTGCCGATCATCATGCATGGCGACGCCGCGTTCGCGGGCCAGGGCGTGGTGATGGAACTGTTCCAGATGTCGCAGGCGCGCGGCTTCAACGTCGGCGGCACGCTGCACATCGTGATCAACAACCAGGTCGGCTTCACCACCAGCGCCGCCGAAGACGCGCGCTCCACGCTGTACTGCACCGATGTCGCCAAGATGGTCGGCGCGCCGGTGCTGCACGTGAACGGCGATGATCCGGAAGCCGTCGCGTTCTGCGCCGAAGTCGCCTACGACTTCCGCCAGCGCTTCGCGAAGGACGTGGTGATCGACCTCGTCTGCTATCGCCGCCACGGCCACAACGAAGCCGACGAACCGGCCGCGACGCAGCCGCTGATGTACCAGAAGATCCGCGCGATGAAGACCACGCGCGAGCTCTACGCCGCGCAGCTGGACGCCACCGGCGCCATTCCCGCCGCGCAGTCGCAGGCGCTGGTGGATGCCTACCGCGCCAAGCTCGACGCGGGCGAAGTCACGACCGAAGTGGTCCAGGTGAAGGGCGACGAGTTCACCGTCGACTGGTCGCGCTGGGTGTCGGGCAAGTTGTCCGACAAGACCGACACCACGGTGGACCGCAAGACGCTCGACGCGCTCGCCACCAGCATCAACACGATCCCCGACACCGTGAAGCTGCATCCGCGCGTGGCGAAGATCTACGACGACCGCCGCAAGATGACGACGGGCGAACTGCCGAGCGACTGGGGCTTCGCGGAAAACCTCGCGTACGCGACGTTGCTGAAGGAAGGCTTCAAGCTGCGCCTGGTCGGCCAGGACTGCGGGCGCGGCACGTTCTTCCACCGCCACGCGATCCTGCACGACCAGAACACCGATGCCTACTACCTGCCGCTGCGCGAACTGGTGCAGGAAAAGCAGGACGTCGCGATCATCGATTCGCTGCTCAGCGAAGAAGCGGTCATGGCGTTCGAATACGGCTACGCCACCGCCGATCCCATGACGCTCGACATCTGGGAAGCGCAGTTCGGCGATTTCGCCAACGGCGCGCAGGTGGTGATCGACCAGTTCCTCTCGTCGGGCGAAGCCAAGTGGGGCCGCCTGTGCGGGCTCGCGCTGTTCCTGCCGCACGGCTACGAAGGCCAGGGCCCGGAGCACAGCTCCGCGCGCCTCGAACGTTTCCTCCAGTTGTGCGCGCTCGACAACATGCTGGTCTGCACGCCCACCACGCCGGCGCAGGCCTTCCACATGATCCGTCGCCAGCAGCGCATGGCCACGCGCAAGCCGCTGGTGGTGATGACGCCCAAGTCGTTGCTGCGCCACAAGCTCGCGGTGTCCTCGCTCGACGAACTGGCCAAGGGCAGCTTCCAGACGCTGATCCCCGCCAGCAACGTCGGCACCAAGGCCGCCGACGTGAAGAAGGTCAAGCGCGTCGTGGTGTGCGGCGGCAAGGTTTATTACGACCTGCTCGAGGAAGCGACCAAGCGCAACCTCGCCGACGTCGCCATCGTGCGCGTCGAACAGCTGTATCCCTTCCCGCGCCCGGAGCTCACCGCCGAACTGCAGCGCTTCGGCGCCGCCACCGAAGTGGTGTGGTGCCAGGAAGAACCGCAGAACCAGGGCGCGTGGTACCAGATCCAGCACCACCTGCGCGCCTGCCTGCAACCCAAGCAGACGCTCAGCTATGCAGGCCGCGTGCGGTCGCCCTCGCCCGCCGCCGGGCATCTTGCCGAACACGTGGCGGAACAGACGCAGCTCGTCGCCGACGCGCTGGTCAATCCGCTCAACGGCGACACTTGCGTCGAATAAGAACCACCACATTTCCCATTTCGCAATCCAGCCAGGACGCTAACCATGGCCATCGAAGTCAAAGTTCCGGTCCTTCCCGAATCCGTGTCCGACGCGACCATCGCGACGTGGCACAAGAAAGCCGGCGACGCGGTCAAGCGCGACGAGAACCTGCTGGACCTGGAAACCGACAAGGTCGTCCTTGAAGTGCCCTCGCCCGTCGACGGCGTGCTGAAAGAAATCAAGTTCGAAGCCGGCGCCACGGTGACGAGCGCGCAGGTGATCGCGGTGATCGAGGAAGGGGCCGTCGCCGCGGCTGCTCCGGCCGCAAAGGCCGACGCGCCCGCCGCCGCTGCCCCCGCGAAGGCGGAAGCCCCCGCGAAGGCTGCAGCCCCGGCCGCCGCGCCGGCGAAGGCCGCGGCCCCCGCCGCCGCCGCGTCGTCGTCGCTGCCCCCGGGCGCGCGCTTCACCGCCGAGAAGGAAGGCATCGACGCATCGCAGGTCGAAGGCACCGGCCGCCGCGGCGCGGTGACGAAGGAAGACCTCGTCAACTACGCCAAGTCGGGCGGCACCGTCGCCGCATCCGCGCGCCCCGAACAGCGCGTGCCGATGACGCGCATGCGCGCGCGCATCGCCGAACGCCTGATGCAGTCCAAGAACTCCATCGCGATGCTGACTTCGTTCAACGAGGTCAACCTGTCCAAGGTCATGCAGATGCGCAAGGACCTGGGCGAATCCTTCGAGAAGGCCAACGGCATCAAGCTCGGTTTCATGAGCTTCTTCGCCAAGGCCGCCGCCAATGCGCTCGCGCGCCACCCGGCGGTCAACGCCTCGGTCGACGGCAACGACGTGATCTACCACGGCTACGCCGACATCTCGGTCGCGGTTTCCACCGACAAGGGCCTGGTCACGCCGGTGCTGCGCAACGTGGAGCGCATGAGCTTCGCGGAAATCGAAGCGGGCATCGCGGCATACGCCAAGGCGGCGCGCGAAGGCGGCCTGAAGCTCGAAGACCTGCAGGGCGGCACGTTCACCATCACCAACGGCGGCACGTTCGGTTCGCTGATGTCCACGCCGATCGTCAACCCGCCGCAGAGCGCGATCCTCGGCATGCACGCCATCAAGGACCGCGCGATCGTCGAGAACGGCCAGGTGGTCGCCGCGCCGATGATGTACATCGCGCTGAGCTACGACCACCGCATCATCGACGGCAAGGACGCGGTGCTGTTCCTGGTCGACATCAAGAACCAACTCGAAAATCCGCACCGCATGCTGCTGGGGATGTAACCAACATGGCTGATCAGTTCGACGTCATCGTCATCGGGGCCGGCCCCGCCGGTTACCACGCCGCCATCCGCGCAGCGCAGCTGGGCCTGAAGACCGCGTGCATCGACGCCGCGCTCGGCAAGGACGGCAAGCCCGCCCTCGGCGGCACGTGCCTGCGCGTGGGCTGCATCCCGTCCAAGGCGCTGCTCGACAGCTCGCGCCAGTTCTGGAACCTGCAGCACCTGTTCGGCGAACACGGCATCTCCGCGAAGGAGCCCGCGATCGACATCGGCACGATGATCGGCCGCAAGGACAAGATCGTGAAGCAGTTCACCGGCGGCATCGCGATGCTGTTCAAGGCGAACAAGGTCACGCCGTACTACGGCTTCGGCCAGCTGCAGCCGGGCAACGTGGTGTCGGTGAAGCAGCACGACGGCACCACGGTGGAGCTCAAGGCCGCCAACGTCATCATCGCCGCCGGTTCGGATTCCATCGAACTGCCGTTCGCGAAGTTCGACGGCAAGACGATCGTCGACAACGTCGGCGCGCTCGACTTCACCGAAGTGCCCAAGCGCATGGGCGTGATCGGCGCCGGCGTGATCGGCCTGGAACTGGGCAGCGTGTGGAAGCGCCTGGGTTCCGAGGTCGTGATCCTCGAAGCGTTGCCGGATTTCCTCGCCGCCGCCGACGCGGAAGTGGCGAAGACCGCCGCGCGCGAATTCAAGAAGCAGGGCCTCGACATCCGCCTCGGCGCGAAGGTGTCGAAGGCCGAAGTGAAGGTATTGCCTAATAAGAGCAGCGAAGTCCACGTCACCTACGCCGATGCGAAGGGCGAGCAGACGATCGTCGTCGACAAGCTGCTCGTGTCGGTCGGCCGTCGCGCCGCGACGAAGGGGCTGCTGGCCGACGGCACCGGCGTGAAGCTGGATGCGCGCGGCATGGTGGAAGTGGACGAGCACTGCCACACCGGCGTCGACGGCGTGTGGGCCGTGGGCGACTGCGTGCGCGGCCCGATGCTCGCGCACAAGGGCTTCGAGGAAGGCGTCGCGGTGGCCGAGCTGATCGCGGGCCTGCCGGGCCACGTCAACCTCGACACGATCCCGTGGGTCATCTACACCGAGCCGGAAATCGCGTGGGTCGGCAAGACCGAGAAGCAGCTCACCGACGAAGGCATCCCGTACAAGGCGGGCAGCTTCCCGTTCGCCGCGCTGGGCCGCGCCGTCGCGATGGCGGAGCCCGCGGGTTTCGTGAAGATCCTCGCGCACGCGGAAACCGATCGCATCCTCGGCATGCATCTCGTCGGCGTGAACGTCTCCGAGCTCGTGCACGAAGGCGTGCTCGCGATGGAGTTCAGCGGCTCGGCCGATGACCTGGCGCGCATCTGCCACGCGCATCCGACGTTGTCGGAAGCGGTGCACGACGCCGCAATGGCCGTGGCAAAGCGCGCCATCCACAAGGCGAACTGACGTTCGCCTTTCCGGGGGACGTCATGGATAACGCGAACCCGATCCGCAACGTTTCAGACACCGCGCTCTGGGTCGCGACGTATCGCGCCCTGGAGTCGGAACGTCCCGACGCCTTGTTCAACGATCCCTACGCCCGCCGGCTCGCCGGCGCGCGCGGGCCGGCGATCGTCGCCGCGTTGCCCGACGGCGCGCAGACCAGCTGGCCGCTCGTCGTCCGCACCGTCACCATGGACGAGATCCTGCTGCGCATCGTGCGCGCGGGGAATGTCGGCACCGTGCTCAACCTCGCCGCCGGCCTCGACGCGCGGCCCTATCGCCTCGACCTGCCCGTCTCGCTGCGCTGGCTGCACGTGGACATGCCGGAGATGGTCGACTACTTCCGCGACGCGATGGCCGGCGAAACGCCGCGCTGCCAGCTGCAATCCATCGCCGCCGACCTGCGCGATCCGCAGGCGCGCCGCGAGGTGTTCGCGCGCGCGGCCGAACACGGCCCGGTCTTCGCGATCACCGAAGGCCTGCTGATCTACCTGGAAGCCGACGACGTCGCAGCGCTCGCGCGCGACCTGCACGACGTCGCGCAGGCCCGCTGGTGGATGGCGGACCTCGCCACGCCGCGTTTGCTGAAACTGCTCGAGAAGCGCTGGTCGCCGACGCTGAAGGACGGCAACGCGCCGTTCCGGTTCGGCCCCGAGGAAGGCACCGCGTGGTTCGCGCCGCACGGCTGGCGCGAAGCCGAATTCCATTCCACGTGGACCGACGCGATGCGGCTGAATCGCAAACCGCGCGGCGCGACTTTCTGGAATTTCCTCGTGAACATCTCGCCGCGCAAGCAGCGCGAAGCGCAACTGCGCATGTCGGGCGTCGCACTGCTGGAGGCGACGTGATGCAGCGCGTGTGCGTGTACTGCGGCTCCAACGCCGGCGCGCGTCCCGCGTATGCGCAACGTGCCGCGCAGCTCGGCACGCGCCTGGCGCGCGAAGGCCTCGACCTCGTCTACGGCGGCGGCAACGTCGGCCTGATGGGCATCGTCGCCGACGCGGCGCTGGACGCCGGCGGCAAGGTGATCGGCGTGATCCCGGAACAGCTCGTCGGCTGGGAAGTCGCGCACACCGGCCTGACCGAACTGCAGGTCGTCGCCAACATGCACGAGCGCAAGGCGCGCATGTTCGACCTCAGCGACGCCTTCGTCGCCCTGCCCGGCGGCTTCGGCACGCTGGACGAAATGTTCGAGATGCTCACCTGGCGCCAGCTCGGCCTCGGCGACAAACCCTGCGCGTTCCTCGACACCGAAGGCTTCTATGCCCCGCTGGTGGCGATGATGGACCGCATGGTGGACGAACGTTTCCTGCACGCCGACCAGCGCCGCGACCTGTGGCACGGCGAGGACATCGATGCGTTGCTCGCGTGGTTGCGCGACTACGAGCCCGCGCATGCGGACAAATGGCTGGATGGAAAACGTCGCAAGGATCTTCGCTGATGTCGGTGCCCGCAACGTTCAACGCTTTCCGCATCCACGACGACGCCGCCGGCTATCGCAGCGGCATCGAAGCGATCGCGCTCGACGATCTCGCGCCCGGCGAGGTCGTCATCCGCGCCGCGTACTCGTCGGTCAACTTCAAGGACGCGCTCGCCGGCACCGGCCAGGGGAAGATCCTGCGCAAGGCGCCGCTCGTGGGCGGCATCGATGTCGCGGGGCACGTCGTCGCCTCCACCGATGCGCGCTTCAAGGAAGGCGACGCGGTCCTCGCCACCGGCAGCGGCCTGAGCGAAACGCGCGACGGCGGGTATTCCGAGTACGTGCGCCTGCCCGCGCAGTGGACGATCCCGTTGCCCGCCGGCTTGTCGCTGCGCGAGTCGATGATCCTCGGCACCGCGGGCTTCACCGCGGCGCTCGCGTTGCTGCGCATGGTGGAGAACCGGCAGACACCCGAGCTCGGTCCGCTCGCCGTCACCGGCGCGACCGGCGGCGTCGGTTCGCTCGCCATCGACATCTTCACGCGCGCCGGCTTCGAAGTGCATGCGATCAGCGGCAAGGCCGACGCCGCCGATTACCTGCGCGAACTCGGCGCACGCGACATCCTCGGCCGCGATGCGTTGTCCACCACGCGTCCGATGGACACCGCGCGCTTCGGCGGCGGCCTCGACAACGTCGGCGGCCCGATGCTCGCCGCGTTGCTCGCGCAGACCGCGCCCTACGGCAACGTCGCCACCGCGGGCCTGGCCGCCTCGCCTTCGCTGCCGACCACCGTCATGCCTTTCATCATCCGCGGCGTGTCGCTGCTGGGCGTCGCCTCGGCCGGCACCGCGCGCGACATCCGCGACCGCGTCTGGCAGCACCTGGCCTCGGACTGGAAGCCCGCGCACCTGGATCGCATCTGCACGCGCACGATGTCGATGGCGGATTTGCCCGACGTTTTCGCCACCATGCTGGCCGGCGGGTCCTTCGGGCGCACCCTGGTCACCATCGCTGGCGAGGCGCTGTAATCGAATTCCACCGCGCCGCGCTTGCGGCCACCGGCCGCCCCGTTAGAATGCGGCGAGATTCCCGGGGACCCCCATGGCACGCATCCTGATCGTCGACGATTCGCCCTCCCAGCTGATGGGCATCCGCCGCATCGTCGAGAAACTCGGCCACGAGGCCCTCACCGCCGAGGACGGCGCCGCGGGCGTGGAAGCGGCCAAGCGCGAAATCCCCGACCTCATCCTGATGGACGTGGTGATGCCGAACCTCAACGGGTTCCAGGCCACGCGTTCGATCACGCGCGAGGCGACCACCAAGCACATCCCGATCGTGCTGGTGACGACGAAGGACCAGGACACCGATCGCGTGTGGGGCATGCGCCAGGGCGCGAAGGCCTACATCACCAAGCCCTTCAGCGAATCCGAACTCGCCGACATGATCCAGCAGATGCTGGGCGGCGATGCGCCGGCGGCGCCTGCTTCGGAAGAGTAAGGCCTCAGCTGCGGCGCCAGTCGTCGCCGAAGGCATCCCGCAGGTTTTCGTACGCCTCGCGCTGCGCATCCGTGTGCGACTTCGGCGCGAGCACTTCCAGTTCCACGATCTGGTCGCCGGCGGGGTCGCCCGGCAGGCCACGTCCGCGTAGCCGCAGCTTGCGGCCCGCTTCCGAATTCTTCGGGATCTTCAGTTCCACCGAACCGCCCAGCGTCGGCACGCTCACCGTCGCACCGAGCGCGGCTTCCCAGGGTGCGATGCCCTGCACGAAGATGATGTTGCGGCCGTCGACTTCGAACCGCGGATGCGCGGCGTATTCGACCTCGAGCAGCAAGTCGCCGCCGTGGTTGCCCTGCTTCGCCAGGCGGATCACCTGGCCGGGGCGCACGCCCTTCGGCACGCGGATGTCGAGCGTGCGGCCGTTGACGCCGATGCGGATCGAACCGCCTTCGTACACCGCTTCCAGCGGCACCGCGAGTTTCGCGCGCGTGTCGCCGCGCGTTTGCGGTCGCGCGCCGCCGCCGTTGCCACCGCGCTGGCGGCCGAACAACGATTCGAAGAAATCGCTGAAGCCCCCGCCCGCGCCGCCGCCGGCGAAGATTTCGTCGAAATCGAAATCCCCGCCCGGCCCGCCACCGAATCCGCCGGGCGGCGGCTGCACGTCGTCGCCCGGCCGGTAGCCGCGCGCGCGCAACTGGTCGTACGCGGCGCGCTTCTGCGGATCGCGCAGCGCCTCGTAAGCTTCGTTGACGGCCTTGAACTTGTCCTCGGCCCCGGCCTCCTTGCTGACGTCCGGGTGGTACTTGCGCGCGAGCCTGCGGTACGCGGTCTTGATCTCCGCGTCGCCCGCGCCCGGCTCGACGCCGAGGGTCTGGTAGTAGTCCTTGAATTGCATCGGCGGAGGGTAGCGCACCCGCGCGTCGACGACAGGTCATCGCCTACACTGCCGCCCTTCCCCCCGTTTCGAGGATCGCGCCCATGACCATCCAGCCCGGCGACCGCCTGCCCGAGATCCCGCTGCAGCGCATCCGCGAAGGCGTGGAGACCGTCGACGTCCACACCCTGTTCGGCGGCAAGCAGGTCGTGCTGTTCGCGGTGCCCGGCGCGTTCACGCCGACGTGTTCGGAACGCCACCTGCCGGGCTTCGTCGAGAAGTTCGACGCGTTCCGCCAGCGCGGCGTCGAGGTGCTCTGCCTGTCGGTCAACGATCCGTTCGTGATGAAGGCCTGGGGCGAAAGCCAGCACGTGCCCGAAGGCCTGCAGATGCTCGCCGACGGCAACGGCGAGTTCACCCGCGCGCTCGGCCTGGAAATGGACGCCAGCGGTTACGGCATGGGCACGCGCGCGCGCCGCTTCGCGATGTTCGTCGACGACGGCGTGGTGAAGCAGTTGCATGTCGAAGCGCCGGGCGAGTTCCGCGTGTCGTCGGCCGAGTACGTGCTCGACAACCTGCCCGCCTAACGCAGCACCGAAAACCCGATCGACGCCCACGCGCCCGTTTCGGCGAGCGCGGTGAGCGTGTGTGCGCCGGCCTGCGCCAGGTCGAAGTCGATCGATGCGGTGCCGCTGGATTCGGCGAGCAATCGGCCGTCGAGCAACCAGCGGATGCGCGCTTCGCTGCCGAGCGCGCGCACCGACAACTTCAGCGGCGTCGTGCGGTTGGGCGGGCGCGCGAGCGTGGCGCGATCGACGATGCCTTCGATGCGCAACGACTCCATCGCGTCGCGACCGTCGGGCACGCAGTCCGGTGCGCGCGCGGGGAGTTGCGCGGCGCTGCGCAGGTCCGCGGGCAACCAGGGCGCCGCGAGTGCGGGCCAGCGCGCGACGGCTTCGCTGCGGCGTTCGTGCGCTGCGCTGCATTCGGCGGTGAGGCGCAGTCCGCTGCGCGCATCCACGTCGAAGCGTTCGCGGCCCGCGCTCCACAGGCGCGCATCGCGTTCGGGGAACGTCGGCGGCACCACCCCATCGAGCACCCATGCATTCTTGTGCTTGCGGCACAACTGCGGCGCATCGGGATCGGGCGCGATACCCAGCGGCCAGCACACGTCGACCTGCGCGACGTTCGCCGGCGGCGGGCGCGGCATCGTGTCGCCGGGCGTGGTCGGCAGGCTGTCGATGGTTTCGAACAACAACGGCAGCGCTGTCATCGCACCGTACTGCCCGGGCATCGGCGTGCCGTCCGGGCGGCCCACCCACACGCCGACCGTGTAGCGCCGCGTGCTGCCGAGCGCCCATGCGTCGCGATACCCGTAACTCGTGCCGGTCTTCCACGCCACGCGCATGCGCGAGCCGTTGGCGAACGTGTCGGCCGCGGTGCCGGGACGTGGATGGTCTTCGAGGATCTGGCGCACGATCCACGCGGCGCCGGGCGACAACAGGCGGCGATCCACGCGCGGCGCATCCGCGCGATAGCGCACGCGGCCGGCGATGCCGTCGCGATTGAGTGCGGCGTAGGCGCCGACCAGATCTTCCAGTCGCGCGCCCGTGCCGCCGAGGATCATCGAGAGGTTCGGCTTCGCACCATCGGGCCATTTCAATGCTATGCCAGCGTTTTCGAGGCGCGCGGCGAACCGCGATGGGCCGACGCGATCCAGCAGGTCCACCGCGGGCACGTTGAGCGAGAGGCGCAAGGCTTCCGATGCACTCACCGGCCCGTTGAACGCCATGTCGAAGTTGCCCGGCCGGTAATCGCCGAACGATTGCGGCGCATCGATGAGCAGGCTTTCGGAATGGATCAGGCCGTCGTCGATCGCCAGGCCGTACAGGAACGGCTTGAGCGTCGACCCCGGCGAACGCCACGCCTTCACCATGTCGACGTGGCCCAGGCGCGCGGCGTCGCCGAAGGTCACCGAGCCGACGTACGCGCGTGCTTCCAGGCTCGCGTTGTCGACGACCAGCAACGCAGCCGACGTGCGTTCCGGCAAATCGGAGAAGTAGCGCGCGACGCGATCCTCGAGCATGCGTTGCAGGTCGCCGTCGAGCGTGGAGCGCAGGCGCGCCGCGTTCGGGGATTCCGCGCGCAAGCGTTGCGCGAGCAACGCCGCATGCACCGGTGGTTCCAGCGAACGCGCGACCACGGGTTCCATGCGCGCATCGCGCACGTCTTCCGCGGACCACGTGCCCGACGACGCCATCCGCGCCAACACCTTGTCGCGCGCGATGCGTGCGCGTTCGGGTTCGCGATCCGGCCGCAGGCGACTCGGCGATTGTGGCAACACCGTGAGCAACGCGGCTTCCGCATGCGACAACTGCGAGGCGGGCTTGCCGAGGTACGCCCAGCTCGCCGCCTGCACGCCCTGCACGGTGCCGCCGAACGGCGCGCGATCCAGGTACAGCGTGAGGATCTCGCGCTTCGACAGATGCGCTTCCAGCTGCAACGCGCGCCCCATCTGCCGCAGCTTCGCCCACGGCGAACGCGTGCGGCCATTCGCCGGCGGTTCGAGGATGCGCGCGACCTGCATCGTCAGCGTCGACCCGCCCGACACCACGCGCCCATGCCGCGCCCATTGCCAGCCCGCGCGCGCGAGCGCGAACGGATTGATGCCAGCGTGCTTCCAGAACCAGCGGTCTTCGTACGTGGTGAGCGCCTGCAGGTACATCGGCGAGACGCCTTCGAGCGTCGTCGGATCGCGCCACACGCCATCGCGGTCGGCGAAGGCGCGCAGCGGGGTACCGTCGCGCGCGAGCACGACGGCGCCTTCGCCGCGCGTATCCGGCAACGGCAACGGGAAGGCCAGGTCCAACCCCATCGCAGCGATCGCGAGCACCAGGCCCGCGAGCGCCACTTTCCAGGGCCAACGTCGCCCTTGGTGCGTCCTGTTCATGGCGCCGGTTTGGCCTGCCCCGGTTGCGTCACGGTGATGCTGGCGGGCTTGGCCGTGCCGATGGCACGGAGTTCCGGACGGTACATGTCCTCCACCAGCGTCGGCGGCACCGCGTACGTGCCCGGCGTCACCGCACGCACGAGGTAGAACAACCGCGCGGTGCCACGCGCCTGGAGCTTCAGCGCTGCGACGTAGCGATCGTCGCGGAACTCCTCGTGGCGCAGGTCGGACGCATCGTCGCGATCGGCGATCTCGATGCCGTCGATCACCACGTCGGCCCACTGCTTCGCATCGCCCAGGTTGAAGTTCTCCACTTCCAGGCCCGCGGGCAGCAGTTCGGTGACCAGTGCGTCGGGCATCGTCTGCTCGCTCTTGATCGCGAGTTCGACGATCAGCGTGTCGCCTTCCTCCAACGATCCGCCTTCCCACGCCTTGCCGTCCGGCGTGTAGTACGTGCGCTCCACGTTGGCCACCGACTTCAGCGGCGCGGGCGCTTCCTTCGGGATGCCGGCGACTTCATAGCTCACGTAGTACGGCGGCGCGGAGGTCGGTTCGAAGCGCAGCCCCTTGCCCAGGGCATCGACATCGACGACGCGCGCCGTGAGCGGGACGTTCGCAACCTCGACACTGTCGCCCCCGACCACCCACTTGCCCGCGATCGCCTTGCCGCCCTTCCCCGTGACCAGCGCCTTGCCCATGCGCGCGATGGCGACCTGCTCCTGCGTGCTCAGCCAGAACCAGGTTTCCTTGCGGCGCGCATCGAGTTCACGACCGAGCGCGATCGCGCGCGCGTCGTACGCCGGTTGCGCCATGCCGCGTTCGTGCACCAGCGCGAGCATCAACGCATCGTCGCGCAGGCGGCTGCCGTAGTCGCCGAGGTACAGCGGACGCTGCGTCTCGTCGCGCGCGAAGCCTTCCGCGATCGCCTTCGCGCCGCGCTGCTTGTCGCCCTGCAACGCCAGCGCGAGGCCGAGGTGCACCAGGGGCAAGCCCGTCAGGCTGTTCTTGCGGTCGTTCGCATACAACGCGCGCAGCGTGCCGAGCGGCGCGCGGTTCACGCGGGCGAGCACGTAGCCCGCATGCGCCTGGTACGCGAACTTGAGGTGCGCCTTGTAGTCGTAGCCGTAGAACGGCGTGCCGCCCGCCAGCAAATCTTCGTTGAGCGCCTTCAGGGCCTTCTGCAACATCGCATCGGGCACCGCGAAGCCCGCGTCGCGCGCATCCAGCAGGAACTCGGTGATGTACGGCGTCAGGCCCGGGTTCACCGCATCGCCGTCGCCCCACATCGAGAAGTGACCGTTGGCCACCTGCATCGCGGCCAGGCGCGCGAACGCACCGGACATGCGCGCGTTGCGTTCCTTGTCCGACATCGGCGTGACGCCGAGCATTCGCGCCGTCGACGCATCGAGCACCAGCGCCGCATAGCCCTTGCTGGTGGTCTGCTCCGCGCAGCCGTAGGGATAACGCAACACGTCTTCCAGCGCCGCGGCGAACGGCACCGGCGGCAACGCGCTCACGACGACGCGGGCGCGCGCGGAGTCCGGCACGAGGCCGGCGAACAGCGCAGGGTCCAGCGTGATCGCGCCCGGCGCATTGCGCGTCTCGGCACGCGTGCGCATCACCTGCGCCCACGCCGGGCGGACCGGCAGGTCGTACTTGCGATCGACGTGGAAGCCGTTGCCGTCCACGCGCACGCGGACCTTCGCGACTTCGAAGCCGGACCGCGCCTGCAACGGAAACGTGTAGGTCACCTTGCCGTCGGGTGCGAGCTTCGCGGTGCGCGTGCCTTCGCCGATCGTGAGCGGGCCGATGCCGTCGACCTGCACCTTGAACGCGCCCGCCTTGCCGGTGAAGTTCTGCACGTCGAGCGTCACGTGGCTGCGGTCGCCGGGCGCGAGCACGCGCGGCAGGCTCGCTTCGGCGAGCACCGGCGCACGCACCACCGTTTCATTCGCCTTGCTGCCGTAACGGCCGCCGGACCACACCAGCGCGGACACGCGCAGCGTGCCGTTGAAGTCCGGCACGTCCAGCGGGATGCGCGCGTTGCCCTTCGCATCCAGGCGCACGGGGCCGGCGAACAGGTCCACCGTCTGCACGTGCGCGGTCGGGCGCCGTGCCTGCGGCAACGCGAGCGGCGCCATGTCGCCGCCGAAGCGGATCTTGGCGGTGCCGCCTTCGAAGCTTTCGATCACGCGGCCATACAGGTCGTACGCATCCACGCCGAGGCGCCGCTGCGCGAAGAAATGCGCCGAGGCATCCGGCACCGGGAAGCGCGTGATGTTGAGGATGCCGACGTCCACCGCCGACACCGACACGTAGGCTTCCTGGCCCGCGAGCTGCGGCACGCTGACGAACGCGGACAGCGTCTTTTCCGGCCGCATCGATTTCGGCACGGCGATGCCGACGCCGAGCGTGCGATCGCGGCGATCCATCGGCACGTGCGCGATGCCGACCGCGCGCGCCGGCGTGATCTTGCTCGTCGCACTGCCGCCGCGGAACACGAGCGCGGTGACATACACGTCGTGGCGCTCCCATTCCTTCGTCACCGGGATCTCGAACGTGCTGCCGCCCTTGGCGACGTCGATCTCCTGCACGAACAGCATGTGGTCGCTCTCGACCATCAGCAGGCCGCGGCCTTCGTGCGGCGGCGTGAGCGTGGCTTTCAGCGTGTCGCCGGCGCGGTAGCCGGTCTTGTCGAGCGCGAGCTTGACCTTGTCGGGGCGCGCATCCAGGCCGCGGTTCTCGTCGCCCCAGCTCCAGCCGGCGCGGAAGGGATAGCGCGTGGTGAGCTTGGTCGCGGGATCGAAGACTTCGAGGCGGTACTCGCCCCACTCCACCGGGAAGTCGACGCGCACCGGCGACGCGCCGAGGTCCAGCGTGCGCGTCTGCAGGGTTTCGTAGCGGCGGGAGAACTCGTAGTCCCAGCCGCCGTCGTCTTCCCAGCTCCAGTGGTAGTCGCGCCATTCGCGCACCAGCGTGACGCGCGCGCCCTGCACCGGGATGCGCTTGCCGTCGGCGTCGAACTTCGCGATCTCGAAGCCCGCGTTGGCGTTGGCGTCGCTGCCTTCCTTGTCGTCGAACAACGGGCGCACGCCAACCAGCGCATCCGCCGGCCACAGCACGCGCTTGACCGAGCGATTGACGCTGCGGCCACCGGATTCGAACAGGCTGCCGCTGACGATGGCCGCGATCGGCGACACCGGCTTGGCTTCCGCAGGCAACGCGATCGCCTGCTCGAACTTGCCGTTCGCATCCAACGTGACGTCGAGGACGTCCTTCGCTTCCTTCGGCAGCACCAGCGTGGCGTCGCCGAAGAACCAGCTCGGAAGCGATTCGACGGGATGCTGTTCCACCGCGACCGCGAGCTTCGCGGTGAAGCGGTTGCCGGCGGCCGGCGCGCCATAGAGATACGCGCCGTTGGCCTGCAGGCGCAGCGGTTCGCCCGGCGCCAGGCGCGCGGGCGCGTCGAGGTCGAGCTTCATGCGCTCGGGCAGGAATTCCTCCACGCGCAACGCCATGCCCTGCACCGCTTCCTTGCTGGCGGGATCGGTGCGGAATTCGACGCGCCACTTGCCGGTGGCGGCATCGGCGGGAATCACCTGCGCATGGCGCACGTAGCCTTGCGCGTCGGGTTGCAGCTTCGTTTCGAGCAGCGTGTTGCCGTCCGGCTGCACGTAGCGCACGAACACCGGTTGCGGGCCGGCCTTGCCCTTCTTCGCGAGCGGCTGGCCGTCCTGGTCGCGGAGCAGCGCGGAGATGCGCACGGTTTCGCCCGGGCGATACAGGTCGCGCCCGGACCAGGCGAACACGTCGAACCACGCTTGCTCGCGCCCGGCGACGGCGAACTCGGACAGGTCCAGCGCCGGCTGGTTGAACGGCAGCATCGACACGTCGTCGCCGCGTTGCGCGACGAGCACGTGGGTGGCGTCGAGCTTGTACGGCAGCAGCGCGTTGCCGTAGCGGTCGGTGGTGCCCTTCAGCACGGGCTCGCCCGCCGCGTTGAGCACGCGCAGCTCCACGTTCGACAGGCCCGCGCCGGTTTCCAGCGAGGCGGCGTGGACGAACAGCGTGTCCTTGTAGGCGCGCGTGTGCAGGCCGAGGTCGCTGACGGTGAAGAACGCGGTGTCGAATTCATCGCCGAACTGGCCGCTGCGCTTCATCACCGCGAAGTACAGGCCCGGCGACTGCAGTTCCTTGATGTCCTGCAACGGCAGGTAGGTCAGCACGCGTTCGTTCTTCTTGCCGCCGAGCACGAAGCGGTTGACGTACACAGGCTCGGACAACTTGGACAGCGGCGTGCGGCTGTGCTGCGCGCCGGTGTCGTCGTCCCACGAATACTCGCGTTCGAGGTCCCACGTGCCGCGGCGGCCGCCGCGCTGGAACTCGGCGAAGAAGCGCGGCAAGGCGTCGTCCTTGATGCGCAGGAATTCGACGTCGACTTCCGGCACGTTCACCGACACCACCGGCAAGCCGCGGCTGTCGCGCGCCGGCAACACGCTGCCCTGCGAGGCGAAACCGACCACGGGATCGAGCGGCCCGGTGTAGACCTGGCGGCGGACCTCCTGGCCCAGCGCATGGCCGTCGGCCGCAGTGAGGCCGGCCTCGATGGTCACGATGTAGTCGCGGCTGGCCTCGACGTGCGGGAAGCGCAGCACGCGCGCTTCGTCATCGCCCTTGTCGTCCAGCACCCAGCTGCCTTCGATCGGCTTGCCGTCCTTGTCCGTCACCGACAGCAGCGCATCGAAATCCTGCGCGCCCACCAGCGGGCGGCTGAATTCCAGCGCGAGCGCCAGGCGGTCGCCCTGCTGGTCCGGGAAGGCGGCGACCAGGCCGAAGCCCTGCACCTTGTCCTTCGTCGCGGCGATCTTCTCGCCGGCGACCTCCGGGCGTTGTCCGTGCGCGTCGGGTTTGCACCCCGCGAGGAAGGCCAATGCCAAGGCAGCGATCGCTGCCCAACCCACCACTTCCCTCACCGCCCCAGCCCCGACTCCAGTCGGACCCGCGACACGCGACAACATGGTCGTTCCCCTAGGTTGTATGTGGCCGCGGAAGTCCCGCTGCCTGGACGTCTCGTCGTCGCACTGCTTGCCGCATGCGACAACGCCGCCCGGAGGCGGCGTCGTCGGGTCCTTGGCGCGTGCGCCCCGAGATCACTCCGGAATACGCACCTCGCCACCCTCACCGGACACGCCATCGTCGCCCGTTTGGCCGACGTTTAGGGTGTCACTGTCCACCACGCCCGCCTCGTCGTCCAGCGACGCATCGACGCGTTCGACGGCCTGCAGGGTTTCGTCCGCCGCCAGGCGGATGAGTGTGACGCCCTGCGTGTTGCGGCCGACCTGCGAGATCTCCGCCGCACGGGTGCGCACCAGCGTGCCGCCGTCCGAGATCAGCAGCACCTCGTGGTGGTCGCTGAGCTGGATGGCGCCCACGAGCTTGCCGTTGCGCGCGGTGGTCTGCAGCGCGATGACGCCCTGCGTGCCGCGGCCCTTGCGCGGGTAGTCGGCGACCGGCGTGCGCTTGCCGAACCCGCGCTCGCTGGCGGTGAGGATGTCGCCGTCGCCTTCGACCACGATCAGGCTGCGCACCTGCTCGCCTTCGGCCAGGCGCATGCCGCGCACGCCGGTGGCGGTGCGGCCCATCGAGCGGACCTCGCCTTCGGCGAAGCGCACGGCCTTGCCGTTGGAGGCGAACAGCATCACGTCGCGATCGCCGTCGGTCAGCGCGACGCCGATCAGCGCGTCGCCGTCTTCCAGGTTGATCGCGATCTTGCCGCGCTGCAGCTTGAACGCGAACTCGGTAAGCGGCGTCTTCTTGACCGTGCCGTCGCGGGTGGCGAACAGCACGTAGCGGTCGTCGCGATACTCGCGCACCGGCAACACGGCCTGCACCTGCTCGCCCGGTTCCAGCGGGATCCAGTTGACGATCGGGCGGCCGCGGGCATTCGGGCCGGCGTCGGGCAACTGGTACACGGGCAGCCAGAACACGCGGCCGGCGCTGGTGAAGGTGAGCAGCGTGTCGTGCGTGTTCACCAGCCACAGCTGGTCGATGAAGTCTTCGTCCTTCGTCATCGCCGCGTTGCGGCCGCGGCCGCCGCGACGCTGCGCGCGGTACGCGCTGGCCGGCTGGCGCTTGGCGTAACCCGAATGCGACAGCGTGACCACCACGTCTTCCGGCGCGATGAGGTCGAGGATGTCGAGGTCTTCTTCGCTGGCGCGGATCTCGCTGCGGCGCGCATCGCCGAATTCTTCCTTGACGTTGCGCAGTTCCGTGCGGATGACGTCCATCAGCACGTCGGGGTTTTCCAGGATGCGGATCAGGCCCTGGATAGTCTCGAGCAGCTGCTTGTATTCGTCGGTGAGCTTGTCCTGCTCCAGGCCCGTGAGGCGGTGCAGGCGCATCTCGAGGATCTGCTGCGCCTGGATTTCCGTGAGCTGGTAGCCGTCGGTGAGCAGGCCCACGCCGTCGGGCAGGTCGTCAGGACGCGAGGCATCGGCGCCGGCGGCGGCGAGCAGCGCGCCGACCAGGCCCGGTTCCCAGCGACGGGCGAGCATGCGGTCCTTCGCTTCGACGGGATTGGCCGACGTCTTGATCAGCTCGATCATCTCGTCGATGTTGGCCAGCGCGACGGTGAGGCCTTCCAGCACGTGGGCGCGGGCGCGGGCCTTGCGCAGTTCGAAGATCGTGCGGCGCGTGACCACTTCGCGGCGGTGGCGCACGAACGCTTCGAGGATCTGCTTGAGGTTGAGCAGCTGCGGGCGGCCGTCGACCAGCGCCACCATGTTGATGGCGAACACCGACTCCATCTGCGTCTGCGCGTACAGGTTGTTGAGGACGACTTCCGCCGACTCGCCGCGCTTGACCTCGATGAAGATGCGCATGCCGTCCTTGTCGGACTCGTCGCGCAGCTCGCTGATGCCTTCCAGGCGCTTCTCTTTCACCAGCTCGGCGATCTTCTCGATCAGCCGCGCCTTGTTGACCATGTACGGGATCTCGGACACCGCGATGGCTTCGCGGCCCGTGTCCTCGTTGACTTCGATCTCGGCGCGCGCGCGCATGCGCACGCGACCGCGGCCGGTGCGGTAGGCGAGCTGGATGCCGGCGGTGCCGTTGATGATGCCCGCGGTCGGGAAGTCCGGGCCGGGGATGTGCTGCATCAGGCCGTCGACATCGATCGCCGGATCGTCGATCAGCGCGATCGTGGCGTCGACCACTTCGTTGAGGTTGTGCGGCGGCAGGTTGGTGGCCATGCCCACCGCGATGCCGGCCGAGCCGTTGATCAGCAGGTTGGGCACCCGCGTCGGCATGACCGTGGGTTCGAGTTCCTTCTCGTCGTAGTTGGGCTGGAAGTCGACGGTTTCCTTGTCGATGTCCGCCATCAGCTCGTGCGCCAGGCGCGACATGCGCGCCTCGGTGTAACGCATGGCCGCGGCGGAGTCGCCGTCGATCGAACCGAAGTTGCCCTGCCCGTCCACCAGCATGTAGCGCAGCGAGAACGGCTGCGCCATGCGCACCAGCGTGTCGTACACCGCGGTGTCGCCGTGCGGGTGGTATTTACCGATGACGTCGCCGACGATGCGCGCCGACTTGTAGTACGGCTTGTTGCTGTGCGCGCCGAGCTCGTGCATCGCGAACAGCACGCGGCGGTGGACCGGCTTCAGGCCATCCCGGACGTCCGGGAGCGCGCGCCCCACGATCACGCTCATGGCGTAATCGAGGTAGCTGCGGCGCATCTCGTCTTCGAGGTTGACCGGGATGATTTCCTTGGCGAGTTCTGCCATTCGGGTTCCGTGCTGGTGGCCGAGCGCCGGCTGCGGAAGGGACTTCCGCGAAGCGCTCGAAGGGTGGGTTGCAACGCGCGGGATTCTACCATGGAACAGGGTCGTGAAACCCTGTTTTTCCCGGCCAGAAACAATAGCTTACGGGTGCTTCATGCGGCCCCGCGCAATGCCGCGGGAAAGCCCCGTGGATCAGCCCCCGAACGCGGCCCGCATCGAGGCCGCATCGGGCCGGCGGATCACGCCCCGCTCGGTCACGATCGCGTCGATCAGGTCGTGCGGCGTGACGTCGAAAACGGGATTCCAGGCATCGATGCCTTCGGCCACGGTGCGGCTGCCGCCGACGCTGTGGAGTTCGGCCGCGTCGCGTTCCTCGATCTCGATGAGGTCGCCGCTCGCGGTGGCCATGTCGACCGTCGAGGACGGCGCGACCACCATGAACCCGACGCCGTGGTGGCGCGCGGCGATCGCCAGTTGATACGTGCCGATCTTGTTCGCGGTGTCGCCGTTGGCGCAGATGCGATCCGCGCCCACGACCACCCACTGCACCTTGCCGCCCTTCATCAGGTGCGAGGCGGCGGAGTCGGCGATCAGCGTGGCGTCGATGCCGTCCTGCTGCAGTTCCCACACCGTCAGGCGCGCGCCCTGCAGCCACGGGCGCGTCTCGCCCGCGAACACCTTGTCGATGCGGCCTTGCGCTACGCCCGCGCGGATCACGCCGAGCGCGGTGCCGAAACCCGCCGTTGCGAGCGAGCCGGTGTTGCAATGCGTGAGCACGCCGCTGCCCGGTTCGATCAGCGATGCGCCGAGCGCGCCCATGCGGCGGTTGGCGGCGAGGTCTTCGGTGTCGATGGCCGCGGCTTCGCGTTCGAGCGCGTCGCGCCAGTCGTGGCCCGCGCGTGCGAGCGCGGCGCGCATGCGCCCGAGCGCCCAGGCGAGGTTGACCGCGGTGGGACGCGCGGCGTTGAGGCGTTGCAGGGCGGGTTCGAGTTTCGCGGCGGCGTCGATGGCATCCGTGGCATCGATCGCGCGTTCGGCCAACACGACGCCCCATGCGGCGGCGATGCCGATGGCCGGCGCGCCGCGCACGGCGAGTGCGTGGATGGCGGACGCGACTTCGTCGCTCGTCGTGCAGGTGAGGTATTCGGTGGCGAAGGGCAGCTTGCGCTGGTCGAGGAGCTCGAGCGTATCGCCGGTCCAGCGGATCGGGCGGATGCGGTCGTAGCGGGCGTAATCGATGTCGTCCATGGCACGAAGTTTACGCCGTCACCAGACGGTGAACTCCGCGCGGCAACCGCGGCTCACCCACACGCCGCGCACGTCCCAGCCCCAGCTCTGGCCCTGCACGCACGGGGTCTTCGACAGTTGGCGCGTGAGTTGCGCGCCCTTCCACACGCCGACATCGCAGCGGCGTTCGCGGCCGCGGTCGGATTCGCACCGCAGCTTCTGCGGGCCCAGCGCTTCGGTGGGGGCGCCGACGCCGACCTGGAAGTCCGCGCGACAGCCCTGCGCCACCCAGATGCTGTTGCGATCGAAGCTCCACGTGCTGTGCCGGATGCACGGCGACCGCGACAACTGCCGCACCAGCTGCACGCCCGCCATCGTGGACGCGGGGCAGTGGCGACGACCGCCGCCGTTGGATTCGCACCGCACCATGATTGGACCGGTCGGCGCGGGGCCGCCCTCGCCCAGCGCGAAATCGGCGCGGCATCCGGCGTTGACCCAGATCCCGTTCGGACGGACGCCCCAGGACTTGCCTTCGACGCACGGGCTGCGCGACAGCTGTTTCGTCAGGCGCGCGCCACCGCGCGTATCGGCTTCGCAGGTGCGTTCGCGCCCGCGCGGCGATTCGCAGCGGATCGTGCCGCTGTCGTTGCCGGGATACGGCTCGGCGGCGCGGTACTGCTGTTCTTCGGCGGCCGGGGGATCCGTCGGCATTGCATCGACGGGCGCGATGCCCGTGGTGCAAGCAAGCAGGAAACCTGTGGCGAGCGGACGCATCGGTCTGTTCCTGCGGTTCGTGAGCGCACTTTCCGGGATCGCTGAATGCGCGGTCAAGTGCGACGTTGGGCCATGCCGCGTCACGCCCGCGCGAAATCGAACGCCAGCACGTCCGCGATCCGCCCGGTGCCCAGCATGGCCATGAGCAGGCGGTCGATGCCCAGCGCCACGCCCGCGCACGCGGGCAGGCCCGCCAGCGCGGCGAGGAGCGCTTCGTCCGGCGGGGGCGCGGGCTGGCCGCGCCCGGCGCGCACGGCGCGA
Source organism: Lysobacter helvus (assembly GCF_018406645.1). NCBI lineage: Bacteria > Pseudomonadati > Pseudomonadota > Gammaproteobacteria > Lysobacterales > Lysobacteraceae > Lysobacter > Lysobacter helvus. Next base: position 3,161,331 of record NZ_AP024546.1, read on the forward strand.
TCGCGTTCGAAGCGTTCGCGTTGCTCCACGGGGTCGCGCAGCTCGTGGTAGCCGTTGGCCACCTCAAGCGGGCCCAGGTACACCTCGAAGCGTTCGGCGACCGGCGGATCGCCGGGCCGGATGCGCGCCAGCGCGCATTGCGACGCCGGATAGTCGTGGACGATCAGCAACTGGTCGTCCGGGAACGCGGGTTGCAGGCGATGCGTGGCGAGCAGGTCGAGCCAGTCGTCGCGCACCAGGCCCGCGGGATCGATCGCGATGTCGCCGAGCGCGTTGCGCAATGCGTCATCGCTGGCGGTGAACGGATCGACGCGCAGGTGTTCGATGTACAGGTCGCGATACGCGGTTTCGACGACGCGCGCGTGGCGCCCGACCAACGCGAGCGCGTGTTGCACCAGGTCCGCCGTTTCGCGCGCGAGCCAGCGATGGTCGCGACCGACGCGGTACCACTCCAGCATCGTGAATTCGGGGTTGTGGCGCCCGCCCGCTTCGCCGTCGCGGAACACGCGACCCAGTTCGTAGCAATCGCCCACGCCTTCGGCGAGCAGGCGCTTGAGCGGATATTCCGGCGACGTGCGCAGCCAGCGCGTGCGCGGCGCGCCGTCGGTGCGGCCGGAGAAGTCGAGCGAGAACGAGGCGATGTTCGGATCGGTATTGCCCGCGCGCGACAGCACGGGCGTTTCGACTTCCAGCACGTTGCGCTTCGCGAAGAACGCACGCACCGCGGCGTTGAGTTGCGCCCGCAGGCGCAGCGCATCGGGATGCCGCGCGGCAGAGGCGATCATTTCGGGTCCGCGAGATACGCCAGCAGGCGCGCTTCGTCCCAGACGTCCACGCCGAGTTCTTGCGCCTTCGCCAGCTTGCTGCCGGCCGCTTCGCCGGCAACGACGAAGCTGGTCTTCTTCGACACGCTGCCGGACACCTTGGCGCCCAGCGCTTCGAGTTTCGCGCCCGCTTCGTCGCGCGACATCGCTTCCAGGCCACCGGTCAGCACCACCGTCTTGCCCGCGAGCGGACCATCGGCGCTGCGTTGCGGTGCGCCTTCCGGCCAGTGCACGCCGTTCTTCTGCAAGGCCGCGATGACTTCGCGGTTGTGCGGCTGCGCGAAGAAATGCGCGATGCGCGCGGCGACGACCGGGCCGATGTCCGGCACCTGGCGCAAGGTCTCTTCGTCGGCGGCCATCAGCGGATCGAGCGCGCCGAAGTGCCGCGCCAGCGTGCGCGCCGTGCTTTCGCCCACGTCGCGGATGCCGAGCGCGAACAACACGCGTTCGAGCGTGGTGGTGCGGCTGGCGTCGATCGCAGCGACGAGGTTCTCCGCCCACTTGGTGGCGACCTTGCCGGCCTTCACCGTTTCGGGGACGGCGTCGGCGAGGGCGTCGGCCTGCTGCTTCATCTGCACGAACGCATCGACGTCCAGCGTGTACAGGTCCGCCACCGTCCGCACCATGTCGAACTCGACCAGTGCCGTGATGAAGCGTTCACCCAGCCCGTCGATGTCCATCGCGCGACGCGAGGCGAAATGGAACAGCGCCTGCACGCGCTGCGCCGGGCAGAACAGGCCGCCGGTGCAGCGTGCGACGACCTCGCCCTCTTCGCGCTCGACCGCCGAGCCGCACACGGGGCACGCGGTGGGCAGTTCGTAGGCGGCGTGTTTCGGATGTCCCTTCGCATCGACCGGGCGCTTGTCCTCGATCACGCGCACCACCTCCGGGATCACGTCGCCCGCGCGGCGGATGATCACGGTGTCGCCCACGCGCACGTCGAGGCGCGCGATCTGGTCGGCGTTGTGCAGCGTCGCGCGCGTGACGGTCACGCCGCCCACCTGCACCGGCGCCATCAGCACCCACGGCGTCACCGCGCCCGTGCGGCCCACGTTGACTTCGATCGACTCGACCGTCGTCGCCTGTTCCTGCGCCGGGTACTTGTGCGCGATGGCCCAGCGCGGCGCGCGCGAGACGAAGCCCATCGCGCGTTGCTGGTCGTAGCGATCGAGCTTGTAGACCACGCCGTCGATGTCGTACGGCAGCGCGTTGCGCTTGTCGCCGATGCGGCGGTAATACGCCAGCAGGCCCGCGGCGCCGCGTGCGGTGTCGACTTCGGCGCTGACGGGCAATCCGAGTTCGCGCAACCACGCGAGCGTCTGCGAATGCGCGGGCGGCAGCGTCGCACCGTCCACTTCGCCGAGCGCGTAGGCGTAGAACGCCAGCGGTCGCTGCGCGGTGATGCGCGGATCGAGCTGGCGCAGCGAACCGGCTGCGCCGTTGCGCGGATTGGCCAGCGTCTTCTCGCCGTGTTCCAGCGCCCAGGCGTTGTACTTTTCGAAGGCGGCCTTGGGCATGAAGACTTCGCCGCGCACTTCCAGCACCGGCGGCGCCTTGCCGCGCAGCTTGAGCGGCACGCTGCGCACGGTGCGCAGGTTGGCGGTGACGTCTTCGCCCGTGGCACCGTCGCCGCGCGTGGCGCCGCGCACGAACACACCGTGTTCGTAGCGCAGGCTGATCGCCAGGCCATCGAGCTTGGGTTCGACGGAGAACGCGGGATCGGCGTCGCCGGTTTCCTTGACGATGCGCGCGACGAATTCTTCGACCTCGCCGTCTTCGAACGCATTGGCGAGCGACAGCATCGGCACCGCGTGCTTCACCTCGGCGAACTTGCCCGACGGCGCATTGCCCACGCGCGCGGTGGGCGAACTGGCATCGGCGAGTTCCGGGTGGTCCTGCTCCAGCGCTTCGAGTTCGCGCAGCAGCTTGTCGTAGTCGGCGTCCGTCAGCTGCGGATCGTCGAGGACGTAGTAGCGGTAGTTGGCGTCGTCGAGCAGGCGGCGCAGTTCGTCGACGCGGGTGGCGACGGGACCGGGGGCTTTGGTCGCCACGGATTTACCAGCGCGCGGGTTTGGTCAGCGGGGGCGCTTCGTGCTGGCGGTCGTACGCGCGCAGTTCGTCGCGGATGTGCGCGACGCGCTGGCGGCCGAGCGCGTTGCGCGATTCGTCGAGCACCACGCCGTCGAGCAGCTCGGCCATGCGCTGCGCGGTGGGCAGCATCTTTTCCCAGGCATCCAGCGCGGTCATCGGCGCGGGCAGCGTGAGGAAGAACGCGATGGCGGGCGTTTCCAGTTCCTGGATGGTGGCCATGTCGAAGCTGCCCGGCTTCTTGATGCTGGCGACCGAGAACACGGGGCCGCGTTCCGGGTGGCCTTCGACCAGGCGATGGAAGATCTGCATGTGGCCGTAGGTGAGGCCGGCCTTCTCGGCGGCGACCACGATGTCGCTGCCGCGCAGCACGTTGCCCGCGCGCGCGGCGACGTACAGCGTGACGATCTTTTCGAACGAGGCGTCGTCGCGGCGGCCGAGGTCGTTGGACGGCGCATCGCTGGCCAGGTCGAACTCGGATTGCGTGGTGCCCTCGCCCGCGAGCTCCTGTTCCAGCTGCGCGCCGAGCGTGGGCTCGATGCGTTCGCCGGGTTCGGCGCGCGCGACCGGATCGGCGACGCGACGGCCCTGCCCCGGCTTGCGCGGGCGGCCGAAGAAATAGATCGCGGCGAGCAGCAGCACGCCCGCAATCGCAATGCCAACGCGCAGCACGGTCGAATCCATCGCTTCGCTCCTTCGTTCTTAAGCGGCGCCCGCCAGGCGCGCGGCTTCGGCGAGGTCGACGGAGACCAGGCGGCTCACGCCCGGTTCGCGCATCGTCACGCCCGACAGCTGCTGCGCGGCTTCCATCGTCGCCTTGTTGTGGGTCACGAACAGGAACTGTACCTGCTCGCTCATCTCGCTGACCATCGCGGTGAAGCGCCCGACGTTGGCTTCGTCGAGCGGCGCGTCCACCTCGTCCAGCAGGCAGAACGGGGCCGGGTTGAGGCGGAAGATCGCGAACACCAGCGCCACCGCGGTCATCGCCTTCTCGCCGCCGGAGAGCAGCGAGATGTTCGACACGCGCTTGCCGGGCGGGCGCGCCATGATCGCCACGCCGGTGTCGAGCAGGTCTTCGCCGGTGAGTTCCAGGTACGCATGCCCGCCGCCGAACAGGCGCGGATACAGCTCCTGCACGCCGGAATTCACGCGGTCGAACGTGTCCTTGAAACGGCCGCGCGTTTCGCGGTCGATCTTGCGGATCGCGTCTTCCAGCGTGTCGAGCGCGGTGGTGAGGTCGGCGTCCTGCGCGTCGAGGTATTCCTTGCGCTGCGCGGCTTCGGCGTGTTCCTGGATCGCGGCGAGGTTGACCGGTTCCAGGCGGCGCAGCTTGGCGTCGAAATCGGTGACGGCCTTTTCCCACAGCGCCACGTCGGCGTCGGGGGTGAGCGTGGCGATCACCTCGTCGAGCACGAAGCCGGCTTCGATCACGGCCGCCGACAACTGGTCGGCCTTGATCACCAGCGCCTGCTGGTCGAGCTTGCGCTGCGAGATCTTCTCGCGCTGCGAGATGGCCTGTTCGTCGCGCTGGTGGCGCGTCTGTTCGTAGCCGCGCAGTTCGCCGTCGATGCCTTCCAGCGTCGAGCGCGCTTCGGACAAGGCCTTTTCGGTGCGCACGCGTTCTTCGAGCGCGGACTGGCGTTCGGCTTCCAGCGCGCTGACCGGGGCGTCGCCGTCGGTGAGCTGCGAGGCGACTTCGCCGAGGCGCGATTCGAGCTGGCCGCGCTGGCCGCCCATGCGTTCCAGCGATTGCGCGAGCGCGACGATCTGCGCACGTTGCGATTCCACCGTGAGCGCGAGCGCATGCGCGGTGTCGCGCGATTCGCGGGCGGCGTTGCGGGCGGCGTCGCGGGCTTCGACGAACCGGCGGCGGTCGGCGTCGAGCGCCTGGCGGGCCTGTTCGAGTTCGGCCATGCGGCCGACGGCATCTTCCTGCTTGCCGCGCGCTTCGCGGGCCTGTTCGCGGCTGGCGTCGAGCGTGGCGACGAGTTGTTCGAGGTCGGCGTCGATGCGCGCGATGCGGGCCTTCGCCGATTCCAGCTTGCCCTGCTGGCTCTGCAACTGGCCGGCGAGTTCGGACACGCCGCGGTGCGCGAGGTACAACGCGCGCTGTGCGTCTTCGCGCTGCTGTTCGGCGGCGAGGGCCTGGTCGCGCAGGCGCGTGAGCGTGTCGTTGAGGACCTGCTCGCGCTGCTGCAGCGATTCGATCTCCGCGCGCAGCGCCTGGATTTCCTTCTCGCGCAGCAACGCGCCCTGCTTGGCCGCGCCGGAACGCACCACGCGCACCCAGCCGGCGCCGAGGCGTTCGCCCGCGCGCGTGATCACCGATTCGCCATCGCCCAGGCCCGGCAGCAAAGCGCGCGCTTCGGCGAGCGTATCGGCACCGTGCAACTTGGCGAGGATGCGGCGGATCGCGGCGGGGCCACGGACCTTCGCGGCGAGCGACGTCGGTGCGACGGTGAAGTCTTCGTTGGTCGGGTCGACCAGGGTCAATCGGCCTTCGCCGAGATCGCCGAGCGCATCGACCAGCGCTTCCGGCGCTTCGACCAGCACGCCTTCGATCAACTGGCCGAGCGCGCCTTCAACGGCGTTTTCCCAGCCCGATTCGACTTGCAGCGTTTCGCCCACGCGGGCGGCGCTGTCGAGGCCGCGCGCTTTCAGCCACGCGGTGGCGGCGCCCTGTTCCTGGCCGAGCGCGGCGTGCTGCAGCGCTTCGAGCGAGGACAGGCGACCGCGCGAAGCCTGTGCGTTCTTGCGCACGTCGGCGATTTCGGTCTGCGCCGCGCGCTGCTGGTCCTGCAACGCGGTGACGCCGGCCTTGCGTTCTTCGACCTGCGCGGTGAGGCCTTCGAGCGAGGCCTTCTGCGCGTCGTGCTGCGACTGCACGCCGGCGAAGGCTTCGGACAACGCGGACAGGTCCAGGCCCGTGCGCTCGGCCGTGAGCTGTTCGCGGCGGCGATCGGCGTCGAGCGTCTGGCGGTCGAGGTGTTCGATGCGCGTGCGTTCGACGTCGCCGGCGCGCGCGGCTTCGGACGACGCCTTGGTGTGCGCGTCCCAGCGCTGCTGCCAGTCGGCCAGCGCGGCTTCGGCATCGCGCAGGGCGTCCTGGCGCGTGGTGTCGTCGGTGCGCAGGCGCTCGAGTTCGGGTTCGGCGGTGGCGATGGCGTCGCGCAGCGAGGCCAGGCGCGCTTCGTCGCCGCTGATGTGCGAGCCCAGTTCGGCCAGCGCGGTCTGTGCTTCGTCGCGCGCCTTGTGCAGGCGCTGCGCCATTTCGCGCTGGTGCGCGATCTGCTGTTCGATGCGGGCCAGCGTGCCGCCCACCTGGTAGACCTGCGCCTGCGCCTTGTTCAGCGCTTCGCTCGCTTCTTCGCGGCGGACGCGGTCGGTCTCGATGTTCTTCTCGGCCTCACGCTGCTCGGCGATCAGCTGCTGCAGGCGGGTTTCCTCGTGGTCCAGCTTTTCCTTCAGCGACTGCACGCGCGCGTCGAGGCCGCGGTATTCCAGCGCCTTCCACTCGGCGTCCTTGATGCGGCGCTCGGCCTGGATCGACTGGTACTGCTCGGCCTGGCGCGCCTGGCGGCGCAGGTGTTCGAGCTGCTTGCCGACTTCTTCGCGCAGGTCGTTGAGGCGGTCGAGGTTTTCGCGCGTGTGGCGGATGCGCGTTTCGGTTTCCTTGCGGCGTTCCTTGTACTTGGAGATGCCGGCGGCTTCCTCCAGGTACACGCGCAGGTCTTCGGGACGCGCTTCGATGATCTGGCTGATCATCCCCTGCTCGATGATCGAGTAGCTGCGCGGGCCGAGGCCGGTGCCGAGGAAGAGGTCCGTAATGTCGCGGCGGCGGCACTTGGTCCCGTTGAGCGAATAGGTGCTCACGCCGTCGCGGCTGACGGTGCGCTTGACCGAGATTTCGTTGAACGCGGCGTACTCGCCGGTGATCGTGTGGTCGCTGTTGTCGAAGATCAGCTCCACCGTGGCCTGCGACACGGGCTTGCGCGCGCTGCTGCCGGAGAAGATCACGTCGGTGAGCGAATCACCGCGCAAGCGGCTCGCGGAGCTTTCGCCCATGACCCAGCGCACGGCGTCGATGATGTTCGACTTGCCGCACCCGTTCGGGCCCACCACGCCGGTCATGTTGGTCGGCAGGTGGAGCGTGGTCGGATCGACGAAGGATTTGAAACCGGAGAGCTTGATCGTGGACAGGCGCATGCGACGGTCGTTCGGCCCCTGCGATGCGGCCGGGGCTCGCAACGCGTGTATGAGAAATTGGCTTTGAAATCGCCGACAAGTCGTTGATTCGACAAGCGACGGTCGGCAAGGTGAAAGCCACCGCACGCGAGTATAGACAACTCGTCTTCGCCATAGGCGAAGTCACGAATTTCCCTCCCCGCCCCGCGGGGAGGGCAAGGGTGGGGACGCCCCGATCGCTGCGAACCCACCTAGGCCGGCAACCGCTCCCCCGACCCCGCATCGAACGCATGCCACTGCCCCGCCGCCAGGGCCAGCGGCATCGCGCTTCCCACGCTCGGCGCGGCATGCGGCGCCACGCGCGCCACCAGCGCCTGCGCGCCGAGCCGCAGGTTCACCAGCGTCTCGTTGCCCAGCGCCTCGACCATCTCGACCACGGGCGAGACCCCGCCCGCCGGCGCCGGCACCAGGTGTTCCGGCCGCACGCCGATCGCGATGTCGCGGTCGATCCAGGCCTCCGGCACCGCGCCCTCGCCCAGCGGCACGCGCACGCCTTCGCCCATGTCCAGCGACAGGCCGTCGGCCCGCACCACGCGCCCGCGCAGCACGTTCATCGCGGGGCTGCCGAGGAACGTCGCGACGAACAGGTTCGCCGGCCGCTCGTAGAGCGCCATCGGTGTATCGATCTGCTGCACGTGGCCATCCTTCAGCACCACGATGCGCTGGCCCAGCGTCATGGCTTCGACCTGGTCGTGGGTGACGTAGACCATCGTCGCGCCCAGCTGCCGGTGCAGCCGCGCGATCTCCACGCGCATGCCGGTGCGCAGCTTGGCGTCGAGGTTGGACAGGGGTTCGTCGAGCAGGAACACCTGCGGATCGCGCACCAGCGCCCGCCCGAGCGCGACGCGCTGGCGCTGGCCGCCGGACAGGGCGCCGGGCTTGCGCGCCAGCAGCGCGTCGAGTTCCAGCGTCTTCGCGGCCTCGCCGACGCGGCGCGCGATTTCGTCCTTCGACGCACCGCGCAGCTTCAACCCGAACCCGAGGTTCCCCGCGACGTCCATGTGCGGGTACAGCGCGTAGTTCTGGAAGACCATCGCGATGTCGCGATCCTTCGGCGCCACGTCGTTGACCACGCGGTCGCCGATGCGCAGCGTGCCGGAGGTGATCGATTCCAGGCCCGCGATCATCCGCAGGAGCGTGGACTTGCCGCAGCCGGAGGGTCCGACGAGGACCAGCAGTTCGCCGTCGGCGACATCGAAGGTGGCGCCCGCGACCGCGACGTGGGGCTGGGTGCCCTTCGCCGCGGGGTAGACCTTCCGGACCTGCTCGAGCGAGACCTGGGCCATCCGCGTCCTTCTGGTGTGCGTCGCTGTGCATTGGACGCGACGTGGGGCTATCCTGCCATGTAACCGTTTACACGACCATGCCGGCAGGAGGCCGTCCACGATGCCCACGTCGCAATCGCCTTTCGTGTTCCCCGAGGGCTTCCTCTGGGGCGCCGCCACCGCCGCGCACCAGATCGAGGGCTCCCCGCTCGCCGACGGCGCCGGTCCCAGCATCTGGACGCGCTTCGCGCACACGCCGGGGATGACCGTCAACGGCGACACCGGCGACGTGGCCTGCGACCACTACCACCGCTGGAAATCCGACGTGGCGCTGATGAAGTCGCTGGGCCTGAAGGCCTACCGCTTCAGCGTGTCGTGGTCGCGCATCCTGCCCGAGGGCACGGGGCGCGTGAACCAGGCCGGCGTGGATTTCTATTCGCGCCTGGTCGACGAACTGCTGGCCAACGACATCGAGCCGCTGCTCACGCTGTACCACTGGGACCTGCCGGCGGCGCTGGACGACCGCGGCGGCTGGTTGAACCGCGACATCGCCGACTGGTTCGCCGAATACGGCAGCGTGCTGTATCGCGCGCTCGACGGGCGGGTGAAGAAGTGGGTCACCCTCAACGAACCGTGGGTCGTCACCGACGGCGGTTACCTGCATGGCGCGCTCGCGCCGGGCCACAAGAGCAAGTACGAGACGCCGATCGCCACGCACAACCTGATGCGCGCGCATGGCGCGGCGGTGAAGGCGTACCGCGAGATCGGCAAGCACGAGATCGGGCTGGTGGTGAACATCGAGCCGAAGTATCCGGCCAGCGATTCGCCGGAAGACGCGGCGGCGGTGAAGCGGGCGCATGCGTACATGAACGAGCAGTACCTGGATGCGGCGTTGCTGGGCCGCTATCCGCCGGAACTGAAGAACGAGATCTTCGGCGATGCGTGGCCGGAGTGGGCCGATGCGGATTACGCGCTCATCAAGCAGAAGCTGGATTTCATCGGCATCAATTACTACACGCGCAGCGTGACGCAGGCCAACGACAGTTATCCGCTGAAGGCGGGCGCGGTGCGGCAGCCGTTGGGCACTTATACGGAGACCGGCTGGGAGGTGTTTCCGCAGGGGCTGATCGATTTGCTGGTGTGGTCGAAGGATCGCTACGGCAACGTTCCGACGTACATCACGGAGAACGGGGCGGCGTTCTTCGATCCGCCGGTCGCCGAGGGTGGACGCATCCGGGATCCGTTGCGGATGGATTACCTGCAGAAGCATCTGAAGGCGATCCGGTCTGCGATCGACCAGGGGTGCGATATCCGGGGGTACATGGTGTGGTCGTTGCTCGACAACCTGGAGTGGTCGCTGGGGTATTCGAAGCGCTTCGGGATCGTGCATGTGAACTACGGGACGCAGGAGCGGACGCCCAAGGACAGTGCGAAGTACTACTCGCGCGTGATTGCGACGCATGGGGAGAGCCTGGGCGACGCGTTGCCTTGAGGTTTTCGTCGCTGCGGAAGCAGGGATCCTGCTTTTGCTGTCATCCCCGCGAACGCGGGGATCCATGGGTCGCTGCAGAAGCCCGCTCGGGGTGAAGACCGCGTCGCCCGAACCCGCGGCGTGGTAAGAATTTCTCGCCGACGTGGCGGCGAAAATTCTCACCCCACCACGGGCTGGGGCATCACCATTCGAGCCTTTTCGATCAAGGGGCCGACCTTTTCCCAGGTTCGCTGGCGTGCGTGGTAACGCACGCGCAACCCAATCAATTCTTTCGCGACGAGCAAGAGCCCTTGAAGGAACGCGGGGGCGGCGGCCAGGAAACCCTCAATTTTTTTGCCGCGAAGCGGTCGCAGCTTTTGATTGCCGCGAAAGAAGTGATTGGGGTGTGCGTGCGTTACACGCACGCCTGCGACCTCATGCAAAGGTCGGCGCCTTGATCGAAATCGCGCGAAAGGTGATGCCCCAACCTGTGGTGGTGTGAGAATTTTCGCCGCCACGTCGGCGAGAAATTCTTACACCGCCGCGGGTTCGGGCGACGCGCAACTGCACCTCAAGCGGGCGTTTGCAAAGAAGCCCATGGATCCCTGCTTTCGCAGGCTGCGCTATCGCACGATTTCAACCGTGGCCGGTACGTGGGTGATCCGCAATTCCTGGCTGTGCCATTGCGCGGGTTTGCCGTCGATCGTGGTCGTGCCCGGTGTGCCTTTGAATGGCCACGGGAAGACCATGCCGCCACTCGGTGGTGTGAGGCCGTTGCCAATTTCCAGATGCAGGCGGTTTGCATCTGCACGCAACGAATACTTGAGGGGGCCGCCCGGAGTGCGGAGGCCTTCGACGGCGATGCCCTGCCCTGTCATCCAGTCGGCGGGAATGCCTGCGGCGATGACCAGGGCGTCGTCGGATTCGCGCGAATACGCGAACAGGTCCAGGGCGGAGCGCACGTAGTCGGAGGCGACCCAGGCGTGCGGGAGGTCGCCGAGGAAGAAGGGTTTGCGCGGGGTGCGCGAGACGACTTCCGCCCATTGGTTCCAGGCGCGCGGTTGCTGGTCCTTGAAGAAGAAGTCCAGCGCGGAATGCGCGCGGTCGCGCCAGCCCAGGCGGACGAAGGTGCCGATGGTGCGGAGTTCGTACGGGGTGTAGTCCTTCCATGCGCGCGTGTTGGTGCGGCGCTGTTCGAACTCGGTCCAGTAGCGCTCGAACGTGGCGAGCAACGCGTCCTGCGGGAGGTTGGCCTGTTCGCCGCCGGGGGCGAGCGCGATGGTGGTCGAGGTGGCGTCGAAGTCGCCGAGTTCGGCCGAACCCGGGAGGAAGTTGATGTTCTTGCGCGCCATCGCCAGCTTCAGCGAATCGCGCAGGTCGCCGGCGAACTGGTCGCGCGAGGCCGCGAAGCGCTTTGCGTCGGCATCGTGCCCGAGCCACTGCGCGATCTGGACCGCATCCTTGTAACCGCGCAGCGCCCAGAAATCGTCCCAGTACGAATGCATCGGCTTGGCCGAATAGCCTTCGTGGCTGATCGAGGCCGGCATCAGGCCGTAGAACGCGGGATTGGTGGCGCGGTTGGCTTCCGTGCGTTCGCTCGCACGCAGTGCGTCCATGTACTTCACAGCGCCCTGCACGTGCGGCCACATTGTTTCCAGCAATGCGCGGTCGTGCGTATAGCGATACACCTCGGCGGCCAGGAACACGAACTCACCGTGGCTGTCGTTCTCCGGCACGGGATCGGCGCCGCGATCGTCCACGCAGCATGGCACCTTGCCGTTCTCGAACTGGCGCGGCGCATACCAGCGCAGGAATTCGCTCGCGATGTCTTCGCGCCCCAGGCGCAGCAGGCCTTCGCCGATCATCGCGCCGTCGCGGATCCACGCGCGCGAATACGAGCGCGTGCCCGGTTGCAGGCGCGGCCCCACGCGGCTGATCGCCATGTGCCCGAGCGCGGTACGCAAGGTATCGACGATGCGCTGGCCCTGTGGCGGCACCTGGACGCGCACGCGATCGAGCTTGTCGTGCCACTGCGCGGCCACGGCCGCCTGCGCAGTCGCGGCTTCGCCCTGCTTGAGGATCGACGGCGGCTGGCCTTCGAGCGACGAGGACCACGCGAACTCCACCGACGCGCCCGGCGCGAGGTGCACGTCGTACTCGAACACGCCGCTCGCCAGCCCCGTCGGATCGTCCGCGAATGCAGTCTTCGACGGCAGCCCCTGCCCATCGAACGTCGTCGCCGAAACGCGATCGGCCTTCGGGAACACCGCCGCGCGCGGCACGTTGTCCACGGCCACGTATTGCGGATACAGCATCAGCTTGTTCAGCGGGCTCACGCCGCCGGTGGTGTTGAGGAACTGGCTCGGCGGGTTCACCTGGAACGGGCGCACGCGCAAGGCGAAGGTGTAATCCATCGGCGCGCGCGTCGTGTTGGCCAGGCGGTAGCGCGCGATGAGGCGCGCATCGGCGACTTCGCCCGCCGCCACGCCGCCCGCGCGCGGTTCGGCGAATGCGGTGATGTCGAGCGTGTAGTCCGGATGCGTCCACTGCACCGACGGCATCGGCAGGTAACCATCCTGCAGCGATTGCGTCGCGTGCACGTCGGCCCACGTGCTGCGCCGGCCGCGCGTCGTCACCATCGGTTCGAGGCTGAAGGCACCCTTGCCCAGTTCGATCGCACCGTCTTCGCCGAGCAGCGCCTGGTCGTGGCCGCCGTCTACGCCCACGATCGTCCAGTACGGTTGTTCGTTGACGAAGCCGCGCGGATACGCACCGCGCGGCGCACGCGCGGCGACGGCCTTGACGAAATCGTTCGGCGTCGCGCCGAAGGCCAGCGGTTGCGCATCGATCGCTTCGAGCGTGGCCGGGGTCGCCGGCTTCACGCGCAGGTAGCGTGCGTCGGTTTCCGGCAGCGCGAGGGAATCCTCGCCGCCGTCGGCGCCATGCACCTCGCGCAACACGCGCCACGCGCTGCCGTCTTCGGAGGCCGACACGGTGTAGTCGCGCGCGAACGCGTCGCGGTTCCAGCGCAGGATCGCGCCGCCGAGTTCGCGCTGCGTGCCCAGGTCCAGCGTCCATCCCTCCGCGCCGGGCGACAGCGTGCCCGTCAGCGGGCCGCTCGGCGGTGGCGGCAATGGCGTGAACGTGAGCGTGTCGAAGCACACCGCGCCGCGTCCGCCGTCGCCGCTGGCCAGGGTGAACTCGAGTTTCGCGCTGTGCTCCAGCGCGGTCTTCGGCGACGGGCCCCACGCCTTCGCGATGTCGCGCTTGCGGTACTGCAGCGGCGTCCAGTCGTCGGGCAGCTCGAACTTCGGCTTCACCGACCACCACACGTTGTCGCCGCTCGCATCGACGAGCTTGAACTGGAAATCGTTGCGCGCGCCCGTGCCGCGCACCTTGACGTCGAACGCGTAGTTGGCCGGATAGTCCAGCGGCAGGTCGCGCTGCAGGCCGACGTACCCGGCCACGCCGTGGAAGTCGTAATCCAGGCACAGCGCCGCACCGTCGGGCCCATCGACCTTGCGCAGGGTGCCGGTCACCTGGTCGGACTGGATCACCTTCCACGCGCGCAGGTCGGAGAAATCGTCCAGTGCGCGCGCGCCCTTCGGGCCGCCGCAGGCCGCCAACCCCAGCACGCATCCCGCCACGAACCACCGTCTCATCCCTTGACGCTCCCGACCAGCAGACCCTGCATGTAATACCGCTGGAGCACGAGGAACAACAAGAGCACCGGCAGGATGGTCACGACGGAACCCGCCATCATCAGTTCGTTGTCCTGCACGTGTTCGCGCGAGAGCGACGCCAGCGCGACAGGCAGCGTCTGCAGGTCCTGGTCGCCGAGCACGATCAGGGGCCACATGAAATCGTTCCATGCGCCGAGGAAGGCGAAGATAGCGAGCGTCACCAGGATCGGTCGCAACGCGGGCAACACCACCTGGAAGAAGATGCGCAGCTCGCCCGCGCCGTCGATGCGCGCCGCTTCCAGCAATTCATCCGGCAGCGAGCGCGCGTACTGGCGCACGAGGAAGATGCCGAAGATCCCCGCGAGCCCCGGCACCATCGCGCCGGCGTACGTGTTCACCAGCCCCATCTGCTTGAGCAGCAGGAACAGCGGCATCATCGCCACCTGCCCCGGGATCACCAGCGCGCCAAGCAAGGCGCGGAACGTCTGTTCGCGCCCGCGGAACTTCAGCTTCGCGAAGGCATAGCCCGCCAGCGTGTTGAGCAGCACCGACACCAGCGTGACGCCCGTGGCGATCAGCGCGCTGTTGACCAGGTAACGGCCCATGCCCGCGCGCAGGAACAGTTCGCGATAGTTGTGCAGCGTGGGCGACGACGGCCACCACGGCGGCGGGAAGTGGCTCGCCTCGCCCGGTTGCATGAAGGACACCGCGAGCATCCACGCCAGCGGCGCGACGGCCAGCACGGCGAGCGCGAACAGCAGGCCGTTGACGGTCGCCGCGGCGAGCATGCGCTTCGAACGTTCGTTGCCCTGCACGTCGATCATTCCGCCCCCCGCCTGCGCGCGAACCACAACAACCCGCTCGTGGTCGCCGTCATCAGCAGGAACAGCAGGAACGCCACCGCCGACGCGTTGCCCAGGTTCCACCACTTGAAGCCTTCTTCGTACATCAGGTACAGCACGCTGACGGTGCTCTGCAGCGGGCCGCCCTGCGTCATCACGTAAGGCTCGGCGAACAACTGGAAATAGCCCGCCATCGTGAGGATGCCCACCAGCAGCAACACCGGCCCGAGCATCGGCAGCGTGACGTGCACCAGTTGCCGCCACCACGACGCGCCGTCGATGCGCGCGGCTTCGTACAGGTCTTCGGGGATCGCCTGCAATCCCGCGAGGAAGATGATCATGTTGTAGCCGAAGTTCTTCCACACGGCGAACAGGATGATCGACGGCATCGCCCATCGCGGATCGCCGAACCAGTCGACCGGATCGATGCCGACCAGCGACAGGCCCCAGTTCGCCGCGCCGTACCGCGTGTGGAACAGATACCGCCAGATCACCGCGACCGCCACCACCGTCGTCACCACCGGCGCGAACAACGCGGTGCGGAACACGGGCTTGAAGCGCGCGAGCTTCGAGTGCAGCAGCAACGCCGCGGCCAGCGACACGAAGATCGACAGCGGCACGCCCGCGACGACGAAGTACAGCGTGTTGCCCAGCGCCTTCCAGAACAGCGGGTTGCCGAGCAGCTTGATGTAGTTGTCGAGCCCGACGAAGCGCAGGTTGCGCTGGTCGGCGAGCGCGTAGATGTCGAAGTCGGTGACGCTCAGGCCCAGCGCGGCGATGACCGGCAGCACGAAGAACAACGCGATCACCGTCAACGCGGGTGCAGCGAAGGCCCAGCCGGCGAGCGATGGCTTCATGGCGCGGCGCCCGGCAGCGTGTGGTGGTCGAGCATCCAGCGGCGCTTCTCGAGGATGGCATCGGCGCGGCGATCCATTTCCGCGGCGGCGACGTCGACGCTCATCTTGTCGTTGGCCACTTGTTCGCCGACGAGGCGGATCTCGGTGGCGATGCGTTCCCACTCCGGCACTTTCGGCGCGGGCACGGCGCGTTCGAGCTGGTCGCGGAACGCGCGCGCATACGGATCGTTCGCGAGCGCCGGCGTCTGCCACGGCGAACGGCGCGGCGGCAAATCGCCGGTGAGCGCATGGATGCGCACCTGCTGCGCGGGCTCGGACAACCACGCGATCAGTTGCCACGCCGCGTCCTTGTTCCGCGCGGACTTGAAGATCACGAAGCTGGTGCCGCCGGCGATCGACGCGCCCGGCCCGTCCGGGCCCGGCAACGGCATCGTCATCCAGTCGTCCGCCAGCGCCGGCGGCAGGCGCTTGCGGAACTCGGCGATGTTCCAGGGGCCGCTGATGTAGTAGCTGAAGTAGCCCTTGCCGAATTCGTCCCACACGTTGGAGATGCGCGTGTTGTCCACGCGCGGTGCCAGGTCTTCGTCGAACAGGCTCTTGTAGAACGCCAGCGTGCGCTTGTAGCTGGCGCTGCGGAAATTGCCGAAGCGGCCGCCGTCGCGCAGCAGCGGTTCGGGTTGCTGCACGGCGAGGTTGAGCAGCGGTTCGAATTCGTTGAGCGGCAGCAGCACCGCGTACTTGTCCGCGCCCGCGGCGCGCTTCAGCGCCACCATCGAGGCGCGCCAGGTCGTCCAGTCCTTCGGCGGCGCGGTCACGCCGGCCTTCGCGAGCAAATCGCGCCGGTAATACGGCACGCGCGTTTCGACGTACCACGGCACCGCGTACGTCCGGCCATCGATGACGCCGGAATCCCACGCGCCTTCGAAATAATCGGCGACGTCCACGGCCGGCGTCGCCTTGAGGCGCGCGTCGAGCGGCTCGAGCGCGCCGAGCGCGGCGAACTCCGGGATCCACGTGTTGCCCAACGGTACGACGTCCGGCAACGCATTGCCCGCGAACGCCGTCAGCAGCTTCTCGTGCGCGGCGGTCCAGGGTTGCTGCTGCAACCGCACCTTGATCCCGGGATGCGTGCGTTCGAACTCGGGCAGCAGCTGCGCAACGACTTCGCCTTCGTAGCCCATCGCCCAGAAGCGCACGACGGTGCCGCCCTGCGCTTCCGAATGCCGCGCGCAACCCGCGACGCACGCGAGCGCCGCGACGCACGCCAGCGCCCACGCGCGCAAGCCGGTGTTCACTGCGCTCCGTCGAGCCAGCCGCCGGTGAAGCCCGCGCGTTCCAGGCCTTTGCGGATGTAGGGATTGCGCCGCATCACCGACCACACGAAATCGCTGCGATGGTTTTCGATCATCAGCACGATCGGGCCCTGGTCGATGCCGAGGTAATCGCCATCGACCCACCCGGTGCCGGGCACGAGCTGGCCGTGGTGCAGTTTCGCGTCGGTGAACGTGAAGCTCGGATTGAAGGAATCGAGGAACCCGTACTGCGCGTAGATCGCCTTGCCGTAACGATCGTGCATCGCCTGGATCGCCGCGATCGATTGCTCGGGCACGAACGGCATCGACGCCGCGGCCGCCGTCGGCGCGATCGTGCCGTCGTCGATCGTGTACTCGGTGCCGGTGCCGCGCGCGGTGTAGGTCTGGAACAGGCGCGGCTTGCCCTTGAAGGAGATGGTCGCGTCGATCGGGCCATCGGAGGCCGTCAGGCCCCACACGTCTTTCCCGTAGCCGTCCCAGCCCGCGGGATTGGCGACCGCGTAGGCCTGCTGCGACAACGCCGCGCGACGGCTGTTCTCGAAGTAATCGATGCCGCGCCTGGCCATGTAGGCATCCTGGATGCCGCGGAAGTCGACCCACACGTGCGAATACTGGTGGCCGAACAGCGGCGGGAACGACAGGTGTTCCTGCCCCTGCACGGTGCCCCACGTCTTGTCGTAGGTCGACGTCCACGCGTCGTACGCGTCCTTGCCTACCGGATGCGTGGGCGAGCCCAGCGCGAGGAGGTAGACGAGGATCGCCTCGTTGTAGCCGTTCCAGTCGTAGGCGATGAAGCCCTTCTCCGGCGTCCAGCCCATCGAGATGCGCGGCTTGCGCGCCTGCGCCCACGGCCATTCGACCTTGCGATACAGCTTGTCGGCGAGCGCGCGGATTTCGGTTTCGCGCGGGTCCTTGCCGTCGTAGTACGTCTGCGCGAACAGCACGCCGCCCATCAGCAGCGTCGTGTCGACGGTGGACAGCTCCGTCGTCTCGAAGCGCGCACCGTGCTCCATGTCGATGAAGTGGTAGTAGAAGCCCTTGTAGCCGGTCATGCCGCGCGCGTCGGGGCCCTGCGGCGCGGTGTCGAAGAACCGCAGCGTGGCGAGCGTGCGATCCACCGCCTGGTCGCGCGTGATCCACCCGCGCTCCACGCCCACCCCATACGCGGTGAGGCCGAAGCCGACGGCCGCGATGCTGGAGAACGACGGCGTCGGCCAGCGATCCGGCACCAGGCCGTTCTTCGCGTTGGTGCGCTCCCAGAAATAATTGAACGTGCGGTGTTGCAGGTCGTCGACGAGCGGCGGCACGGTGTTGATGTCATGCGCCGTCGCGACCGTCGCCGGCGCAGCGGGAGGCTGCGCAGGTGGCTTCTGCTCCGCCGGCGGGGCCTTGCACCCCGCCAGCATCGCGACCGCGAGGAACGTTCCGAGGGCAATGCGTGGGGGATGCATCGCCATCAGAAGTCGAAGCCGACCGAGAGCTTGAACGTGCGCGGCGGGCCCTGGATGTTGTAGCCGTTCTGGTCGCCGAAGGTCGGGTTGAAGTCCGGGACCGGACCGCCGCGCCAGGTGTCGTAGTCCGTCCAGTTGTGCCAGTCGAACACGTTCAGCACGTCCACGCGCACCCACGGGGTGAAGCTGGTCTGCGTGTCGAAGGACTTCCGCAGCGCGAGGTCGAGCTGCTTGAAGCCGTACGTGCCATCGGGCACGAACTCATCGAAGAAGCAGTTGTTGAAGCTGGTGGTGTCGTGGCAGTTCACCGAATCCTTCGGATACGGGCTGGACACGGTGAGCTTGCCGGAGAACGTCATGTCCCAGATGGTGTCCATGAAGCCGCTGACCACCAGGCGGTTCTTCGGCACGCCCACCGACATCAGGAACGGCTGGTTGTCGAGGCTGGGATAGTCGAACAGGTAATGCTCGTCCGAGTTCGCGGCGTTGAAGCGGTTCTCCTTCGAATCGCTGTAGGTGTAGGCGAAGGTGATGCTCCACGGCGAATCGGTGGTGTAGGTCTTCTCCAGCGACACGAGGAACTGGTTGAGCTTCGTCTCGATGCCGTTGTCGGCCTTGATCAGCGTGCCGAAGCCCGGGATCGGGAAGCCGAAGGGCTGGTTGCCCCACGTCGCACCTGGTACCGCGGGATTGCGGAAGCTGCCATCGGGCCAGCGGTTGCCCAGCGAGAAGACGATGCCGTCCTTGCTGACGATGTGCACGTACGTCGTCGACAGCTGCCATTCCTGGCCCCACACGCCGAACGAATTGCGCATGCCCAGGCTGAACTGGTCGGAGTACGGCGTCTTGAGGTCGTTGTTGATCAGGTTCACTTCCGCGCCCAGGTTGGGCGTGGCCGCGACGATGCCGTACAGCGTGTTCGGATCGTAGAAGCTGCTGTTGAACGTGAAGCACTGCGCGTCGGTGGCCGGGTTGCACGGATGCGTTGGCGTGTTGAAGCGCAGTTCGTAGGTCGGGAACGTGCTCTTGGATTGCTCGAGCGCGAGGTAATCCCACAGGTTGCGATCGTAGGTGCGGCCCGCGCCGCCGAAGATCACGTGGCGTTCGTCGGCGAACAGGTCGTACGAGAAGCCCAGGCGCGGCTGCCACGCGCCGGTGAAGGCGTCGCGGTTGTTGCCGTCGCTGATGTAGTTCTCGATGTTGTAGTCCACGTTGGGCCCATGGATGTTGGGCCACGCGCGCAACGCAGCCACGAGGTTGGGCGGCGTCACGTAGTTTTCGTAGCCGGGGCTGCGCTCGTAGTCCCAGCGCAGGCCGAGGTTGAGCATCAGCTTCTCGGTGACCTGCCAGTCGTCCTGGAAGTAGATGCCGAACTGCTTGGCCTTGGTGGTGATGTCGCGGCTCGGCGAGCCCGGCACCTGCGCGCCGAACTGCACGCGCCACGGCACGTAGGTCCCGAAGCTGTTGTTGCCGAGGAAGATCTGCTCCGGCAGGTCCACCGAGTACTGCGGGTTGTAGGGCTGCTGCTCGAACGCGTTGATGTCGATGGTCTTGTACTTGAAGCCCGCCTTCATCGTGTGGCCTTCGAAGCCGAAGTACGAGAAGTCGTCCTGCAGCGACCAGCCCTTCTG
This sequence comes from Lysobacter helvus, assembly GCF_018406645.1. Classification (NCBI taxonomy): domain Bacteria; kingdom Pseudomonadati; phylum Pseudomonadota; class Gammaproteobacteria; order Lysobacterales; family Lysobacteraceae; genus Lysobacter; species Lysobacter helvus. The sequence continues at coordinate 3,181,001 of NZ_AP024546.1, forward strand.
GCCCTTGTCCTGGAAGTCGCGGCCGCCGCCCACGTTGAGCACGGCGCCCTGGAAGGGATCGCCGGTGGTGCCGGTGAAGCGGAAGCCGGGACCGATGGTCGTGGCGCGCGGGCTCCACTGCTCGTTCTCGAACGTGATGTGCGCGTCGTTGAGCCACTGCTCCTGGTTGTACTGCCAGCGCAGGTCGACGCGCGTGCTGTCGTTCTGCTTGGACGTGCCGTAGTCGAACGTGTCCTGGCCGCCGATGCCGGTGATCTCGGTTTCGTTGCGCTGCTTGAGCGACAACTCCACGAGGTTGTCGCCGTCGGGTTGCCACGTCAGCTTGCCGAACCACAGGTCTTCGTCGAACGGCGAGGACAGCGGCCCGGTGAACTGCTGCAGGTTGGCCGGCAGCGCGAAGCCGCCGTACATCTGGCCCGGCGTGATCGTGCGCGGGCTGTCGATGCTCTTGCCTTCGTAGGTGACGAAGTAGAACAGGCGGTCCTTGAGGATCGGGCCGCCGACGGACATGCCGTACTGCTCGGTGTGCGTGTTGGCTTCCACGCCCGCGCGTTCCTCGGCGGGCGTCATCGAGCGCCAGAAGTCCGACGTGCGATCCCAGAACACCGAGCCGCCGAAGTCGTTGGTGCCCGACTTCGTCACCGCGGTCACCGCGGCGCTGCTGATCTGGTCGTACTCGGCCTTGTAGTTGGACGTGATGACCTTGTACTCGCCCACCGCCAGCTGCGGGAACGGGTTGCCGCGGCTGGAATCCTGGCCGCTGATGCCGCCCTTGAGCACGTAGTTCTTCTGGCCCACGCCGTCGATGAAGACGTTGACGCCGTTGGAGTTCTGCGCGCCGCTGCGCAGCTTGGTGGAGTCGTCGTTGCCGGTGTCGAAGATCACGCCCGGGACGGTGTCGGCGAACGACAGGAAGTTGCGGCTGGACTGCGGCAGCGATTCGATCTTCTTCGGCGTCACGTAGGTCGCGACTTCCGACGTGCGCGTTTCCTGCACGGCGCCGACCACTTCGACCGATTGCAGCTGCGCCGGGCCGCCCGCGACGTTCAGCGTGACGTTCTGACCGACCGACAACGTCACGGTGCGCGACTGCCCGCCTTCGACATCCACGCGGTACACGCCCGGCGGCAGGCCGGCGAGGATGTAGTTGCCGTCGGCGCCGGCCTGCACGCTGCGCGACAGGCCGGTGGCGGTGTTGGTGGCGGTGACGCGCGTGGATGCCGTGGCGGCACCCCGCAACGTGGCGGACGTGCTTTGCGCGAAGGCCGGTGCGCCCAGTGCGAGGACGCAGCTGGCGAGCGCGACCGCGAGCAGGCGCGGCGTGGGGCGGTGAATGGTGCGAGGCTTCATGGCGTGTCCCTCTCCCAAAATTCTTGTTGCAAGAAAAATCTGGATGGATCGAACGCAGGGGCCGCGCACGGCCTCTAGGAACTGTCGCGGCGCTCGCCGTGCGGAGCCGGCGGCGTATCGCGTTGTGTCGATTCGCGCACCACGAGGTGCGGAGCGATGGGGGCGCTGTCGAGCGGCGTGCCCGCGATCAGCGCGCGCAATGCGAGACCACCGAGTTCGGCGATGTCGACGGCGATCGTCGTCAGCGAGGGATGCACGTAGCGCGCGAGCGGGATGTCGTCGAAGCCGGCGAGCGCGATGTCGTCCGGCACGCGCAGGCCGGCCTGGTGGAACGCGAACAGGCAGCCGAGCGCGGTCATGTCGTTGGCGCAGAACACGGCGTCGGGCCGCTCCGCCATCGCGATGATGGCCTGGCCGGCGCGATGGCCGGAGGATTCGTCGAACGCGCCGGGCAGCACGATGGGATCGGCGTCGGGCAGGAATTCGGCGAGCGCTTCGCGATAGCCGCGCAGGCGTTCGGCGGCGTCGAAGTTGCCTTCGGGGCCGGCGACGAACGCGATGCGGCGGAACCCGCGCGCCGCCAGGTGCTGCACCATGCCGCGCGCACCGCCGTGGTTATCGACGCGCAGCGTGCCCAGGCCGATGCCCGTCAGGCCGGTGTTGATGAGCACGACCGGATGCGCGTCGTCGAAGTCGTCCGCCAGCGGCGTGCTTTCGACGAAGGGCGACATCACCAGCAGGCCGTCGACGCGGCCGCGCATCGCGCGCAGCGCCACGCCCTGCTCTTCCGGGTGGCCGTGGTAACTGGAGACGAGGAGATACAGATCGTGCTCGCGCGCCACCTGGTCGATGCCGCGCATGAGTTCGGAAAAGAACTCGCCGTGGAGGTCCGGCAGGACGACGCCGATGGTGCGGGTGCGCCGGCTGCTGAGGCTGCGGGCGGCGTGGTGGGGGACGTAGCGGAGTTCCTTCGCGGCGTCGATCACCCGGGCGCGCACGCCGCTGGCGACGTTTTCGCGTCCATTGAGGGCGCGGGAGACCGTGGCCACGGATACCTGGGCCAGCCTCGCCACATCCCGGATCGTCACGACATCACCCATCCGTGCTGACCTCGAATCCCCGTTGCGTCCCGAATGTAAACGTTTTCACAACCGGGTGTAAACAAGGCGTAAAGATCAGCGCAGGGTTGGGAACTTCAGGCCCTGGCCTCGTCCGGGGTGCGGGCCCGGATGGAAAGCGCGTGGATGTCGGTGGTCATCATCTCGCCCACCGCGGCGTAGACGGCGCGATGGCGCGCCAGCGAAGCCAGCCCGCGGAAGGCGTCGCTGACGATGTCGACGTTGAAGTGCCCCCGCCCGTCCCGCGCGCCGGCGTGGCCGGCATGGCGGGCGCTGTCGTCGACGACCTCGAGGAACGTGGGCGAAAGCGCCGAATCCAGCGCCGCGCGGATCCGTTCGACGCGATCGCTCACGGCAGCACCGGCTTGAACGGACGCACGTCCACGCGGGTGTAGACGCCGGCCTCCACGTAGGGATCGGCATCGGCCCAGGCGCGGGCGGCCTCGATCGATTCGAACTCGGCGATCACGATGCTGCCGCTGAAACCCGCCGGGCCCGGGTCTTCCGCATCGATCGCCGGGCACGGGCCCGCGAGCAGCAGGCGGCCCTGGTCGCGCAGGTCGGTGAGCCGGGCCACGTGGGCGGGGCGCGCGGCCATGCGGCTTGCGAGCACGTCGGCTCCGTCGTGTCCTTCGATGGCGTACCACATGGGCGTCGATGCACCTGCTGGATCGGGGCCGCGATTCTAAGGTGTGGACAGTGCCGGTCGACCCCCGTACCCTTGCGACCATTGTTCGAGGCCGGCCACACGCGGCCCACCGCGATCCGATGGCACCGCCGCCCGGATCCCCTTGCAAGCGACTTTTCGATCCGCGACCGCGCCCGGGCCCGCCCGTTCGCCGCCGCCTTGCACCAGCAGTGGCCCGGAGGGGGCCGCGAAACGCATGTCCGAAGAACCGAGCGTGCCCGTGCCCGAGGCGACAGCCGCAGGCGCACACCCGACATCCATGGCCGGTCCCCACCCGCAGCAGCAGGAAATGCCGCTGGCGATGGTGCTCGGCCAGCCGGTGCTGCAGATCCCGCAGGACCTGTACATCCCGCCGGACGCGCTCGAGGTCATCCTCGATGCGTTCGAAGGCCCGCTGGACCTGTTGCTGTACCTGATCCGCCGCCAGAACCTGGACATCCTGGACATCCCGGTCGCCGAGATCACGCGCCAGTACGTCACCTACATCCAGGCGATGCACGAGATGCGCTTCGAGCTCGCCGCCGAATACCTGGTGATGGCCGCGATCCTGGCCGAGATCAAATCCCGGATGCTGCTGCCGCGGCCGCCGAGCGAGGAAGGCCTGGAAGACGACCCGCGCGCGGATCTCGTGCGCCGCCTCCAGGAATACGAACGCTTCAAGCAGGCCGCCGAAGACCTCGACGCCCTACCCCGCCAGGATCGCGACACGGCCCCGGTGTCGGCCTTCGTGCCGGATCGCGCGTCGGTGAAGTTGCCGCCGCCGGTGGACCTGCGCGAAATGCTGCTGGCGCTGGCCGACGTGCTCAAGCGCGCCGAGCTCTTCACGCAGCACGCCATCAAGCGCGACGCACTGAGCGTGCGCCAGCGCATGGGCGAGCTGCTGGAACGGATGGGCGATGGCGCCTTCCATCGCTTCGAGTCGCTGTTCGTGGTGCACGAGGGCAAGCTGGGCGTCGTGGTGACGTTCCTGGCCTTGCTCACGCTCGCCAAGGAACAGCTGGTCGAAATCCTCCAGGAGCCGCCGAGCGACGCGCATGGCGACATGCGCACGCTGGCCCCGATCTACGTCAAGTCGCTCGCCGTCGGCGACGACGCCCCCGACGCCCTCGAACTGTCGAGCGAGTTCGACGACGAACCCGCCGCCAACGATTCCAACGCCTGAGCCCCATGGACCAAACCTTCATCACGCGCATCGTCGAAGCCGCCCTCATGGCGGCCAACCAGCCGCTCACCCTGGCGCAGCTGCACGGGTTGTTCTCGCTGGACGATCCGGCGCCGGACGATTCGGTGGAGCAGGCGCTCGAAACGCTGCGCGAGCAGTGCGCGGATCGCGGCGTGGAACTGGTGGAACTGGCGTCCGGCTTCCGCTTCCAGGTGAAGGCCGACGTGCATGCGTGGGTCGCGCGCCTGTGGACCGAACGCCAGACCAAGTACACGCGCGCCACGCTCGAAACCCTCGCGCTCATCGCCTATCGCCAGCCGATCACGCGCGGCGAGATCGAACAGGTGCGCGGCGTGGCGGTCAACAGCAACATCATCAAGGCGCTCGAGGAACGCGAATGGATCCGCGTGGTGGGCCACCGCGACGTGCCGGGCAAGCCCGCACTGTTCGGCACCACCAAGGGCTTCCTCGATTACTTCGGCCTCAAGCGCCTGGACGAACTGCCGCCGTTGTCCGAACTCAAGGACCTCGGCGAGCTCGAACCGCAACTGCAGTTCGAACCCGAAGCCGCGGCGTCCCTGCCCGTCGGCGACATGCCCATGGACGACAGCGTCATGGACGAACCCGCGATGGACGACGAAGCCATCGACGACCTCCCTTTGAACGACGCGCACGGCGTCGCCCCCGAAGCCCCCAACGATTACGAAGATGACGACGCCGAAACGGCCTCGTCGGAGCAGACCCATGAGTGAGCAAGACCGCCCGCGCAAGCTTTCGCTGAAGCGCGGTGCAACCGAAACGTCCGCCGACGCGCCCCGCCTCGAGGAGCGCCTGCACAAGGTGCTCGCGCAGGCCGGCCTCGGCTCCCGCCGCGCGCTCGAGCAGCGCATCGCCGACGGCCTGATCCGCGTCAACGGCAACGTCGCCCAGGTCGGCATGAGCGTCACCGGCGGCGACAAGATCGAAATCGACGGCCGCACGTTCGTCGCCAGCGCGCTGACCGAACCGGCGCGCGTGCTGATCTACAACAAGCCCGAAGGCGAAGTCACCACGCGCGAAGATCCCGAAGGCCGCCCGACCATCTTCGAATCCCTGCCCGCCCTGAAGGGTGCGCGCTGGATCGCGATCGGCCGCCTCGACATCAACACCACCGGCCTGCTGGTGCTCACCACCGATGGCGAACTCGCCAACGCGATGATGCATCCCTCCTTCGAAGTCGAACGCGAGTACGTGTGCCGCGTGCGTGCGCCCGAAGGCGAAGACACCGTGCCGGACAAGCTGGTCGACCGCCTGCAGCGCGGCGTGCTGCTCGACGACGGCCCGGCGCAGTTCAACGAAATCGAACGCCTGAAGGGCAACGAAGACGGATCGCACGACTGGTTCCGCGTGCTCCTCAAGGAAGGCCGCAACCGCGAAGTGCGCCGCCTGTGGGAATCGCAGGGCTGCCAGGTCTCGCGCCTGAAGCGCATCCGCTACGGCGACGTGTCGCTGCCGCAGCCGCTGCTGCGCGGCCAGTCGCAGGAACTCGCGCCCGACAAGGTCGCCGCGCTGCGCGCGAAGGTCGGCCTCGAAGAAGGCGCGCCCTCCTCGCTCACGCTGATGCCGGTGATCGGCCAGCGCAAGGCTGCCAAGTCGACGCTGCATTTCGGCGGCGCGAAGGGCGGCGGTTACGTCGGCGGCCACAACACGGCAGACGAAGGCCGCGAACTGCGTCGCTTCGACCACGTGCGCGACGATCGTCGCCCGGGTCGCGGCGGCAAGAAGCCGCATGGCGGTTTGACGGTCAGCGGCGAAGCCGCGGCGAATGCCGGCAACAAGGCGTTCAAGCCGAAGGGTCCGCGCCAGGCCGGCCAGCGCATGCGTCCGGGTGAATCGCGCGATGCGGGTGCGCCGAGCGAATTCCGCACGTGGTACGTGCCGGAAGGCGTCGCCACGGGTCCGACCGGCCATCGCAATCCCGATGGTGCGCGCGGTCCGCGCAAGCCCTACGGCAACAAGCCGGGCGGCGGCGCGGGTGGCCCGCGTCCGGGGGGTGGTGGTCCGCGTCCGGGGGGCGGCGGTCCGCGTCCGGCCGGCGCCGGTGGTCCGCGTCCGTACGGCAACGGCGGTGCAGCGAATCGCGGTGATGCGCGTGGTCCGCGCGGTCCCGGGGGTCCGGGCGGCGGCGGTGGCGGGCATCGTCCGTACGGGCATCCCGGCAACGCGCCGAGCTTCCCGTCCGATCACGCGAATCCCGGCGGTTTCAATCCGTACGCCGACAAGCCGCGTGGTCCGCGTCCGGCGGGTCCGGGCGGTCCGCGTCCTGGCGGCGCACGCCCCGGCGGTCCGCGTCCGGGTGGCGCACGTCCCGGCGGTGCGCCTGGCGGCCAGCGTCCGGGCGGTCGTCCCGGTGGTCCGCGTCCCGCGGGTCCGCGTCCGGGCGGTCCGCGCGGTGGCGGGCGTCCCGGTGGCGGTCGCCATTCGGGCGGCTGATCCACGGCGGCAATGACGAACGAAGGGCGCGCAAGCGCCCTTCTTCGTTTCCGGTGGCAAGCAGACTTCGTCGTCGCTTCACGTTCGCGCCATCGTCGCTTCGTCGCGGTTGGCGACGCTGCGCGCCACATGACCCATGACCGATTCGCCTTCGACCTGGTCGTCGTCGGCGCAAGCTTCGCCGGCGCGGCGTGCGCGCTCGCGGCCGCGCAATCCGGGCTGCGCGTATGCGTGCTCGAACGCAAGCGCGACCCCGGCGAAAAACTCCGCACCACCGGCATCATCGTGAAGGAGGCCGCCGAGCGCACGTTGCTCGGCGCGTTGCCCACCGACCTCGTGCGACGCGTCGAACAAGTGCGCCTCTACGCACCGAGCCTCAAGCAGATCGCGCTCGCCGCGCCGGGGTGTTACTTCCTGACGACGGATACGCCGGGCGTGATGCGCTGGCTCGCCACGCAATTGCGCAGCCATGGCGTCGACCTGCGACTGTCCACGTCGTTCCGCGATGCGAAGCGCATCGACGGTGGCTGGGACGTCGAAGGCATCGGCCGCACGCGCTTCCTCGTCGGCGCCGATGGGGCGCGCTCGCGCGTCGCCGAGCGTTGCGGGCTCGGACGCGTGCGCCAGTTCCTCTACGGCATCGAATACGAATTCCCGCACGCACGCCTCGCCGAACCCGATGCGCTGCACTGCTTCATCAGCAAGCGCTATGCGCCCGGTTACATCGGCTGGATCGCGCAGAACCCCGGCGGCGTGCAGGCGGGCCTCGCGTTGCGCCACGATCCGGCGAATGCACGCGTGCCGGATCTCGATGGGTTCCTGTTGCGCGTGGGTCGCGCCGGTGGATTGCCGTTGCGCCTCACGCCGGGACCGACCCGCGCCGGATTGATTCCGTGCAGCGGCCCGGTGTGGCCGCTCGCGAGCGAAGGCGTGATGCTCACCGGCGATGCAGCGGGCATCGTGTCGCCGGTCACCGCGGGTGGCATCCATTCTGCATGGGAGCACGCATGGACCGTGGGCCGCGCGGTGGCCGCGCACGTGCGCAACGACGGGCCGCGCCCCGAAGCCATCGCGATCGAGGCCGCGCCGCGTTTCCGCGCCAAGCGTGCGTTGCGCTGGGCCTTCGACCGCATGCCGTTCGACTGGCCCTTCGACCTGCTGCTGCATTCGCCGCCCCTGCGATGGGCGGCGGAGCAGGTCTATTTCGGCGTTCGAAGATAGCGCCTCGGTTATTCCAACGGAATCCTCGAAGCATTCTTCTCCAGCCACTGCGAAAACGACTGCAGCTGCGGATTCAACTTGCGCGTCGCCTCCACGTCCCGCGGCGCGCGGAACTCGCTTTCGAAATCGCGGTAGTACTGGAACATGTTCCCCAGGTCGTCCGCGCCCGGGAACCCGAACCCGCGATAGTCCGCCGGCGACACCGCCGCATGCTTCACCTCGCGTCCCAGCGCCTTGGTCAGCGCCGCGGCCATCTCCTTGCCGTTGAGATGTTCGCCCGCAATCGACACCTGCTTGCCGATGTAGCGATCGCCCGCCTTGAAGATCCCGTACGCACTGCGTCCGATGTCCTCGGCCGCCATCGCCGGCATCTTCGCGTCGTCCATCGGCAGCACGAACTGCAGCGTGCCGTCGGGGCCGGGCTTCGGGCCCATGCCGAAATGGATGAGGTTGTCCCAGTAGAACGACGTGCGCAGGTAGGTCGTGGGCACGCCTGCTTCGGCGAACAGTTTGTCGGCCTCGCCCTTCGCATCGAAGTGCGGGACCTTGTACTTGCCCTGCAGCGTGGGCATGCGGTCGTCGCCCAGCGGCACGCGTTCGCGCGTGTCTTCCAGCGTGGACCACACGACGTGCTTGACGCGCACCGCCTTCGCCGCGCGCGCCAGGTTGCGGGCCTGTTCGTATTCCTTCTCGGGCGAGAAGTGTTCCCAGAAGTTGGTGACGAAGAACGCGCCGTCCGCGCCGCGCAGCGCGTTTTCCAGGCTGGCTTCGTCGTCGAGGTCGGCCGCGACCACTTCGGCGCCGGCGGCCGAAAGCGCACGCGCCTTCTCGCCGTCGACGTGGCGCGTGAGGGCGCGGACGCGGAAACCGCCATTGGGATCATCGAGGATGGCGCGCACCAGGCCGCCGCCCTGCGCACCCGTGGCACCGACGACGGCGATCAATTGCTTCTCGTTCATTGCGGGGGATTCCCTTGGGGAGTTCCCGCATTGAACGCCACAAATGCCCGTGGTGCGGCCACGCATGGCTGCAACGTATCGTTGCAGCGGCCGCTCAGGTCAGCGTGAATGCATCCGCATCGAGCATCGCGGGGAAGCGTTCGCGATGCGCCAGCAATTCCCGTGCCGGCAGCGTGGTGGTGACGACGAGTTCCTCGTCCGTGCATTCGCTCAGCGGCCGGCCGAGGAAATCGATGACCGCGCTCTCGCCGTCGTACTTCAGCCCGTTGCCGTCGGTGCCGACGCGATTGAGGCCGGCGACGAAACACAGGTTTTCGATCGCGCGGGCGCGCAGCAACGTGCGCCAGGCATACGAACGCGCCGCGGGCCAGTTGGCCACGTACAGCAGCAGGTCGTAGTCCAGCCCCTGCGCGCGTTCGACGTCGTAGCGGTTGCGCGAATACACCGGGAAGCGCAGGTCGTAGCAGACCAGCGGGCAGATGCGCCACCCCATGTAGTCGATGGTGAGGCGGTCGCGGCCGGAGGCGTAGCGTTCGTGTTCCTTCGCGTAACGGAACAGGTGGCGCTTGTCGTAGGTGTGCAGCGCGCCTTCGGGCGTGGCGAAGCACAGGCGGTTGTAGACGCCGTCGCCGTCACGGATCTGCACGCTGCCGCATACCGCCGCCCCCAGCGCGTACGCCTGTTCGCGCAGCCACGCGATCGTCGGGCCGTCCATCGTTTCGGCCTGGTCGATCGCGTCGTTGCTGAAGCCGCTGGTGAAGGTTTCGGGCAACAGCACGAGGTCGGTCTGCCCATGCAGCGGCGCGAGCAGGTGGCCGTAGTACGCGCGGTTCGCTGCCGGGTCGTGCCAGCGCGTGTCGCCCTGCACGAGGGAAATTCGAAGGTCCTGCATCGCCTTGGAGTGCTCCATGGGTTGCGAAGGCGGCGTCAAAGCTTGCGCAGCCGGTCGATGGCCGCGTCGAGCGTGGCCTGGTTTTTCGCGAAGCACAGGCGCGCCAGGCGCTGGCCCGGCGGCGGCGTTTCGTAGAACGGCGACAGCGGGATGGCCGCGACGCCATGCTCGGTGGTGAGCCAGCGGCAGAACGCGAGATCGTCCAGATCGCTGACCGCCGAATAATCGACCAGCTGGAAATACCCGCCCGGCACCGGCAGCGGCACGAGGCGCGTCTCGCGCAACTGCGCGGCGAAGTGGTCGCGCTTTGCTTCGTAGAACGCCCCCAGCGTGTCGTAGTGCGCCGGGTCGCGTTCGATCATTTCGGCGAACGCATGTTGCGCCGGGGCGAAGCTGCAGAAGGTGTTGTACTGGTGCACCTTGCGGAATTCGGCGGACAAGGCGGGCGGCGCGATGCAGTAGCCGATCTTCCAGCCCGTGCAGTGGTAGGTCTTGCCGAAGCTGGAGATGACGAACGCGCGCTCGCGCAGCTCCGGGTAGCGCAGCACCGATTCATGGCGCGCGCCGTCGAACACGATGTGTTCGTACACCTCGTCGGACAGCAGCACGATCTCCGTGTCGCGCAGGATATTGGCGACTTCCGCCATGTCCGCCTGCGACAGCATCGCGCCCGACGGGTTGTGCGGGCTGTTGATCATCAGCATGCGGGTGCGCGGGGTGATCGCGGCGCGCACCAGGTTCCAGTCGGGCGCGAACGTGCGCGGATCCAGCGGCACGTGCACCGCGCGCGCGCCGGCGAGGTCGATCGCCGGTTCGTAGCAGTCGTAACACGGGTCGAGCACGATGACTTCTTCGCCCGCGCGCACGACGGCGTGGATGGCATCGAAGATCGCCTCGGTCGCACCGGAGGTCACCGTGACTTCGCGATCCGCATCCGGGCGCCAGCCGTACACGCGCTCGGTCTTGTTCGCGATGGCGCTGCGCAGCGCGGGGATGCCCGTCATCGGCGCGTACTGGTTGTGGCCGGCGCGCATCGCGCGATCCAGCGATTCGACCAGCAGGTCGGGCACCGGGAAATCCGGGAAGCCCTGGCCCAGGTTCACCGCCTGGTGCTCCATGGCCAATTGGGACATCACCGTGAAAATGGTCGTCCCGACCCGGGGCAGCTTGGTGTCGATGTGCATGGGCCTTCCGTGCGCTTGTGGTGGCGGACTCGTGAGGATCGGTGCCGGAATCGTTTGCAAAGGGCGCCGATGCGTTCACCGGAGTTTACGGAGCCCAGCCCATGCGTTAAACCTGCCCGCCATGTCCCTCCAGAACGATTTGCGCATCGCGACCCTGCTCGATGCGTACCACGCCGCGGAATACCGCTGGGAACTCGACGGCGAATGGCGTGCCTTGCGCATCGGCCACCGCGCGCCCGAGCTCGAAGCCTTCTTCCCGCAGAGCCAGCACTTCGGGCTGCTGTCGGCGTGGGACCCGCATTCGGTGCCGCGCCCCGAGGCCGTGAATCGCCGCGCGGACGAAGCCCTGCACACCGCCCTGCTCGCGAGCGAACTGCCGTTCCGCCCGGGCTTCTGCTCCGCCCCCAACCGCAGCTGGCGCGAGCCGAGCTGGGTGGTGATGGACATGCCGGACGAAGAATTCGACCGCCTGGCCCTGCGCTACGGGCAGCTGGGCACCCTGGTCTGGAACCGCGGCGAAGCGATCCGCCTGCGCATGTACGCGCAACAGCCGCTGATGGCCAAGCCGCGCGAATTCGTCGAGTGGTGCGGACAGCTCGCCCATGCCCGCGCGCCCGCCGGCCAGCCCAAACCGGGCAAATCGGGCGTCCCCAGCCGCTAGAATGGCGCCCCCGGCCGAACCCGGCCGTTCGCACCGACCCGATGTCCATCGCCCCGCCGCTGCTTGCCGCACGCGGCCTGCGCTTCGCGCGCAACGAACAACCGGTGTTCGGCCCCCTCGCGCTCGAAGTCGACGCGGGCGAAGCCTTGCTGGTGCAAGGCGACAACGGCGCGGGCAAGACCACGTTGCTGCGCGTGCTGGCCGGATTGCTGCGGGCGGATCACGGCGACGTCGAGATCGATGGCCAGGCGGCCGACACCAGCCGCCGCTCGCGCGCGATCGCCTACCTCGGCCATCTCCCGGCGCTGAAGGCCGACCTCTCCGCGCTCGAGAACCTGCATTTCCTGTGCGGCCTGCATGGCCGGCGCAAGGGCCAGCTGCCGGCGCACGCGCTCGCGCTGGTGGGCCTGGCCGGTTACGAAGACACCCTCGCGCGCCAGTTGTCCGCGGGCCAGAAGAAGCGCCTGTCGCTCGCGCGCCTGTGGCTGTCGCCCGCGCCGCTGTGGCTGCTCGACGAGCCCTACGCCAACCTGGACCTGGAAGGCATCAACCTCGTGAACCGCATGGTGCAGGCGCACCTGCGCGAAGGCGGCGCGGCGCTGCTCACCACGCACGGCGCCTACGCAGCGCCGCCCGTGCGCACGCGCATGCTGCAACTGGAGCGTGCGACGTGATGCGCCAGGCCGCCTTCGCCCTGCTCGCCCGCGATTCGCGCCTGCTGTGGCGCCGCCGCGGCGATGCGCTGCAACCGGCCCTGTTCGCGCTGCTGGTGGTCGTGCTGTTCGCGCTCGCGCTGGGCGGCGAGGCACAGGCGCTGCAACGCGTGGCCGCGCCGGTGCTGTGGGTCGCCGTGCTGCTGGCGGGCCTGCTCGCGCTCGACACGCTGTTCCGCGGCGATGCCGAGGACGGATCGCTCGAACAATGGATGCTCGCGCCGGTGCCCCTGGCGTGGCTGGTGCTGGTGCGCACCGCGATCCACTGGGCCAGCACGTCGCTGCCGCTGGTCATCGCCACGCCCCTGCTCGGCGAACTGCTGCACCTGCCGCGCGAACAACTCCCGGCGCTGATGGCCTCGCTGCTGCTCGGCACGCCGCTCCTGAGCCTGCTGGGCGCGGTGGTCGCCGCGCTGACCGTGGGCATGCGTCGCTCCGGTATCCTTGTCGCGCTGCTCGCGCTGCCGCTGTACGTGCCCGTGCTGGTGTTCGGCGCGGGCAGCGTCGCGCTCGCGGCGCAGGGCCAGGACGCCCTCGCGCCCCTGCTCTACCTCGGCGCCGGCCTCGTGCTGGCGCTGGTACTGGCCCCGCTCGCCGCAGCCGCGGCGATCCGAATCGCTCTCACGTAGCCGCCCATGCATCCGCTCGTCCGCTGGTTCCACCAACTCGGGTCGCCGCCCTACTTCGATCGCTTCGCCGCGCGCTGGGCGCCGGTGGCGTACGTGCTCGCCGTGCTGGTGGGCGCGTACGGGATCTGGGGCGCGCTGTTCCAGGTGCCCGCCGATTACCAGCAGGGCGACAGCTTCCGCATCCTCTACATCCACGTGCCGAGCGCGTGGATGAGCATGTTCGTGTTCGGGCTGATGGCGTTCTACGCGGCGATCGCGCTGATCTGGCGCATCAAGCTGTGCGAAATCCTGGCGATGGCCTGCGCGCCGATCGGCGCCGCGTTCACGGTGATCACGCTGGCCACCGGTGCCATCTGGGGCAAGCCGATGTGGGGCACGTGGTGGGACTGGGATCCGCGCCTGACCACCGAGCTGATCCTGCTGTTCCTGTATCTCGGCGTGATCGGCCTGTACAACGCGATCGAAGACCGCCGCAGCGCGGCGCGCGCGGCCGGTTTGCTCGCCATCGTCGGCGTCGCGCTGCTGCCGGTCATCCGCTATTCCGTGGTGTGGTGGAACTCGCTGCACCAGGGGCAGACCATCAGCCTGTTCGGCAAGTCGCACATGGACCCGAGCATGCTGCCGCCGTTGTTCGCGATGATCATCGCCACCAAGTTGTGGTTCATCGGCTCGCTGTTGATGCGTGCGCGCGCCGACAACCTGCGCCGCGAAGCCGGCAAGGACTGGGTGCTGCGCCTGGCCGGCGGCGCCCCGGAGCGTGCGCGATGAGTTACCGCGATTACGTCATCGCCGCCTACGCGGTGTTCGGCCTCGTGCTGGCGTGGGATTTCATCGCGCCGCGGCTGGACGTGCGCCGGCAGTTGCGCGCCGCGAAGTTGCGCGCCGCGCGCGCCGCCGCGCGCCCCGAGATCAACGAATTGAGCAGAACACCTTTGCAGAGCGACTCCATCGAATGAACCCCACCCGCAAGCGTCGCCTCTGGTACGTGCTGGCGCTGGTCGTCGCCGCCGGCATCGCCACCGCGCTCGTCGCGTATGCGTTGCAGCGCAACGTCGCGTATCTGTACACACCGTCGGAAGTGCTGACGGGCAAGGCCGGCGACGCGGTGTCGTCGGGCCAGGCGCGCTTCCGCCTCGGCGGTATGGTGCAGGGCGGTTCGTTCAAGCGCGCGACGGGCTCGATGGAAGCGCACTTCAGCGTGGACGACGGCGATGCGCAGATGCCCGTCGTCTACACCGGCATCCTCCCCGACCTCTTCCGCGAGAAGCAGGCCGTCATCGCCACCGGCCGCATGCGCGGCGGCACCTTCGTCGCCGAAGAGGTCCTGGCCAAGCACGACGAGACCTACATGCCGAAGGAAGTGGCGGACAAGATGGGCATCGCGCACCGCAAGCACGACGTGCCGGCGGACGCCGCCGCCGCACAGGCCACGCAGTAAGTGCTGCCCGAACTCGGACAAATCGCGCTCGTCCTGGCGCTGCTGGTCGCGGCGATGCAGGCGGCGTTGCCGCTCGCCGGTGCGCAGCGCGGTCGCGTGGCGTGGATGGCGGTCGCGCGGCCCGCGGCCTACCTGCAGTGGGCGCTGGTCGCACTGGCGTTCGGCCTGCTCGCGCATGCGTTCGTCGTGCAGGACTTCTCGTTGAAGTACGTCGCGGTGAACAGCAACACGCTGCTCCCGCTGGTGTATCGCTACACCGCCGTGTGGGGCGCGCACGAAGGCTCGCTGCTGCTGTGGGCGCTGATCCTGGCGACGTGGACGGCCGCAGTCGCGTTCTTCTCCAAGTCGTTGCCCGACGTCGTGATCGCGCGCGTGCTGGGCGTGATGGGCCTGGTCGCGGTGGGCTTCCTCGCGTTCCTGCTGTTCACCAGCAATCCGTTCGAACGCCTGCTGCCGGCCGTGCTCGAAGGTCGCGATCTCAACCCGCTGCTGCAGGACCCGGGGATGATCATCCATCCGCCGATGTTGTACCTGGGCTACGTCGGGTTCTCGGTGCCTTTCGCCTTCGCGATCGCGGCGCTGCTGGACGGCAAGGTCGATGCGCGCTGGCTGCGCTGGACGCGGCCGTGGACGAACGTGGCGTGGGGCTTCCTCACTTGCGGCATCGCGCTGGGTTCGTGGTGGGCGTATTACGAACTGGGCTGGGGCGGCTGGTGGTTCTGGGATCCGGTGGAGAACGCGAGCTTCATGCCGTGGCTCGCCGGCGCGGCGCTGCTGCATTCGCAGGCGGTCACCGAGAAGCGCGGCAGCTTCCGCGGCTGGACGCTGTTGCTGGCCATCGCCACATTCTCGCTGTCGCTGCTCGGCACCTTCCTCGTGCGTTCGGGCGTGCTGACCAGCGTGCATGCGTTCGCGGCGGATCCCACGCGCGGCCTGTTCATCCTGTTGTTCCTCGGCACGGTCGTCGGCGGTTCGTTGCTGCTGTACGCACTGCGCGCGCCGGACGACAACGACGGCGCACCGTTCGCCGCCAGCTCGCGCGAAACGCTGCTGCTCGCCAACAACCTGCTGCTGTCCACCGCCTGCGCGATGGTGCTGATCGGCACGCTGTATCCGCTGCTCGCCGATGCGCTGTCGCTCGGCAAGATCAGTGTCGGGCCGCCTTATTTCGCGTTGCTGTTCACCGTGCTGATGGCGCCGCTGGTGTTGCTGCTGCCGTTCGGGCCGCTGACGAAGTGGCAGCGCGAACAGGCCTCGCGCCCGTTCGCGATGCTGGTGCCGTGGGCGGGACTGGCGATCGGCGTCGGCATCGCAACGTTCTTCCTCGCCAAGCAAGGGCCGTGGAAAGTCGCCGCCGGTTTGGCGGGCGCGACGTGGGTGGCGGCGGGCACCGCGCGCTTCCTGTGGTCGCGCTTCGAACAACGCGGGCGTGCGTTCACCGCCGAAATGCTCGGCATGACGCTGGCGCATACCGGCGTGGCGGTGTTCCTCGTCGGTGCGTTGCTGGTCGAAGGCCTGTCGCAGCAGCGCGAACTCGCGCTCGCGCCGGGTGAGTCGGTGGCGCTCGGCACGCATCGCTTCGAATTCGAAGGCGTCGAACATCGCCGCGGCCCCAACTACGAAGCGGACCACGGCACTGTGCGCGTGTTCGACGGCGACCGCGAACTGACGACGCTGCATCCGGAAAAGCGCGCTTACGCCAGCGGTGGCCAGGTGATGACGGAAGCCGGCATCGCGCCGGGCTGGCGCGGTGATCTCTACGTCGCACTCGGCGAGCCGCTGGGCGGCGACGCGTGGGCCGTGCGCGTGCATTACAAGCCGTTCGTACGCTGGATCTGGTTCGGCGCGGCGCTGATGGGGCTGGGCGGATTCGTGACCGCGACGGATCGGCGATTCCGCAAGGCCGCGACGCAGCCTGCACCGCAGACGAGTGCGCAAGTCGCGGAATCGCGCGCATGAGCAAGCCCAACGCCGCACGCTTCCTCCCGCTCGCCATCTTCGCCGCGCTCGCGCTGTTGCTCGCCGCCGGCGTGTGGCTGAGCCGCAATCCCGATCGCGAAGCGCTGCCCTCGCCGCTCATCGACAAGCCTGCGCCGGCGTTCGCGCTGCCCGTGCTGCACGAGCCCGGCCGCACGGTCACGCTCGCCGATTTTCGCGGCGCACCGTTCGTGCTCAACGTGTGGGGCAGCTGGTGCCCGTCGTGCCGCGACGAACATCCGGTGCTCACGCGCTTCGCCGAAACCAAGCGCGTGCGCATGGTGGGCTTCAACTGGAAGGACGATCGCGAGGACGCGCTGCGCTGGCTCGGGCAGTTCGGCAATCCGTACTGGCTCGTGGTCGCCGACGTCGAAGGCAAGGCGGCGATCGACTGGGGCATCTACGGCGCACCGGAAACCTTCCTCGTCGATGCGAACGGCGTGATCCGCTGGAAGCACGTGGGCCCGCTCACCGATGCGCTGATCCAGGGCGAACTGGTGCCGGCGCTGGATGCGATCGATCCGCAACCGGGGGCGGCGCGATGAGGAAGCTGTGGTACGCGCTGATCGGGTTCACCGCGTTCGCCGTGACCGCGGCCCTGTTGCTCGCGCTTGCGCTGGGTTCGGGCGAAGCGAAAGCCCAGGTCGGCACCGACGTCGCTCCGCTCGAATTCCGCGACGCGCGCGAAGAAGCCCGCTTCCACGCGCTCGTGTCCGAACTGCGCTGCGTGATGTGCCAGAACCAGTCACTGGCCGATTCCAACGCGCAGATCGCCTTCGACCTGCGCCACGAAGTGCTCGACCTGATGCGCGAAGGCCGCACCGACGCGCAGATCAAGGATTTCCTCGTCGCGCGCTACGGCGAGTTCGTGCTCTACCGCCCGCGCGTGGAAACACGCACGTGGCTGCTCTGGCTCGGGCCCGGCCTGCTGCTGCTCGGCGGCGGCTTCGTCGTCGCGCGCATCGTGCGCCGGCGCTCGTCCAGTCCCGTCGCCGACGACGCTTCGCAGGAGTGGTGATGGCGCCGATGGCGATGTTCTGGGTGTGCGCGTGCGTGCTGGTTCTCGTCGTGCTCGCGTTGTTGCTGCGGCCCCTGTTGCGCGAATCGCGCGGGATCGCGGCCGCGTTCGCGGTCGGCATCGCCGTGGCGGCGTTCGCGCTGTATCGCGTGGTCGGCACGCCGGCGGCGCTCGAACCGCAGGCTACCGTCGCGATGCCCGAAACGCTGGACGACGCGATCAAGCAGATGCAGGCGGAACTGGCGAAGAACCCCAACCAGCCCGAAGGCTGGCGCCTGCTCGGCCAGGCCCTGTCGAATTCGCAGCGCCTCACCGAAGCGCGCGATGCGTTCGCGCACGCGGCGAAGCTGGCGCCGCAGGAACCCGACGTGCTCGTGGAAGCCGCACAGGCGCGCGCCATGACCGCACCGAACCGCACGTTCGACGCGCAAGCGGTCACGCTGCTCGAAACCGCGTTGCAGGTGCAGCCGCAACACCAGCGCGCGCGCTGGTTCCTCGGCATCGCGCAACGCCAGGCGGGCAAGGACGCGGAAGCCGCGCGCACGTGGGAGCCGCTGCTCGCCGTGGTGGATGCCTCGACGACCGCGTCGTTGCGCACGCAGATCAATGCCGCGCGCGTTGCCGCCGGTGAAGCGCCGCTGCCCGAAGCCACGCCGGTCGCCTCCGCACCGCCGTCCCAAGGCCTGCGCGTTCGTGTCGCGCTGGACCCCGAATTCGCCTCGCGCGTGCGCCTGCGTGGCGATGCCACCGTGTTCGTGATCGCGCGCGCCGCCGGCGGCCCGCCGATGCCGGTCGCGGTGGAACGCCACACGCTGCAGGACCTCCCGCTCGACATCGTGCTCGACGACGGCGACAGCCCGATGCCGACGCAGAAACTCTCCGCGTTGCGCGAAGTGGAAGTGCTCGCGCGCATCTCGACGTCGGGCGACGCGCTGCCGCAGGAAGGCGATATCGCTTCGACGCCCGTGCGCGTCACCTTGCCGGCAAAATCGCCCGTGGACCTGACCCTGGGACGCGCCAGCCCATGACCGAATTCATCCCCCCCGGCACGCAATTCCACGCCCTGCCCTCGCCCTTCGCGATGAAGCGCGGCGGCGCGTTGCACGGGGCGCGCGTGGCCTACGAAACCTGGGGCACGTTGTCGCCGTCCGCGGACAACGCGGTGCTGATCCTCACCGGCCTCTCGCCCGATGCGCATGCCGCGTCGAACGCGGGCAACCCGGAGGAAGGCTGGTGGGACGCGATGGTCGGGCCCGACAAGCCGATCGACACGAATCGCTGGTTCGTGGTGTGCGTGAATTCGCTCGGCAGCTGCAAGGGATCGACGGGTCCCGCGTCGATCGATCCGGCCACCGGCGCGCGCTACGACCTCGACTTCCCCGAACTGTCGATCGAAGACGGCGCGAACGCCGCGCATTCGGTGGTCACGGCGCTCGGCATCCAGCGCCTGGCGTGCGTGATCGGCAATTCGATGGGCGGCATGGTGGCGCTGGCGTACCTGTTACTGCATCCGGGATCGGCCGCATCGCACATCAACATCTCCGGCGCACCACGCGCGTTGCCGTTCTCCATCGCGATCCGCTCGCTGCAACGCGAAGCGATCCGCCTGGATCCGAACTGGAACCACGGGAATTACGACGAGACGACGTATCCCGAAGCCGGCATGCGCATGGCGCGCAAGCTGGGCGTGATCACGTATCGCTCGGCGCTGGAATGGGATGGCCGCTTCGGGCGCGTGCGCCTGGATTCGGACCGCCGCGACGACGAGGATCCCTTCGGCCTGGAATTCGAAGTGGAGAGTTACCTCGAAGCCCACGCCCGCCGCTTCGTGCGCCGCTTCGATCCCAACTGCTACCTCTACCTCAGCCGTTCGATGGACTGGTTCGACCTGGCCGAATACGGCGACGGCTCCGTGGAGACCGGCCTCGGCCGGATCCGCGTGGAGCGGGCGCTGGCGATCGGCGTGGCCACGGACATCCTGTTCCCGCTCCAGCAGCAGGAACAGGTGGCGCAGGGCCTGCGCGCGGGCGGTGCTGCCGCTGAGTTCCTGCCGCTGCCGTCCCCGCAGGGCCACGACGCGTTTCTCGTGGACATTGCCCGTTTCGGACCGGCGGTTCGCGATTTCCTCTCGGGCCTGTCGGTACAATCCGCCGCGTCCACCCGCCGGGCCTGACCCATGAACGCGTGTTCCGAGCTCGAGTTCCACAACGTCGATTTCCGTGGCCGCGACAAGCTGGTCGCCGCGATCGACGAGGCCGTCGTGGCCGGGGACGAACACGCCGTCACCTCCGCGCTGCGCAACGCGCTGTGCCGGATGATCAAGGACCGCGACGTGCAGCTGCCCGACTGCGTCCACGAGCCCATCGTCGACCACTATGCGCGCCGCGAGCTCTACCGCAGCCCGCAGCACGGCTACAGCGTCGTGGCGATGACGTGGGGCCCGGGACAGGGCACGCCGGTGCACGACCATTCCGGCTTGTGGTGCGTGGAAGGCGTGTGGGACGGCGAACTGGAAATCACGCAGTTCGAATTGCTCGAACGCGACGGCGAACGCTTCCACTTCCGCGCCGCCGGCGGCATGCACGCGGGCCCCGGCAGCGCCGGCAGCCTGATCCCGCCGCACGAGTACCACACCATCCGCAACACCAGCCCGGACCAGGTCGCCATCTCGCTGCACATCTACAAGGCGCCGATGGAGTGCTGCTCGAAGTTCGTACCTGCCAAGGGCGAATGGTTCGTGCGCGAAAACGCGACGCTCGCCACCGACGAAGCGGCCTGACCGCATGGCGACCGACCTCGCGCTGGCCGCCCTCCACCACCTCCTCGTTTTCGCCCTCACCGCGATGCTCGTGTCGCAGGCCGTGCTGTTGCGCGGCGAACTGCGCGCCGACACCGTGGGCCGCCTTGCGAAACTCGACGCCGGCTACGGCCTCGTCGCAGGCCTGCTGCTCGCCGTCGGCGTGTGCCGCGTGTTCTTCGGCCTCAAGGGCCCGGACTTCTACCTGCACAACCCCTGGTTCCATGCCAAGGTCGGCACCTTCGTGCTGGTCGGGTTGTTGTCGATCCTGCCGACCGTGCGCTACGCGCGCTGGCGGAAGGCGCAGAAGACGCAGCCCGGGTTCGTCCCCGATGCGGCCGCGCTGGCCGGCACGCGGACGATCCTGCGGATCGAACTGGCGGGCCTGGCCGTGATCTTCGTGCTGGCCGCCGCGATGGCGCGGTACGGCGGATTCTGAAAGCGCGCGGGTTCTGAAGCGCGCAGAGCCCGGCTATACTGCGCGCCCGCGCCGGAATGGCGGAATCGGTAGACGCAGCGGACTCAAAATCCGCCGCCCTTAAAAGCGTGTGGGTTCGAGTCCCACTTCCGGCACCACCAGGGCCTCTGCATGACGCCCCGGAACTTCAGCTTCCATTGCTCGCATCCGACGTTCGTCGCAGCCTTCACCGCGGCGAACCTGGTCCTCTTCGGCTGGCCGCTGTATACCTTCGCCCTGTCCACCCTCGATCCCCGCAGCGCGTCCGGCCTGGCGTGCCTGCTGGTGCTGACCGTCGTGCAAGCCGTGCTGATGGTGATGACGCTCGCGGCGGTATCGCTGTTGTCGCTGCGGACGATGAAAGCGCTGTGCATCGTGCTGCTCGTCGGCAACAGCCTCGCGCTGTACTTCATCGACACGTACCACGTGCTCCTCGACAAATCGATGATGGGCAATGTCTTCGCGACCGACCGCGCGCAGACGTTCGAACTCTTCCATCCGAAACTCCTCGTGTACGTGCTCCTGCTGGGCGTGCTGCCCGCGTGGATCGTGGCGAAGACCGTCATCCTCGACGCACGCCGGCGCGCGCGCCTGCGCGTGCTGGTGATCGCGGGCGTGCTCGGATGCGTCGTGGTGTATGCGGGATCGTCCACTTGGTTGTGGTTCGACAAACACGCCAGGTCCCTGGGCGGGTTGATGCTGCCGTGGAGCTATCTCGCGAACACCGTCCGCCTGTTCGACGACCGAGCTGCGTCCCAGCGTGCGCAGGCGCCGCTGCCGGCCCTGCATTTCCTGGCCGACGCGCATCCGGACCGCAAGACCATCGTCGTGCTGGTGATCGGTGAATCGGCGCGCGCAAGCAACTTCTCGCTCTACGGATACAAGCGAAACACCAATCCCGAACTTGCCAAGGCAGGCGTGATCGCGCTTCCCGATGCGCACGCCTGCGCCACGTACACGACCGCGGCGATCCGCTGCATGTTGTCGTCCATCGGCAGCGATGCGCCGGCGCGCGTCAGCCAGGAAACCTTGCCGAACTACCTGCAGCGCCACGGCGTGCAGGTGATCTGGCGGACCAACAACTGGGGCGAGCCGCCCTTGCATGTCCAGTTGTTCCAGCGCGCCGACGACATCCGCAAGACCTGCACGGGCATCGGGTGCGATGCACTCGGCCACGACGACGTACTGCTGTATCAACTGCGGGACATGCTGGCGCGCTCCGCGTCCCGGCGCATCTTAGTCGTGCTGCACCTGGCAGGCAGCCACGGCCCGACCTATACCAAGCGCGTGCCGCCCGCCTTCGCGCGTTTCCAGCCGGCGTGCGAATCCGTGGACCTGGGCGCGTGCAGCCAGGCCGCACTCGTCAACGCGTACGACAACACGATCCTCTACACGGACCATGTGCTGGCCGAAACGATCCACGTCCTGCAGGCGGTGCCCCAGAGCGATTCCACGATGCTCTACCTCTCCGACCACGGAGAGTCGCTGGGCGAGCATGGTTTCTATCTCCACGGCGCACCCAATGCGATCGCACCGGATGTCCAGCGCGTCGTGCCGTTCCTCGTGTGGATGTCGCCGGGCTTCAGCGCATCGCGACACGTTTCCGCCGGGGACCTGCGCGCGAAGCCACCGTTCGGCGACGACAACGTTTTCCACAGCGTCGTCGGCGCCTTCGGCGGGCGCAGCGCGGTCTATAAGCCGGAGCGCGATGTCTTCAATCGCGCAAATTGAATCCCCGCGGCGTCAGAACTCCTTCTGATACCCGACCATCATCCCGCCGCCCGGCAGGTAGCCCAGGATGAGCGGCGTCTTGCGGTGGTGCGCGTAGATGCCCCACGCCACGCCGATGCCCGCGCCCACGAGCACGTCGCTCTGCCAATGCCCGTGGACCTTGACGCGCGCGACGGCGTCGTAGACCGGAAGCACGGCGAGTGCGTATACCCAGGGATGGTCATGGCCGTACTCGAGCATGAAGGGCGTGACCACCGAGGTGATTTCGGCGACTTCGCCGCTGGGAAAACTCTGGTGCCCCGCCCCGTCGAAGAAATCGCACGAATCGGCGTTCTGGCTGGGGCGCTCGCGCGAGAACACGTACTTCATCGCCGTGGTCGTGCCGGCCGTCAGGATCATGGAATCGAACGCCTGGTCGAACGTATGACCCATCCGCGAATCGTTGTCGGTGAACAGCGCGCCGCCGATCACGGTGAGCGCGACGCCTGCCGCGAGTTGCTTCTGGTAGTCGCGGTTCCAGATCCCCGAGTCGTCGTAGGTCACGACATGGTCGATGGGCTTGAACGGGCAGAAGGCCAGCGCCGGGACCGGCGCGAACAGCAGGAGCGCAAAGCAAGCGTGGCTGCAGGGGCGCATGGCCGACCTCCCGGTTGGAGGTGTCCAGTGTTGCGACGCGCCGTGTTCATCCGCCCTGAGGTGGACCTCAGCCGGTCGTTAAGTCGGCCAAGGCGTCGCGCTTGGCAAACGCGCGGCCGCGTGCTGTATTCCGGGACGGCTCGACCTCGAAGCTCCGCGAATGCCCGACGTCATCCTCCAATCCTGCATCACCTGCCCCGAATGCGGCCACTCGCAGACGGACACGATGCCGACCAACGCGTGCCAGTGGTTCTACGACTGCGCCGGGTGCGGCAAGGTCCTGGCACCGCGCTCGGGCGACTGCTGCGTGTATTGCTCCTACGGCACGGTGCCATGCCCGCCGATGCAGCAGGACCGCAGCTGCTGCAGGTAACTCAGTCCAGCGACACCGACGGCTGTTCGGCGAGGAAACACGGCGCCAGGCTCTCGGCGATCGCGCGCAAGGCGAGCAACTCCGTTTCCGTCGCGTGGTGGTACGTCGACCAGTACACGCCGATCGCGCCGATGGCTTCGCCGTTCCGCTCGACCGGCGTCATCGCCATGCTGCGCACGAAGGTTGCCATGTACAGCTGCAGCGGCACGCGCGGATCGGTGCGGATGTCGGGGATGACGACCTGCTGCCGATGCGTCATCGCCCAGCCGGACACGCAGTCGCCCAGCGGGAAGTCCTGGCCTTTCCACAACGCGCCGATCGCGTCTTCCTCGAAGTAGCAGCAGCGGTTGTCGCGCCGCATCACGATGGTCACGCCGTCGGCGCCGATCAACGTGCGCGTGGTGCCGGCCGCCTTGGCGGCGGCCTCTTCGAGGCTGGCGCAATCGGCCAGCGCGCGGGACAGGGCCAGGACGGAAGGCGCGTCACCCATGTTCGAATTCCCCTGGGAGATTGGACGGGAGGCTATCCGAATTCTCCGATTCCTTCGATGCACGAAGTCGTGAAAGACCGGCGCGCGCGCGTGAAGATCCAGCGTTTGCGCCCACCTCCGATTTACCGCACCCTTTGTCCGAATTGAGAGGCGCGCATGTTCGTCAAACGGTTCCGCACGTGGTGGCGCGCACCGGTCACGCTTCGGGACCGATGGATTGGCGCCTTCGTCGGAGGCTTTGGCGGGCTCTGGATCGGGCTGCTCGGTCGGGGCATGCTCGGCGCAGGGCCCGTGGGCATCCGTGAATTGCTGCTCTGGGGCCTGGGCGCAAGTGCTTGCTTTGCTGCCGCGGGATACGCGTTTCCCAAACCGGTCACGGTCCTCCTCTTTCCTCTGTCGATGTTCGGCATCAGTCGTTGACGCACCACCAAGGAGTTTCGCCATGCAGTACACCGGAAGCTGCCAATGCGGCCAGGTCGCCTTCGATGCGGAGGGCGAGATCGAAAGCGCGCTGTCCTGCAACTGCTCGATGTGCGCGCGCCGTGCGTCCCTGCTGTGGTTCGTGCCGCGCGACAAGCTGGTGCTGCGCACGCCCGAAGCGGCGATCGCCACCTACACGTTCAACAAGCACCACATCCAGCACCGCTTCTGCCCCACCTGCGGCATCCACGTCTTCGGTGAAGCGGCGGATCCGCAAGGCAACCAGGTGGCCGCGGTGAATTTGCGATGCATCGAGGGCCTCGACCTGTCCGCGATCCCGGTGCATGCGTACGACGGGCGGGCGTTGTAGCGGATCAGTCGCGCCGGATCGTGGCCGCGTCGACGTGATCGTTGGCGTCGAAGTGCACGACGAGCCACTCGCTGTCGATCGAAACATAACCGCGCTCCGGCCCCAGCCAGTACGCGTCGCCCTGCCCCCGGAAATATCCGCCGGTCGACGGCGGGCCGAGCATCGCGCGCACCTCGCTTCGCGACTTCCCTTGCAACGCGTGCGACGCGACGAGACCATCGGCCATGCGCAGGCGGACCGTTGCTCCGGCGCTGTCGCCCGTCGACCAGGCGGCGTGGTCGAAGGCGGTCGCCCTCTCGCGTAGATGCCACCAGGCACCAACCGCGAGCAGCGCGATCGCCACCAGCCCGCAGGACACGACACGCGCGTTGCGCCAGCGAAGTCTCATCGCAAGAACCCCTCCGCCGCCGCGCGGCTCACATGGTGCGTGTCCCAGTACAGCGGCTGCCCGTCCCGCACCGGCGGACACGTCGTCGCGGTGCAGAAGCGCTCCGTCAGATCGACGACCTCGACGTTCGGATACGGCGCGGCCGCTTGCCGCATCGCCGCGAGGATCGGCTGCGCGAATGCATCGAACTCCGCACGCGGCACCGCGCACGCGGCTTCGATGTGCTGCGCGATGCACGTGGGGACGTCCTTGCGCATCTGCGGAGTCGGGCCGAGCACGCGCACGCGATGGCCTTGCAATCGCGCGAGCGTGGGCGCGAGCGCCATGCCCGGCTGCCAGCGCGCGGCCAGGATCACTGTGGCGCCCTTCGGCAACGCCGCCAGCACGCGTGCGTTGAACGCGCGGCACTTCGCATCGGGATGGTCGAGCAGCGGCGCGCACGCGTCGCGCGTGGCGGACGAAGCCTCGGGGAACGCGGGCGTCCACGCATACGCCATCGAATCGCCCCACACGACGGCCTCCGTCAGCGCGCATTTCGGCACGGGCGCTTCCAACCCCTGTACGTGGCAGCGGCGGTCGGGTGCGACGAAGCGCTGGTCGGGCCGCACGGTCCAGGCGTAACCGCACGCGGTGAGCGCCAGTGCGAACGACACCGCGGCGCCGATGCCCACCGTGCGCCCCTTCGGCCAACGCATCCGACGGACGGGCTGTTCGACGTAGCGATAGCTGGCGATGGCGAGCAGCAACGCGACGCCGCACAGCAGCAGCTTCACCTGCATCGTCTGCGTGATCGTCGTGGCGCGATACAACGCGAGCAGCGGCCAGTGCCACAGGTACAGGCTGTACGACACGAGCCCGACCCCCACCATCGGCTGGCTTGCGAGGACGCGCTGCGTCGCGCCGCCATGCAGCGCAGCGATCAGCAATGCGGCACCGAACACCGCGGGCACGGCGCCCACGCCGGGGAAATGCGGCATCGGCCATGCGCACGCCGCCAGCGTGACGATCACGCCGGCGGTGGCACTCCATCGTGGCAACGCGCGCGCGGGCGACGCGGCGATGATCCCGCCCACCGCCAGTTCCCAGAACCGTGCCGGCGTTTCGTAAAAGGCCGCATCCGACCCTTGCGCGATCCATCCTTCCGCGAGCGCCAGCGATGCCAGCGCCAGCACGACGAACACCTTGCGCGAGCGCGTGAACAACAGCAGCGTCGGCCACAGCAGGTAGAACTGCTCCTCGACCGACAACGACCACAGGTGCAGCAGCGGCAGCGATTCGGCGGGCGCGTCGAAGTAACCGCCGGAATTGACGTGGAAGTACACGTTCGACACGAACACCAGCGCGGCGCCCGCGGACGTCGCGACCTCCGCCACCTGCGCGGGCGACAGCAGCACGGCCGACGCCAGCAACGTGGCGATGACAACCACCGCCGCGGCGGGAAAGATGCGCCGCACGCGCCGCGCGTAGAACGCGAGCAGGTCGATCGTGCCGGTGTTCGCGTGTTCCTGCAGCAGCAACGCGGTGATGAGGTAGCCGGAGATCACGAAGAACACATCGACGCCCACGAACCCCGCGCCGCCCAGGCCCGCGTGGTACAGCACGACCGCGAGCACCGCGATCGCGCGCAGTCCATCGATTTCCGGCCGATAGCGGATGAGCCGCCCTGCGTGCGTCACGTCGTTGCCATTCCCCGTCCCCTGCGCGCAAGCGTAACCCGAAGTGCAAGCCTGAACTGCTCAGCTTGCAAGCGCGGATTCCGTCCCGCTTCCGGACATGCACTTTCGCTTCATGCCCTTCGGCCTATTCCTGTCGGCACGCGATTGCCTGACGGTGACGCCCATGCACCATCCGACTCGATCCAACGCCATGGACAGGCCCATCCTGGTGGCGCTCGCCGCCTTTCTGTTCTCCCTTGGTGGCGCGCACGCCGGCACCGGCAGCCTCACGGTCAGCGTCCGCGTGCTCGCGCCCCAACCCGCCTTCGATGTACTCGATTCGTTCCCGGCGCCGAGCGGTTCGCTGCGCCTGACGCGTTCGCCCCTGGCCGACAGCTACTACGTCCCGATGTCGCGCGCCGACGCCGCACGCGCACTGGATGCGGCCATGCGCGCACGCGGGTTCGAACTCGCGAACGCCCGCGGCGAGGATCACCGGACCTGGCAGGACGCGCGCAGCCGGATCGACGTGCGGCTCGAGCCGGTCCTCGGCCGCCAACCCGCCACGCGCATGATCGTGCAGGCCGACCCGCGCACCTGACGCGCCTTCCTTGATCTGCGGCGCGGATGCGGGCACCTTGCGCGCATGCGCGATCGCCTCTGGCCCGATTTCCTCCTCAGTGCCTCCGTCCTGCCGATGGTGGCGCTCGCCAGTTTCGGCACGTGGTTCCTGTTCGTCGCCAACGAGGCGCAGCGCGCGGGCTGGGGCGGCGCCGGCGCGATGTTCGTCGCGGCGATGGCGCTGTATCCGCTCGCGCTGGTGCTGCAGGTCGGCGCGGTGGTGCTGCTGTTCAAGCAGGCCAGGCGCGGCGACCCCGAACCCGGCGGCACCACGCGCGCGCTGATCGGCGCGGCGTTCCTCTCGCTCGCGTTGCCCGTGCTCGTGTTCCTCGCGTACGCGCTGCGCGGTGCGCACTGATTCGATTCCCTTCGGAGTACCCGCGAATGTTGGCATTCCTGCTCGGGCTGGTGGTCGTCGCGTGCGTCACGGTCGTGCCCGTGATGGTGGGCGCACGCCTGGTGCACGCGACGCACACGGGCTTCTGGCGCTGCGTGCTGGCCGTGCTGCTGCTGGTGGTGGTGGGCGCGGGCGTCAGCATGTTCGTCCACGACAAGATCGCGTCCGGCCTGGTCACGGCGCTGATCGGCGCGTTCTTCCTCGCCGGCATCCTCGGCACCACGTACCTGCGCGGGTTGGCCATCTCGATCATCGCGGCGGTGGTGCAGATCGTCGTGCTGGTGCTGCTGGCCGGTGCGCTGCTGGGCGGCGCTGCGTTGCTGCACTGAGCGCGTCAGCGCTTCGGCGTCCAGTCGCGATGCTTGAGGAAGGCCGGCGCCTGCGTCGGCCGGCCGCGCGCTTCCAGGCGTTCGGCCAGCCACTGGAACCATTCGAACAACAGCGGATGCCCGCCTTCGATGCGGCCGGCTTCCACCCACGGCCGCAACTTGCGCCACAGGATCACGATCGCGCCGCCGATCAGTTCCTCCAGCACTTCGAGCGGCACGCTGTCGCGATACACCAGCAAGCCCATCGTCTCGAAGCGCGTGCCCAGCGCGAGCGCGGCTTCTTCGTGGTCGACGCCGAGCGCGCGCAATTCGTTGGCCGGGATGTCGTCGGGCAATGCGTAGATCAGGCGGAAGGCATGCGTGAACTCGCGATCCTGCAACGAGCGCATGAGTTCCAGCGCCGCGGCATCCAGCCGCTGCCGGCGGAACTGGCGGATCTGCACGATCCCGAACACCAGCGCGACGACCACCGCCACGCCGCCGAGCACCTGCGCCAGTTGCGAGAGCGCGGCGAGGTCCATGGGCTCAGGACCGCTTGATCGCGTGGCCGAAGGCGATCAGGTCGCCATCGGGGCCGAGCACCAGCAGTTCGCGCTGGCCGTAGGGCTTGTCGGCCGGGCCGTGCACGTCGCGCGGCGGCAACGTGTCGAGCGCCGGCTTGAGCTCGGCGTAGAGCGCATCGACATCGCGCACGTCGAAGTAGTAGCGGAAGCGCCGCGTGCCCGGCACGTATTCGTTGCCGGCGCTCGCTTCCCAGATGCGCACGCCGCAGCCCTCGCGTTCGACATACGCGTAGTCCGACACGCGAAACGGGACGTGGAAGCCGAGCACGTCGACGAAGAACGCCACCGCGACCTCGAGGTCGGCCACGTGCATGAAGGGTGTGACTTGCAGGAAATTGTCGTCGGCCATGGCTGGATTCAACGCGGCGCGATGTAACCGCCGGCCACGCCATTCGGCGACAGCACCAGCTGCCACAACTGGATCCGCCGCGCGCGGAAGCTCGCCATCGCGCCGGCCAGGTAGAAGCGCCACATCCGGCGGAAGCGTTCGTCGTAGCGCTCGGGCAAGTCGGGCCAGTGGGCTTCCACGTTCGCGCGCCAGGCCTGCAGCGTGCGGTCGTAGTCGGTGCCGAAGTTGTGCCAGTCCTCGATCACGAAGCGGCCTTCCAGCGCGGTCGTGAGCTGCTTCGGCGAAGGCAGCATCGAGTTGGGGAAGATGTAGCGCGCGATCCACGGGTCGGTGATCGCGGTGGAGAGGTTGCCGCCGATCGTGTGCAGCAGGAACAACCCGCCGTCGGGCGCGTCCTCGGAGAAGCACCGCCGCGCCACGTCGAAGTACGTGGCGTAGTTGCGCACGCCTACGTGTTCGAACATGCCCAGCGAGAAGATGCGATCGAAGCCGCCGCCGGTGTTGGCGCGCACGAGTTCGCGGTAGTCCTGCAGGCGGATGTCGATCGGCAGGCCGGCGCACAGGTCGCGCGCGTATTCGGCCTGTTCGCGCGAGACGGTGACGCCCACGCCCGCGATGCCGTAGCGCTCGGCGGCGAACTTCAGCGCCTCGCCCCACCCGCAGCCGATGTCGAGCACGCGCATGCCGGGGCGCAGGCCGAGCTTGCGGCAGACCAGGTCGAGCTTGGCCGCCTGCGCATCGTCGAGGTTGTCGGCTTCGCGCCAGTAGCCGCAGCTGTAGACCAGGCGTTGCCCGAGCATCGCGCGGTAAAGATCGTTGCCGAGGTCGTAGTGGCGTTCGCCGACTTCGAACGCGCGGTGTTCGGTCTGCAGGTTCGACACGCGTGCGCGCAACGCGTCCCACACCTCGCCGAGGCCGTGCACCTTGCGGTCGGCGCCGTGGCCGAGCAGGCGCAGCAGCATGCCATCGAGGTCGTCGACGTCCCACCACCCGTCCATGTACGACTCGCCCAGGCCCAGCGAACCCTGCGCCAGGATGCGGTTGTAGAA
Organism: Lysobacter helvus; assembly: GCF_018406645.1. Lineage (NCBI taxonomy): Bacteria > Pseudomonadati > Pseudomonadota > Gammaproteobacteria > Lysobacterales > Lysobacteraceae > Lysobacter > Lysobacter helvus. Next base: position 3,211,108 of record NZ_AP024546.1, read on the forward strand.
ATGTTCGTCGTGGACGCGTGGATCCCAGGGCGCACGGCCGCCGGTGCGGTCGCCTTCGGGGCGGACGTCGGCGTCGTGCAGCAATTGCAGGATGCGTTGCCGGAACGGATGCACCGACATCGAAGGCTCCTGGGACGGCCGCGGCTCAGCCGCCGCGGAACAGGCTCCGGTACGCCGGCGCGATGTGCGGCAGCAGGGCGTCGGCCGGCACGTCGACCGTCTGCTTGCCGTCCGCGTACGGCCCCACCTGGTAGGGCGGGAACACGAACCGCAATGCTGCGATGCGACCGTCGCTGCCCATGACCGGTTCGAACTGCGAGAACGATTCGGCGGTGGGCGCGGTGCCTTCGTCGATCATCTGGCCCGCGTTCTTGATCATGTCCGCGCGTTCGGCGGCGGGCACGTCGTCGGCGTCGATGCGCTGCGACAACGCGGTGTGCAGTTGTTCGCGCACGAAGTCGGAGATGGCCTGCCAGCCCGAGGCCTGCGGCACCAGCGCGTCGGCGGTGAGCATCGCGTTGCGTTGCGGCAGCCACACGAAGCGCGCGATCAGCGGCATCGCATGCGCGCCGCCGGTGTAGAGGTACCCGTCGGCGCCGACGGCGACGATCGCCGGCGTCTTCGCCAGCGTGGTGTACGACACGCTCAACTCGTACGGCGCGGTGGGCGTGTCGTTGCCGAGGCCGCCCACTGCGTCCATCAGGTCCTTGCGCGAGTCTTCGGCGTATCGCTTCAGCGCGGCGGCCAGGCCCGGGTACTGCGCGGCTTCGGGCGGATAGCTGATGCCGATGACATAGCGCGGCGTCGTCTCGACGACGTCGGCCAGGCCCGTCGTGCTCGCGGTGGACGCAGGCTGCGCGGACGTGGCGGCGCCGGCGGGCTTGCCGGGTTGCGGCGCGGGCGCCTGGCGCTGGCACGCGGACACCGCCAGCAGGGCCGGCAGGAGAAGCAGGGAAACACGGCGCGTCATGAGGCAATCCATTGGCTCGGGATGCGCGCAAATTATCCGCCGGCTTGTGAGGCCTGAATAGACATCCGCGCCATCGCAACGATGCGGGTAAAAAAAAACCCCGCCGAGGCGGGGTTTCTTTCGTCGGCCGGCGCATTGCTGCGCCGGTCGAAACGTGGTGACAGACCTTAGATGGCCTGCACTTCGTCGGCCTGCAGGCCCTTCTGGCCCTGCACGACCTTGAACGACACGCGCTGGCCTTCCTGCAGGGACTTGAAGCCCGTGCCCTGGATGGAGCGGAAGTGCACGAAGAGGTCCGGGCCGGATTCCGGCGTGATGAAGCCGAAGCCCTTGGCGTCGTTGAACCACTTGACGGTACCCGTCTGACGATCGGACATGGAATTACTCCTTGGAAAACAGATTGATTGATGCACGGAATGCAGACACTGCAAATCCGCGACTGTCTAGCAAGGGGTAACGCGAACGATGTAGCGGACCGCTGGCTCAACGCCTTGATCTACCGCATCGGGCCACGATGTACCGTGATCCCGCTTGGAACAGTGGGCGCACCTTACCCTACTTTGCCCGGGAAGTGTGAATACGCGGCGGCATCCCGTGCGAGGGTCGCCGAGGGGGTCTCACCACTCCGAACGGTGCGGCAGCAGGCCCCGCAGCTCCAGGTCGGTCAGGTTCCGCCACTGCCCGACCTTCAAGCGGCCGAGGGAAACGGTGCCGATCCTCACGCGCACCAGCGTCTTCACGCGGTGCCCGAAGTGCGCGGCCATCAGGCGGATCTGCCGGTTGAGGCCCTGCACCAGGATGATCCGGAAGCCCACGCGGCCGAGCTTGTGCGTCTTGCACGGCAGCGTCGTCTCCCCGTGCAGCGGCACGCCGCGGGCCATGCCCCGGAGGAACTCGTCGGTGACCGGGTGGTTGATGGCCACCAGGTATTCCTTCTCCAGCTTGTTCTCGGCGCGCAGGATCTCGTTGACGATGTCGCCGTTGCTGGTCAGCAGGATCAGCCCCTCCGAGTCCTTGTCCAGGCGGCCGATCGGGAAGATCCGCTCCTGGTGCCCGATGAACTCGATGATGTTGTCCTTCACCCCTTCCTCGGTGGTGCAGGTGATCCCGGCCGGCTTGTTGAGCGCGATGTAGACGTGGCGGCGCTTGCCGGGGGCCGTTGCCACGCGCGGCTTGAGCGGCTGGTCGTCCAGCAGCACGGTGTCGCCCTCGCCCACTTCCGCGCCGATGCGGGCGCGGATGCCGTTGACCTGCACGCGGCCCTCGGCGATCAGGCGGTCGGCTTCGCGGCGCGAGCAGGCGCCGGTGTCGCTGATGTACTTGTTGAGGCGCATGCCGGGCCGGTGGGGATCAGGGGGCCGCGCATTCTACGCGCGCAGGTCCTCGTACTCCGGGTGTTTCCCGAGCCAGGCCTGCGAATACGCACAGGCGGTCCGGACTTTCAGCCCCTGCGCCCGCGCGTGGTCGAAGGCGGCCTGCACCAGCGCCGCGGCGATGCCCCGGCCTTCGATGGCCGGGGGCACGCCGGTGTGGAGGATCGTGAGGACGCCGCCTTCGATGCGGTAGTCCAGCTCCGCCTCCTGTCCATCGACACGGGCCGTGAATTGCGTTTCGCCCGCGTCGTGCCGGATCGCCAGGTCCTTCACGAACGGCTGTCCCGCTTGCCCTGCGCGTGCCGATCGATGGTGCTCACGCTGCCGTGGTTGGCCTGCAGGCGCGCCTCGCCTTCATGCAGCGCGTTGGCCTGCGCGCGCGCTTCCTCGGACTGGAAGCCCGATGCCGGGACGTGCGGTTCGTGGCCGATGTCCTGCCACGGCGGGGTTTCGCGCGCCTTCGCCTGCTTGGCTTCCAGCAAGGCGCGCGTGTTCTCGAGCGCCTGTTCGGGCGTGATGGAGGCCGGGCCCTTCGGTGCGGACTTGCGCGGTGCGCGTTTCTTCGCGACGGCGGGCGCGGAAGCGATCGTTTTCGCAGCGGCTTTCTTCGGCGCAGCTTGTTGCGTCACGACTTTCTTCGCGACTTTCTTCGCTGCCGGTTTCCTGGCGACGGCTTTCTTCGCGACGGCTTTCTTCGAGACGACCTTCTTCGCTGCGGACTTCTTCGCGGCGACTTTCTTCAGCGCGCGCTTCTTCGGTGCAGCCTTCTTCGCGACGGTGCGCTTGGAGGCGGCCTTGCGGGCGCCGGCCTGCTTCGTGGCGACCTTCTTTGCGACGCGCTTCTTCGCGACCTTCTTCGAAGCGGCCTTCTTCGCGGTGGCGCCGCGCTTCGCAGCGACCTTCTTCACCGCCTTCCTGGCGGAGGTCTTCTTCGTCGCCTTTTTCGCGGCTTTCGCGGCTTTCTTCGCCGCCGTCTTCTTCGATGCCTTCTTCGCGGTCGCCATCGCTACTCCTCGACACTCGGCCAGGTGAGCCGTCCGATTAACACGCGGGACATTCAGCGCGGGTGAGCGCTCACCCGCCCGGCGCGCCCAGGCGCGAGAGGAAGACCTGCACGACGACCGGGTTGGCGAAGATCGCGAACGCGATGCCGTACGCCGCGCCCCAGAAATGCGCGCTGTGGTTGATGTTGCCGTGCGCCTGGCGGTCGGCCCACGCCGAATAGCCCAGGAACAGCACGCCGTACACCACCGCCGGGCACGGGATCACGAACACGTAGATGATCCCCCACGGATTGAGCAGCACGTAGGTGAACAGCACCGCCGCCACCGCGCCCGATGCGCCCAGCGTGCGATAGGTCGCATCGTTGCGATGCCGCAGGTACGTGGGCAGCACCGAGGCGACCAGCGCCGTGATGTAGAAGATGGGGAACCCCAGCGGCCCCATCGCCTGCGCGTAGTAGCGCTCGGCCAGCGGCCCGAAGAAGAACAGCGTGAACATGTTGAACAGCACGTGCTGCCAGTCGGCATGCACGAAACCGTACGTCACCAGGCGGTCGTACTCGTGCTTGCGCGTCACCGCCGGCGGCCACAGCACCAGGCGATCGGCCAGGCGCTGGCGTTCGAACGCCGCCCACGACACGCCGACCGTCAGCGCGATCAGGATCCACGTCTGCATCGATCCCATGCGTCAGGCCGTCTGCGCAGCGGGCGCATTCGCCCATTCGGTGAGCCCTTCGCGCGCGTACAGCTCGGCGAACATCGGCCGCGCGCGCATCATTTGCGCGAACGCCGCCAGGTGCGGCCACTGCGTCGCCGGGCGCGGCATGCCCCGCGACCAGCGCATCAGCATCGCGAGGTAGAAATCCGCGGCGGTCAAGCGATCGCCCAGCAGGTACGGGCCCTGCTTCGCCAGTTGCGCGTCCAGGCGCTCCCAGCACGCTTCGATTCGCGGTGCGACGTTGGCGCGCACGGTCTCGGCCAGTGCTTCGCCGGCAGGTTCATTCGGATACCACCACTGGCGGAACAGCGGCTGCACCGCGTTGGCCAGGTGGAACATCCACTGCTGGTATTCGGCGCGTTGCGGATCATCGATGGCGGGCGCGAAGCGGTGCTGCGGATCTCGGTCGGCCAGCGTCATCAGCAGTGCGGCGGCTTCGAAGCGCGGCACGCCGTCGAGGACCAGCGTGGGCACCACGCCGTTGGGATTGAGCGCGAGGTAGTCCGGCGCCTTCTGCGCGCCCGTCGAGGTGTCGACCAGGTGCAGGCGGTGCGGCGCGCCGAGTTCCAGCAGGAGCCAATGCACCACCAGGCTGGCCGCGCCGGGGCTGTAATAGAGGACCGGTTCCATCGCCACGCACTCCGCAGTCGGGGGCGCCGATGATCGCATGCGATCCGCGTCCTGCTGACGCCCCGGTGGCAGCAATAGGCCGAAGGTCACGGCGGGAATGCACGACCCCTCCGCTACCATCGCGGCTCCTTTCGCCGATGGCGCCCTCATGTCCCGACCGACCTTCGCCCTGCTCGCCGCCAGCCTCGCGCTCGCGTGCGCCATGCCCGCCTTCGGCGCGAAGCCGGACCTGACGACCGTCGCCGAACGCTCGGGCGACGTTCGCACGGGCCGCTACGACGAAGTAATCCAGTTGTGCGCCGCCTTCGCGCAGGCGTACCCGGACGCGGTCCGCTGCATCGACTTCGGCACCACGCCCGAAGGCCGCCCGATGAAGGCGCTGATCGCCTCGCGCACCGGCGCGCTCACGCCCGAAGCCGCGCATGCAAAGGGCCTGCCCGTGCTGCTGGTGCAAGGCGGCATCCACGCCGGCGAGATCGACGGCAAGGACGCAGGCTTCCGCGCCTTGCGCGCGCTGCTCCAGGGCAAGGCCTCGGCCGGTGCGCTCGACAAGCAGGTGCTCGTGTTCGTGCCGGTGTTCAACGTCGACGGCCACGAACGCTTCGGCGCATGGAACCGCCCCAACCAGCGCGGCCCCGAGCAGATGGGCTGGCGCACCACCGCGCAGAACTACAACCTCAACCGCGACTACGTGAAAGCCGACGCGCCGGAGATGCAGGCGATGCTGCGGCTGGTCGATGCGTGGGATCCGATCGCCTACATCGACCTGCACGTCACCGACGGCGCGAAGTTCGAACACGACGTCGCGATCCAGGTCGAACCCGTGCATGCCGGCGATGCCGACCTGCGAGCCGCGGGCCGCGCGTTCCGCGACGCCGTGATCGCCGATGTCGAAAAGCACGGCGGCCTGCCCCTGCCCTTCTATCCCTCGTTCGTCGAAGGCGACAACCCCGCATCGGGCTTCGTCGACGGCGTGTCGCCGCCGCGGTTCTCCACCGGCTACTTCCAGTTGCGCAACCGCTTCGGGATGCTGGTCGAAACGCATTCGTGGCGGAACTACAAGCATCGCGTGAAGACCACGTACGACACCGTGCTCGCCGTCGTCGACCAGGTGGCCGCGCACGGCCAGGACTGGCTGCGCATCGCCGCCGCCGCGGACGCGCGCTCGCTCGCCGGGCAGCCGGTGCCGCTGGATTACGCGGCCACCGACAAGGTCCGCACGATCGACTATCGAGGCTACAAGTACACGCGCACGCCGTCGGACGTGTCCGGCGCGCTGATGACGCACTACGACGAGACCAGGCCGGAAATCTGGAAGCTCCCGCTGCGCGACGACGTGCAGCCCGGGCACCTGGCCACCGCGCCGCAGGCCGGTTACCTCGTGCCCGCGGCGCACGCGGCGTGGGTGGGCGCGAAGCTGAAGGTGCACGGCATCGCGTTCACCGTCGTCGACCACGCCTTGCCGAAGCGTGGCGTGCAGGCGTTCCGCGCGACGAAGACCCAGTTCTCGCCGCGCTCCAACGAAGGCCACCAGATGCTCACCGTCGAAGGCGCGTGGCAGCCCGAGACGCGCGACGTCGCCGCCGGCGCGCTGTTCGTGCCGATCGCGCAGCCGAAGGCGCGCCTGGTGATGGCGCTGCTGGAACCGCAGGCACCGGACGCGCTCGCCGCATGGGGCGAATTCAACACAGCGTTCGAGCAGAAGGAATACATGGAGTCCTACGTCGCCGAAGACGTGGCGCGCGAGATGCTGAAGGACCCGAAGGTCAAGGCGGCGTTCGACGAAGCATTGAAGGATCCCGCGTTCGCGAAGGATCCCGACGCGCGCCTGGCGTTCTTCGCCAAGCGGCATTCGTCGTGGGACGAGCGCTTCAACCTGTATCCGGTGCTGCGCCTGGACACGGCGCCCTGAGGCTCAGTGGCGCTTGAAGTACTGGACCTCGCGTTCGTGCTTCTCCGCCGCGGCGCGGCTGTCGAACGTGCCGAGGTTGCGGCGCTTGCCGGTCTTCGGATCGACCTTGCGCGAGTACAGGCGGTACTGGCCGTTGGCGAGTTTGCGGATCATGGCGGGCCTCCGGGTCGCGGTGCCCGTCCATGACAACGCGGCCTGCGTGAAGAACGCGCGGGCGGCCGTGCGGCGTACGATGGCGCCGCCTGTCGAACGGAAACCCTGGCCATGATCGCCGTGCGCACCGCCCTCGCTGCCGTCCTCGTCGCATCGCTCGCCGGTTGTCCGCAGGAAGTGCCGCCGATGGCGCCTGCGGATACGCCCATGCCCACGGAATCGAATTTCATCCACGGCCGCGCGTCCTACCTCGAACGCATCAAGATCCCGCCGGGCGCGGATTTCACCGTGCAACTGATCGACAACCAGCTCGCCGACACGCCGAAGGCCGTGATCGCGACGACGACGCTCGAGGATGTCGCGGGCCCGCCGTACGATTTCGCGCTGCAATACGATCCGGCAAAACTCCGCCCGAACGGGCAGTACGGTTTGAGCGCGACGTTGCGCGGTGCGGATGGCGGCTTGCTGTTCGTCACCGGCACGCGCGTGCCGGTGACGATCGGCGACACGAAGGTGGTCGAGTTCCGCATGGTGCGGGCGAGCGCAGGCGATGCGCCGCAGCCGGCGGCGCAGCTCAACCGCACGCAGTGGACGTGCGGTGGCATGACGTTCGCAGCCGTGTTCGACATGACGAACGGACGCGTGGAACTCGCGTTGCCGGATGGCGCGTTGTCGTTGCCGCAAGCCGTGTCGGCGTCCGGCGCGCGCTACAACGACCACCTCGGCAACGAATTCTGGACGAAGGGCAGCAGCGGCACGCTGACGCGCGCGGGCGGCAAGAAATCCGATTGCGTGCAGGCCGACGCGAAGCCCGCGAGCGGATCGGTGTGGGACAAGGCGAAGGCGCGCGGCATCGCGTTCCGCGCGATCGGGACGGAACCAGGCTGGCTCGTCGAAGTCGGCCAGGGCGAAACGCCGATGCTGCATGCCGAACTCGATTACGGCGAACACAAGTTCGACGCGAAGGTGCAGATGTTGTCGGGCTTGCTGGGGTACGCCTCGACGCAAGGCCAACCGATGCGCCTGGTGCTGGAGCGCAAGGCGTGCAGCGACGGCATGAGCGACGAGCGCTACCCGGTGGATGCGACGTTCGAAGTCGGCGCGAAGCGGTACCGCGGGTGCGGCCGTTTCCTCGACTGACGCGTCAGCAGTCCAGGTACTTCCAGTTCCGCACTTTCCCTTCGGCCATCCACGCGACCGCCTGCGCCAAGCGCTTCGCCCGCGTCTCTTCGCGCTTGGCTTCCTCGATCCAGCCGATGTATTCCCGTTGCTGGCCGGGCGGGAAGCTTTCGAAGGTCTTGCGCGCCTTCGCGTTCTTCTTGAGCGCGGCCAGCAGGTCCTCCGGCGCCTGCGGCGGCGGCTTCGGCGCGGACTTGCGCGCGGCCGGCGCCTTCACCTTGTCGACGTTGAGTTGCATCGCACGCTTGATGTGCGCCAGCAATGTCTTCTTCGGCGGCAGGTCCTTGAGCGACGTCATTTTCCCGTAACTGCCCATGCCATCGCGCGGCGCGCCCTCGCCCACCACGAGCGCGTGCTTCCAGTACCCGAACGACGCGTGCTGCTTGAACGCCGCCATCCCGCACAGGATGCCGCCGCCGTACACGAACGTCGGCATGCTCCACTTCATCGTTTCCTCCACATCCGGGCACGCCTCGTGGACGATGGCGCGCACGCGTTCGAGGATGGGCCGCGCGAAGTCGGCCTGGGCGGCGATGTAGGCGTCGATGCGGGGGTCGGTGGTCATGGGGTCCTCCGGCGCACATCCTGCGGGGATCGCCTCACGCCCGCAACGCCCAGCGCCCCAACACCTCGTACGCCCCTTCCGCACTCGCCATCAGCACGAATCCGTCCACCTGCCAGCGCAACGGCGCAATGGCCGACGGCACCGCGCGTTTCGGATCGCGCAGGATCGTCACGTGCGGCACGAAGCGCTCCTCCTCGCGCATCGGCACGGCATGCGCGCGGCACGATTCCGTGAGCGCGTCGTGCAACGCCTGCAAGGGCCGCGGCGTCACCGCACAGCCGAGCCAGCCGATGCGACGGCCGAAGCGGTCCGCGCGATCGAGTTCGAATGCAAACGGCACGCTTGCGATCGCATCGCCCGCCGCGCGCGCCGCCGCGACGACATCGTCCGGCAGCGGATCCGTGAAGCCCTGCAGGAAGCGCAACGTCATGTGCAGTTTCGCGGGCTTCGTCGCGCGGCCGCCCCACGCCAGGTGGAGGCGCGCGGCGTCGTTGGCGATCGCGTCGCGCAGCGCCGCATCCGGTGCGAGGGCGAAGAACAGGTGGCGCATCGTGACGACCGATGATCCTCGGAAGGAGTATCGTGCGCCCGGTCCCCACTGGAAGGCGACATGCGCCGACACCTGCGCAATCCCTGGATCTGGGTGGCGGCCGCGATCCTGTTCGCGGCGTGGCTGTTCTGGCCGCGCACCGTGCAGTCGCCGGCGCCGCACGAAGTCCCGCCCGCACAATCGGCCCCCGCCACCGGCGGCGTGGCGGTCGCGGACAGCGCCGCAGTCGACACCGCGCCCCGATCCGCCCCCGCGCTCGACCTGCCGCCCGAAGCGCTGCACACCCTGCAACTGATCGCGCGCGGCGGCCCGTTCCCGCACCGGCAGGACGGCCAGGTGTTCGGCAACCGCGAACGCCTGCTGCCTCCGAAACCGCGCGGCTACTACCACGAGTACACCGTGGAAACGCCGGGCGCCGGCAACCGCGGCACGCGGCGCATCATCACCGGCGGACAGCCGGTCGAAGCCTGGTACTACACCGACGATCACTACGCGTCGTTCCGCGCGTTCGATGGAGCGCGCGCACGATGAGCGAATCGGGTTGGGAACTGGGGCTGTCGGACGCCGAGAACGCGGGCGTCTATTTCGTCACCGCCGATGACCTCGACACGCTCGGCGTCGCCGCGCGCGATGCGGGCCTGCACGTGCGCCGCATCGACCTGTCCGGCGGCGAGAAGCAGGCGATCCTGATGCGCATCGCGACCGCGCTGGACTTCCCGCGCACCTACGGCCGCAACTGGGATGCGTTGTCCGATGCGCTGCGCGACCTGTCGTGGATGCCGGGCACGGGCTACACGCTGCTGTTCGAGAACGCCGGCGACCTGCAGCAGGACGAAGGCGAAGACTTCGACACGCTGCTGGAGATCCTGGAGGAATGCGCGCAGGACTGGGGCAAGAGCGACGTGCCGTTCTGGTCGTTCCTGGCGCTGCCCGAATCGGTGTTCGACGAGATCGACGCGGCGGCCTCGCAGGACCACTGATCAGCCGGCGTCGAGCTCCGCCCAGCGCGCGTACGCGGTGTCGAGTTCCGCCTGCGCCTTCGCCAGGTCCGCGTTGTGCGCCACGATCGCGGTGCTGTCGCGCTGGAAGAACGTTGGCGCGTTCATCGCGTCGGTGAGCGCGGCCACTTTGGCTTCCAGCGTTTCGATCCGCGCCGGCAGCTGCTCGAGTTCCTTCTGTTCCTTGAAGCTCAGACGGCGTTTGGCGGCGGGTGCGGGCGTCGGCGGCGGTGCGGCGACGCGTTCCGAGTTCGGCGTATCGCGCACGAGCCGCGACGCAAGGTTGGCACTCGCCGGCGCGGGCCGCTGGCGCAGCCAGTCGGTGTAACCGCCGACGTATTCGCCGACCTTGCCGTCGCCTTCCATCACCAGCGTGGACGTCACCACGCGGTCGAGGAAGTCGCGGTCATGGCTCACCAGCAGCAGCGTGCCGGCGTAATCGCCGAGCAGTTCTTCCAGCAGTTCGAGCGTTTCGACGTCGAGGTCGTTGGTGGGTTCGTCCATCACCAGCAGGTTGGACGGCTGCGCAAACAGGCGCGCGAGCAGCAGGCGGTTGCGTTCGCCGCCGGACAGGCGCGTGATCGGGGCGCGCGCGCGTTCGGGCGTGAACAGGAATTCCTGCAGGTAGCCGAGCACGTGCTTGCGCTTGCCGCCCACTTCCACGAAGTCCTGGCCTTCCGACACGTTTTCCATCGCGGTCCAGTCTTCGCGCAAGGTGGCGCGTTGCTGGTCGAAGTACGCGATCTGCAAGCCGGTGCCGGGCTTGACGATACCGGCCTGCGGGGTGAGTTCGCCGAGCAGGAGTTTGAGCAGCGTGGTCTTGCCGCTGCCGTTGGGGCCGATCAGGCCCACGCGGTCGCCGCGGAAGATCGTGGTGGAAAGATCACGCACGAGGGTGCGTTCGCCGTACGCGAACGTCACGTCCTTCGCTTCGATCACCTTCTTGCCGGACGCCTCGCCCTGCGAAGCTTCCATGCGGACCTTGCCGGTGGCGTCGCGGCGCGCGGCGCGTTCGTTGCGCATGGCCTCCAGCCGGCGCACGCGACCTTCGTCGCGCGTGCGGCGCGCCTTGATGCCCTGGCGGATCCACGTTTCTTCCTGCGCCAGCAGCTTGTCGAAGCGCGCGTTCTCCTGCGCTTCGGCGTTGGCGCGTTCCTCGCGGCGGCGCTGGTAGTTGTCGTAGTCGCCGGGCCAGCTGGTGAGGCCGCCGCGGTCGATCTCGACGATGCGCGTGGCCAGCGCGCGCAGGAAGCGCCGGTCGTGCGTGACGAACACCAGGGCGCCGTTCCAGTTCTGCAGGAACTGTTCGAGCCAGTCGATCGATTCGATGTCGAGGTGGTTGGTGGGTTCGTCGAGCAGCAGCAGGTCGGGGCCCGACACCAGCGCGCGCGCGAGCAGCACGCGGCGCTTCATGCCGCCGGACAGGCGCGCGAACACGACCTCGCCGTCGAGCTGCAGGCGGTCGAGGATTTCCTCCACCTTGCGATCGAGCGACCAGGCATGCGCGGCTTCCACCTTCGCCTGGATCCGCGAGAGCGCGTCCATGTCGACGTGCTCGGCGTGCGCGATGTGGTGGTATTCCGCGAGCAACGCACCGGCTTCGCCGAGCCCGGCGGCGACCACATCGAACACCGTGCCCTGCGCACTGGCGGGCACTTCCTGTTCCAGGCGCGCGACGCGGCGGCCGTTTTCCAGGCGCACCTCGCCGTCGTCGGGCCGCAGGTCGCCGGACAGCAGCTTGAGCAGCGTGGACTTGCCCGCGCCGTTGCGGCCGATGAGGGCGATGCGTTCGCCGGGTTCGATGGACAGGGCGACGTCGTCGAGCAGGAGGGGACCGCCGACGGAGTAGTCGACGCCCTGGAGGGTGATCAAAGGCATCCCGGCATTCTACGGGGTTACCCTCCCCGGCCCTCCCCTGCTGTCGCACGGGAGGGAGAAGATCTGTCAGCTGCTGCAGCTGAGCATCGAGCAACCGGCCTTGTCGCGGGCCCAATCGGGGCGGCGTCGCGCGAATTCTTCCCGGCCGGGCTGCTCGTCGTAGGGGCGGCGCATGACGTCGAGGAGTTCCGCGATGCCGGCTTCGTCGCCCTGCCCGGCCCGATCGATGACCTGCTGCGCGAGGTAATTGCGCATCACGAACTTCGGATTGACGGCGTCCATCGCGGCGCGACGCTCGGCGGCCGGGCGCGCATCTTCACGCAGGCGCGCGGCATGCAGGGTCAGCCATTCGACGAAACCCGGCGCGGTCTGCGTGCGCTTGTCCGGGTCGTAGAAGGCTTCGGCGAACAACGCACCTTCGACCTGCGCCGCGATCTCCGCCTCGGGATCGAAGCGCGACAGCGCACGGAACCACAACGTCATGTCCACTTCGCCGAGCTGCAGCAGCGCGAGCAGCGTTTGCATGGATTCAACGTCCGCATCGCGCGCGTCCCGCAGCCCGAGCTTCCCGGCCACGTTGGCGCGATCGGCTTCGACGAAGCGATCCATGAAGCGCTGCAGGCCTGCATTCAACGCCGCCACGTCGCCGAACAGCGGCGACAGCGCATGCGCCAGGCGCGTGAGGTTCCAGTAGGCGATCTTCGGTTGCCAGCCGAAGCGGTAGCGCTTGCCGCCGGCGTCGGTGGTGTTGGGCGTCCAGTCGGGATCGAAATCATCGATCCAGCCGTACGGGCCGTAATCGATCGTCAGCCCCAGGATCGACAGGTTGTCGGTGTTCATCACGCCGTGCACGAAGCCCACGCGCATCCAGTGCGCCATCAGCACCGCCGTGCGCTCGCACACGGTGGCGAACCAGTCGCCGTAGAGCGCTTCGCCCTGCCCCGCGAGTCCGGGGAAGTCGCGGGCGATGCAGAAATCGGCGAGCGCGCGCAGGCCGTCGATGTCGCCGCGCGAGTACGGGAGTTCGAAATTGCCGAAGCGGATGAACGACGGGCTGACGCGGCACACGATCGCGCCGGGCTCGGCCTGCGGGTGTCCGTCGTAGAACATGTCGCGCACGACCGCGTCGCCGGTCGACACCAAACTCAGCGCGCGCGTGGTGGGCACGCCGAGGTGGTGCATCGCTTCGCTGCAGAGGAATTCGCGAATCGACGAACGCAGCACCGCGCGGCCATCGGCGCTGCGCGAATACGGCGTGGGGCCGGCGCCTTTCAGTTGCAGTTCCCAGCGACGCCCATCGGCGCCCACGGTTTCGCCTAGGGAAATCGCGCGCCCGTCGCCCAGTTGCCCGGCCCACTGGCCGAACTGGTGGCCGCCATAGTTCGCGGCGAACGGATCCATCCCGGGCAACAACGCATTGCCGCCGAAGACCTGCGCGAATTCCGGCGACGCGATTTCGGCGTCGCCGATGCCGAGCGTCGCCGCCATTTCCGCCGAATGCGCGATCAGCCGCGGCGCCGCCACCGGCGTGGGCCGCACGCGCGACCACGCGGCCGCGACCTGGCGGATGCCCGGGCCCAGGTCCGGGTCGCCGGGCAGTTCGCGGAGGAAACGATTGTCGAAACGCAGCGCGCGCATGGCGCGAGGGTCCTTGGTCAGAACGGCCGCGGCATGCCGAGGAACGGCGCGAGCAGCCAGTAGATCCCGACCAGCACCAGGCCCCACAGCACGACCTTGAACAGCACGCCGACCACCTTGAAGGCGAGCCAGATGCAGACGATCACCAGCAGGATGCCGACCCAACTCATGCGCGCGTACCTCGAATCGATGATGGCCCGAGCTTACGGCATCCCGTGTTGCGATCTCATCGCGTGAGACCTGCATGGCCCCCAATGGCGGCCGTCGCAAGGAGACCGCCGATGTCCGCGCTCACGCTGTTCGATCCCCCCGCCCCGCCCGCACCGCGCATCCGCGACGGCGGCCTGCTCGCCACGCGCCTGGCCGGCAAGCACGCGGCACTGATCACCGGGCACTTCGTGATGCCGGCGCGCGAAGGACGTTACGCGGACTTCCCGGACGCGCTGCCGGAAAAACTCGCGACCGCCCTGCGCGCCCGCGGCCTGTCGCAGCTCTACGCGCACCAGCGCGCCGCATGGGACGCCACGCAACGCGGCGAGCACATCGTCGTCGCCACGCCCACCGCGTCGGGCAAGAGCCTGTGCTACACGCTGCCGGTCGTGGCGGCGGCGATGACGCAGCAGGCCAAGGCGCTGTACCTGTTCCCGACCAAGGCGCTCGCGCAGGACCAGGTGGCGGAGCTGATCGAACTCAATCGCGCCGGCGACCTCGGCCTGCGCACGGCCACCTTCGACGGCGACACGCCCGGCGACCAGCGCCAGGCCATCCGCCTCAACGGCGACATCGTGGTCAGCAACCCGGACATGCTCCACCAGGGGATCCTGCCGCACCACACCAAGTGGGCGCAGTTCTTCGAAGGCCTGCAGTACGTGGTGATCGACGAGATCCACAGCTATCGCGGCGTGTTCGGCTCGCACCTGGCCAACGTGCTGCGGCGGTTGAAGCGCGTGTGCGCGTTCTATGGCGCCTCGCCCACCTTCATCCTGTGCTCGGCGACCATCGGCAACCCGCAGGACCACGCCGAAGCGCTGCTCGAAGCCGACGTCACCGCGATCACCGATTCCGGCGCGCCCTCCGGCGAGAAGCACGTGCTGCTGTGGAATCCGCCCGTGGTCAATCCGGACCTCGGCCTGCGCGCCTCCGCGCGCTCGCAGAGCAACAAGATCGCGCGCACGGCGATCCGGTCGGGATTGAAGACGCTGGTGTTCGCGCAGTCGCGCACGATGGTCGAGGTGCTCACCAAGTACCTGAAGGATGTCTTCGACCACGATCCCCGCAAGCCCGCGCGCATCCGCGCGTATCGCGGCGGCTACCTGCCCACCGAGCGGCGCGAAGCGGAACGCGCGATGCGCGAAGGCCGCATCGACGGCATCGTGTCGACGTCCGCGCTGGAACTGGGCGTCGACATCGGCAGCCTGGACGTCGTGGTGCTCAACGGCTATCCGGGCTCGGTCGCCGCGACGTGGCAGCGCTTCGGCCGCGCCGGGCGCCGGCAGCAGGCGTCGGTCGGCGTGCTGGTCGCCAGCTCCGATCCGCTCGACCAGTACGTCGTGCGCCATCCGGAATTCTTCTCGGCGGCGTCGCCCGAACAGGCGCGCATCGCGCCGGACCAGCCGGTGATCCTGCTCGACCACATCCGCTGCGCCGCGTTCGAACTGCCGTTCCTCGAGAACGAACGCTTCGGCCCCGTCGATCCGCAGGTGTACCTGGAGCTTCTCGCGCAGGACGGCGTGGTGCACGCCGAAGGCGGCCGCTGGGAATGGATCGCCGACAGTTATCCGGCCAACGCGGTGAGCCTCCGCTCGGTGGCCGACGGCAACTTCGTGGTGGTGGATCGCACCGACGGGCGCCAGGTGATCATCGCGGAAGTCGACTACGCGTCCGCGCCCCTGATGCTCTACGAAGGCGCGATCCACATGGTGCAGTCCACGCCTTACCAGGTGGAACGCCTGGACTGGGAAGGCCGCAAGGCCTACGTCACGCGCACGCACGTCGACTACTACACCGACGCCATCGACTACACCAAGCTCAAGGTGCTCGAACGCTTCGATGGCGGCATCGCGGGCGCGGGCACGTGCCACCACGGCGAAGTGCACGTCGTGCGGCGCGTGGCGGGCTACAAGAAGATCCGCTACTACACGCACGAGAACATCGGCTACGGCCCGGTCACGCTGCCCGACCACGAGATGCACACGAGTGCGCTGTGGTGGCAGCTGGCGCAGGAGACGCTGGATGCGCGGTTCGCGTCGCGGCAGGACGCGCTGGATGGGTTCCTCGGTGCGGCGCATGCGTTGCACGTGGTCGCCAAGGTGGCCGTGATGGCGGACGCGGCCGACCTGCAGAAGGCGGTGGGCAGCGGCGATGGCGCGTGGTTCGCCACCACCGACGGCCGCGGGCGCGGGCAACTGCGCAGCGCCGACGGCGGCGAATCCGATCCCGAGGTGCACGATCGCTTCGTGCCCACGGTGTTCCTCTACGACAACTATCCCGGCGGCGTGGGCCAGAGCGAACCCTTGTGGCGCCGCCAGCGCGACCTCGTGCAGCACGCGCGCACGCTCGTCGAAGGTTGCGACTGCAAGGCGGGTTGCCCCGCGTGCGTGGGCCCGGTGCTCGAACTGCAGGAATCCCTCGTCGATTCGCCGCGCGCGCTCGCGTTGCGCGTGCTGCAGGCCCTGGAGGCCGCGTGAGCATCACCCTCGAGAAACTCCAGCGACTCAAGCGCCAGGCCGGTGGCGAGATCGCACCACGCGAACCGGCACCACTTCCCGCCCCGCCCGCGCGGCCCACGTTCGCGCCGCGGCCCGCGCAGGCGTCGATCGAACAACTGCGGCAACTGCTGCGCATCCGCGCGCCGTCGCCGCCGCTGTGTCCACCCTCGACCGATCGCGCGTTGCCCGGCATCGAAATCGCACCGGGCCTGCACCTGCGCGAAGTGCAGGTGGCCGACGACGCGGTGCCTGCCACGTTCTGCGGCGTCTTCGATCGCAAGGACGCGCTCGATGCCTCGCGCATGCTGTTCTTCGACACCGAAACCACGGGCCTGGCCGGTGGCACCGGCACGCGCGCCTTCATGATCGGCGCGGCGGACTGGCACGGCGGCGCGCTGCGCATCCGCCAGCTCACGATGCGCACGATGGCCGCCGAGCAGGCCATGCTCGATGCCTTCCGCACGTGGGTAGCACCCGACACGCTGCTGGTCAGCTACAACGGCAAGTGCTACGACGCGCCGCTGCTCGCCACGCGCTATCGCCTGGCGCGGCAGACCAATCCGCTCGCGGGACTGGCGCACGTCGACCTGCTGTATCCGACGCGCCGTGCGTATCGCGGCGTGTACGAAAACTGCCGCCTGGCCACCATCGAACGCCAGGTGCTGCGCATCGTGCGCGAGGACGACCTGCCCGGTTCCGAAGCGCCCGCGGCGTGGTTGGCGTTCCTGCGCGGCGGCAGCGCGCAGAACCTGCGGCGCGTGCTCGCGCACAACCACCAGGACGTGGTGTCGCTGTCGCGCCTGCTGCGGCATCTCAGTGCGATGCATGTGCGTACTGCAGAGTTGGCCGGCTGAAACATTCATGCGGTGTCACGCATTCACGAATGTCGCGTGTCCTGCACGCGGACGCGTCGGCGTTGGCTGAGTGGCGACTTCAATCCCATGCGGTAGTCCGCGATCAGGGCGCGGATGAAGCGGAAGTCGTCCCTCCGACCTTCCCACAGGGGATACAACGCATGTACTCGACTCCCACCCCCGCCACGCGCCTGCGCGCGGCTACCCTCGCCGTCGCGCTCGTCGCGGCCCTGTCCGGCGGCGTCGTTTCCGCCGCCGCCATCCACGGTGCGATCTTCACTTCCGATGTAGCAGGCAACGTCAACGTCAACCAGTACGAAAGCAAGGCCGACGTCTATCTCAATGGTGGACCGAAGAGCAATTGTGCCGCCGCCGGGGTGGACGACGGCACGTACGTCTACCAGATCACCAATCCTTCCGGCACCGTGCTCCTGAGCAGCGACGACATCAGCCACCGCGAGTTCACCGTGGTGGCGGGCGTCATCACGTCGGCCACCGACCACGTCACCGTCGCCGGCGATTGCGGCGGCGTGCGCGTGCAGATGGCGCCCTTCGACGACACGCCCAACAACGGCGGCGTCTACAAGGCCTGGATCACCCGCAAGTCCGATTACATCGCCAACGGCAACACGTTCCGCCCGAGCGACACGAAGACGGACAACTTCCACGTCAAGCAGCCCGCCGTCGAACCGGAACTGGCCGACCTCACCGTCTACAAGTTCTACGACTTCAACGGCAACGGCGTGTGGGATTCGGACGAGCAGCCGCTGTTCGGCTGGGCGATGCGCGCGCAGAGCGGCAACGGCTTCGATGCCACGCAGCTCACCGAATCGCCGGATGGCCTGACCAACTTCCTGGGCCTGGACACCGCCGACAACCCGTACATGGTGACCGAAGGCACCGCGGGCGGCACGTGGTCGCAGACGACGTCGATGGTCAATGGCGTGCCGACGGCAAGCTCGCCGGAAAACCCGGTCACGGGCCTCACCCTCGTGGTGGGCGACACGACCGAAGTCATCTTCGGCAACTACTGCACGTGCAAGAGCGGCGGCAAGGCGAAGAGCTGGTGGGTCACCACGAGCGGCCAGACCAAGGTCAACGACGGTGGTTCGATGAACCCCGAGTTCAACGTGCTCAACGCGCTGAACCTCAAGACGGCCGCGGGGGCGGACTTCACGCTCAACACCGCGCTGCCGCAGGCCGACAACTGGACCAACCTGACGACGTGGTTGAACAGCACGAGCACGACCAACATGGCGTACTCGCTGTCGCGCAACCTGGCGATCCTGCGGCTCAACATCGAAGCGGGCTACATGGTCAACACCAACTTCTATGCCCCCGCCGGCGCCACGATCGCGCAGTTGCAGACCGATGCGAACGACGCACTGGGCATCGATGGCCTCACCCCGGTCGGCGATCCGAACCGGGCCGTGCAGACGCAACTGAACACCTGGCTGGTGAACCTCAACAACGCCGCCACGGTGATCCGTTCCAAGCCGTGCCCGTATTCCTTCGCACCGGCGCTTCCGCCGCCGAACTGACGTTCGGTCGTCGCAAACCAAAGGAAAGGGAGGGCCGCGCGAGCGGCCCTCTTTTTTGCACCCTACCGAGCAACCATCCGATTTCTTTCCACGGCGAGCCGTGGAAAGAAGGGAGCCGCTGGCGCCTCAGGGGAGAGGTAGAAACACCGCGCCAGCCGACGGACCCGGGCTGTTGCCCTCAAGGCTGCGTCCTCGACTCCCTGCCTGCGCCCGGGGATCCACGGAGGAGGGGCAGGCGCGGGCAGGAAACCATGCATGCGCGGCGCGCACCATTGCGCCCGGGGGCAAACCCGCCCTGCCCTTGCGTGCGAACGCCCGGTGCATGCCGCTTGCACCTTGCATGCGGCAGCGCGTTTTGCCAGCCTGCGCGCAGCGTTTCCGGGGGATGGAATGAGCACGCAGGAAAGCGACCAGTTGCCGCGCCACACCACGCCGACCTGGGAAGTCGAGTTGCTGATTTCCGGCGTCGCCGTGTTCGCGATGCTGCAACTGCCGGATCTGCTCGACCGCATGATCCTGGAGTCCGCGCCCCGCTTCATCGATCGCTGGGCCAAGCTGCTGTGGCTGGTCTACATCTATGCCAAGAGCGCGGCGCTGATCCTCGCAGCGACGTTCGTCATCCACCTGCTGCTGCGGGCGCGCTGGATCGCGCTGGTCGGCATGCTGTCGATCTATCCCAGGGGCGTGGACTGGAACAACTTCCAGCTCGGGCCCAACGCGCGCGAAATCGAAGCGCAGCGCCTGGGGCGCATGGAGGATGCGATCGACCGCGCCGACAACCGCGCCACGATGGTGTTCGCGCTCGGCGTGGTGCTCGCCTCCATCCTGTGCATGATCACGCTGGTGGTGGCGGTGATGTTGGGGGCGGCGTGGATCCTGGAGACGCGCCTGCACTACTCGGTCAACACCAACTGGATCGCCTGGAGCGCCGCCGTGGTGATGGTGCCGTACGGCGTGGCGATGCTGTTCGATCGCCGGTTCGGCGACCAGCTCGCACCGAACGGGCTCACGGCACGCGGGCTGCGCGCGGTGCTGCGCGGCTACACGCGCTTCGGCATCGGCATGGCCAACAACCCCGCGCTCGCGTTGCTGTCGAGCCATCGCGGGCGGCGGCGCACGATCCTGATGATCGTCGGCGTCTTCATGCTGGCCGTATTCGCGGCGAGCACCAGCTATTACCTCGCGCGCGAGCCCGATGCGCTGGGCAGCTACGAAGGCTATCCAGATGCCGATGCCCTGCACACGCGGCAGCTGGATGCAGCGCATTACGACGACCGCCGCGATCCGATGCGCAGCCGCGTCGCACCGTACATCCAGTCGGCGGTGGTCACCGGGCCGTACGTCGAGCTGGTGATTCCGTGGGAACCCGATCGCGATGGCCCCGCGATGCGCCGCGCGTGCGGCGCCAACGCCGATCCGCTCGCGTGCTACGCCAGCCACGTGCGCGGCGTGTTCGTCGATGGCACGCGCCAGCCGGTGGCCTTCGAACTCGGCGAAGACGCGCGCACCGACCGTCCTGCGGTCGTGGCGATGATCGACGTCCGCGGGCTCGCGCCGGGTCGGCACGAACTGCGCATCACCCGCGCGCAGCGCATCCGCGACGAAGACTCGCAGCGCGTGGATCCCCTCAAGCCGATGAAGCGGGACGCCGCGTACGAAGTCCTGCCGTTCTGGCGGTGAACGACACCCCGCGCAAGATCCTGCACGTCGACATGGACGCGTTCTACGCGTCGGTGGAGCAGCGCGACGACCCGGCGCTGCGCGGCCGGCCCGTGGTCGTCGCTTGGCGCGGCGCGCGGTCGGTGGTGTGCGCCGCGAGTTACGAAGCGCGCACCTTCGGCGTGCGCTCGGCGATGCCCGCGGTGCGCGCCGAACGCCTCTGCCCGCAGGCAGTGTTCGTGCCGCCGGACTTCGTGCGCTACAAGGCCGTCTCGAAGCAGGTGCGCGAAATCTTCGCCCGGCACACCGACCTGATCGAACCGCTCTCGCTCGACGAGGCCTACCTCGACGTCACCCACACCTTCACCGGCCTGCCCAGCGCCACCGCCACCGCGCAGGCCATCCGCGCCGCGATCCGCGAAGAGACGCACCTCACCGCCTCGGCGGGCGTGGCACCCAACAAGTTCGTCGCGAAGATCGCGTCGGACTGGAACAAGCCCGATGGCCTGTTCGTCGTCCGCCCGCACCAGGTGGAAGCGTTCCTCGCGCCGTTGCCCGTCGGGCGCTTGCCCGGCGTCGGCAAGGTGATGGAAGGCAAGCTCGCGGAACTCGGCGTCGCCACCGTCGCGGACCTGCGCGCACTGGGCGGCGCCGCGCTCGAACAACGCTTCGGTCGCTGGGGACGCCGTCTGCACGAACTCGCGCACGGCATCGACGACCACCCCGTGCAACCCGAACGCCCGACGATGCAGATCAGCGCGGAAGACACGTTCGAAAGCGACCTGCGGTTGAGCGAACTCGAACCCCACATCCGCCGCCTCGCGGAGAAAGCGTGGGCCGGCTACGAAAAGGAACGCGCGACGCCGCAGGGCCGCATCGCGCGCACGGTGGTCCTCAAGCTCAAGACCGGGGACTTCCGGACCCTGACGCGCAGCCTGACGCCGCCGGAGCCGCCGACGTCGGTCACCGAAGTGGCCGAAATCGCCTGCGCGTTGCGCGAGCGGGTCGACCTGCCCTCGCGCACCCGCTATCGCCTGGTGGGGGTGGGCCTCTCGGGTTTCGTCGACGCCGACCGCCTGGCCGCCCAGCACGATCTGTTCGGCTAGTGGGTTCAACCTCCTCCGGCCCGGCGCTCCGCCGCGATGAGGGCAATAGGTCCTTGCCCGGCGCGTTCCGCTATCCCTGCTCCAGGCACCGGCCGTGCGCCATCCATGGCGCACTTCAAGGACCTATTGCCCTCATCACGTCGAAGCGCTTCGCGACCGGAACGTTGCGACGCTGCGTGGGAGTAGCGCCTTGCACCGAATCTCTGTGTTGCTGGCGAACAGCTGCACTCGGACGGACGGCGCACTGCACGCCCAGCCAATCCCGCTCCGCTACCTCGCCATCCCTGGCTGCGAGCAACGGCGCCGCCCATCCATGGGCGGCTGGGCGGGATTGGCTCGGCGTGCGGTGCGCCTCACCGATACGTTGCTGGCCGCGGCTTCGGGTTGGGGAAGCAGAGCATCGCTACTGGTGCGTCAATCGCTGGCGCTTTGCTTGCGCAACAGAATTTACGAAAGGACCAGTTTCGTCGCTGCTCATTGATAGAGAGCCCCCTTTGAGTCAAAGGGGGCGGCGCGACAGCGCGGGGGAATGTGGGTGTACAGGGCTGGGGCCCGAAGTTTGCGCAGCAAACTTTGGGAGCGCTTTGGCGCGCCCGCGCCAAAGGGCTGCCTGAATGCGCTCCTCACGGTCGGCCACCGACAATGGCCCCATGCCGACCCTCACGGTCCTCACCCTCAACGCCCACATGGGCTTCGACCTGCTCAACCGGCGCTTCGTCCTGCACGAGCTGCGCGAGGCCGTGCGCAGCGTGTCGGCCGACCTCGTCTTCCTCCAGGAAGTCATGGGCGAGAACGCGCGGCATGCGAAGAGGCACGCGGCCTGGCCCGCGGCCACGCAGTACGACTTCCTCGCCGACACGCTCTGGCCCCACGCCGCCTACGGGCGCAATGCGGTCTATCCGCACGGGCACCACGGCAACGCCTTGCTTTCGAAGCACCCGATCGCGGCGCATCGCAACCGCGACGTCTCCATCCAGGGACACGAAGAGCGCGGCCTGCTGCACGCGGAGATCGCGATTCCGGGCAGCCCCGTGCTGCACGCCATCTGCGTGCACCTGGGCCTGCGCGAATCGCATCGCCGCGAACAGTTGCGGCTGCTGTCCGCCGTGGTGCACGACGAGATCCCCGCCGACGCGCCGTTGGTGATCGCGGGCGACTTCAACGACTGGCGCGTGCGCGGCCATGCGCTGGTGAAAGCCTGCGGCCTGCGCGAAGTGTTCGAAGCGGCGAACGGCCGCGTCGCGCGCACCTTCCCCGCCCGCCTCCCGCTGCTGCCGGTGGATCGCATCTACGTGCGCAACGTCGAAGCGCATGCGCCGCGCGTGTTGTCGGCGCGCCCGTGGTCGCACTTGTCCGACCACGCCCCGCTCGCCGTGGAGGTGCAGTGGTGAGCCCGCACGTGCCGCCGCTGCCGTGGCGCCATCCGCGCACGCCGGGCCCGTGGCGCGATGGCAATCGCATCACGCTGCTGGAGAACGGCGAACAGTTCTTCCCCGCCGCGTTCGCCGCCATCGCCGGCGCGCAGCGCGAAGTGCTGCTCGAAACCTTCATCCTGTTCGAAGACCAGGTGGGCCGCGACCTGCAACGCGCGCTGATCCAGGCCGCCAACCGCGGCGTGCGCGTGGACCTCACGATCGATGGCTACGGCTCGCCGTCGTTCACGCCGGAATTCCTGTCCGAGCTCGTCGCCGCCGGCGTGCGCGTGCACGTGTTCGATCCGCACCCGGGCTGGCTCGGCATCCGCGTCAACGTGTTCCGCCGCCTGCACCGCAAGTTGCTGATCGTGGATGGCATGCGCGCCTTCATCGGCGGCATCAATTTCTCGGTGGACCACCTCGCCGGTTCCGGGCCGGAGGCGAAACAGGATTACTCGGTCGAACTCGAAGGTCCGATCGTCGGCGACCTGCTCAGCTTCGCGCGCGCCGCGGCGGCGGGCGACGGCACCGGCGAAGCGTGGCGCCATCCGGCCGAGGTCTCGCGCGACACCGCCGGCACGGCGTCGGTGCTGTTCGCGCTGCGCGACAACCGCCATCGGCGACGCGGCATCGAGCGCGAATACCGCCGCGCGATCGCCAACGCGCAGCGCGAGATCATCATCGCCAACGCGTACTTCTTCCCCGGCTTCGGGTTCCTGCGCGAATTGCGGCGCGCGGCGAAGCGCGGCGTGCGCGTGTGCCTGATCGTCGCCGCCGAATCCGACACGCCCATCGCGCATCCCGCCACGCGCACGCTGTACCGGCACCTGTTGTCGGCGCAGGTGGAGATCGTCGAATACTGCGAGCGTCCCTACCACGGCAAGGTCGCGATCATCGACGACGACTGGGCGACGATCGGTTCGAGCAACCTGGATCCCTTGAGCCTGTCGCTGAACCTGGAGGCCAACATCTTCGTGCGCGACCGCGCCTTCGTGCAGGCGTTGCGCGCCAGCCTCGACGCGCTGCGCCAGCGCCAGTGCCACGCGATCGAGCGCACGCAGCTCGGGCCGCGCCGCTGGTGGCACGCGATGGCGCGGCCGGTGCTCTTCCACGTGCTGCGGCGCTTCCCGCGCTGGGCCGGCCTGCTGCCGGCGCACACGCCGCGCAAGCAGATCCTCAGCGCGGAACAGACGGCATGAAGCGCGTGCGACATCCCGCATGGCGGCGGTTGCGGCACGTGCTGTTCGCCGCGTTCCTCGTGCTGGTCGCGGTGCTGCTGGTGCGCGCGGCGCGCGGCATCGCGTGGCACGAAGTGTGGGCGGCGTTGCGCGCGCTGCAGCCGTCGACGCTCGCCATCGGGCTGGCGCTCACCGCCGCGAGCTATCTCGTCTACGGTGGCTACGACCTCGCCGGCCGCGCCTATGCGCAGCACGACCTGCCCGCGCGCCGCGTGCTCGCGATCGCCGCGGTGGCGTACGCGTTCGCGCTGAACATCGGCGCCCTGCTCGGCGGCGCCGGTTTCCGCTTGCGGATGTACGCGAAGGACGGCGTACCGCTCGGCAAGGTCACGCGCGTGATCGTGTTTTCCGCGGCGACCAACTGGATCGGCTACCTCGTGCTGGCCGGGACGTTGCTCGCGAGCGGACAGGTGTCGCTGCCGCCGGCGCTCGCCATGCATGGCCTGGGCGATGCCACGGTGTTGCGCGTGCTCGGTGGCGTGATGCTCGCGCTCGGCGTGGCGTACCTGCTGGCCTGCCGCGCCACGCACGGGCGGATCTTCCATGCGCGCGGGCACCATTTCCGCTTCCCGAGCCTGCGCCTGGCACTACTGCAGATCGCGCTGTCGGTCGCGAACTGGTCACTGATGGGCGCGGTGGTCGCGACCTTCCTGCCGCAGGCCGGGTATGCGGCGGTGCTGACGGCGCTGCTGCTGGCGTCGGTCGCCACCGCGCTGGTCCACATTCCCTCGGGCATCGGCGTGCTGGAAGCCGTATTCATCGCGATGCTCGGCCACGCGGTGCCGGCGCCGCGCCTGATCGCCGCCCTGCTCGCCTACCGCGCCTGCTACTACCTCGTGCCGCTGGCGTTCGCGACCCTCGGGTTCGCTGTCATGGAACTGCGCGGTCGCCGTGCAATCCTCGGGGCCCCGGCCAACGGCTGAGGCAGCGGCCGGTGTGCACGTCGCCGTGCGTTGCCTCCGGATAGGGTCGCCGTCGGAAGTCGAGGAAGACCATGGATGCGAAAGCGCACGAGTCCGACCCTCGCCCGGTGGAAGGCGAGTGGTTGCGGCGCGTCCGCGAATTCGACTGGTCCGCCACGCCCCTGGGGCCCCTCGCCGCCTGGCCGCCCACCTTGCGCAGCGCGCTGGCGGTGCACGAAACCGAGATCGACCACCTGCGCCGCCTGCAGGCCCTGAGCACGCGCCTGGTGCGTGACGACGAGGACGAAGACGGCCTGCTGCAGGACGTGATGGCCGCAGCGATCGCGATCGTCGGCGCCGACAGCGGCGAACTGCGCCTGGTGCGCGACGACGGCAGCCTGGACCTCATCGTCACCCAAGGCCTCGAGTCCGACTTCCATCGCTTCATCGATGCGACCGAAGCCACGGCCGCCGCGGCCGAAGCCGCGCGCGGTGCACGCCGCGTGCTCGTCGAATCGGTGCGCGGCTCCGAACTCTTCGGCCCCGGCGCGCACGATGCCCTCGCCCGCGCGGGCGTCGGTGCGTTGCAGGCCTCGCCGCTGCTCGCGCGCGACGGGCGCGTGCTCGGCGTGCTCAGCACGCACCATCGCGACGCGGTGCCCGGCGAGCGCGACCTGTTGCTGCTCGACCTGCTCTCGCGCCAGGCCGCCGACTGGATCGAACGCGCGCACGCCGCGGGCCGCCTGGAACACAGCGAGCGTCGCCTGCAGACGATCCTCAACCAGACCGTCGCGGGCGTGATGGTGCTCGACGCCGACGGCCGCATGAGCTACGTCAATCCGTGGTGGTGTCGCACGCTGGGGTACCGCGAGGAAGAATTGATCGGGCGCTACGTCGCGTACATCGTCGATCCGGCGTGCGTGGAAATCGCGGCCGACGGCCTGCGCCAGCTCGAAGCCGGCGCACCCAGCCTCACGCTCGAGAAGCGCTACCGCGGCAAGGACGGCCAGAGCCTGTGGGGCAGCGCGAGCATCAATGCCTTGCGTGGACCGGATGGCCGCTACGAAGGCTGCGTGGCGGTCGTCGTCGACATCGGCGGACACAAGCGCCTGGAGGATTCGTTGCGCGAGCAGGCCAGCCGCCTGCAACTCGCGTTGTCGACCGGGCGCCTGGGCACGTGGCACATCAACCTGCAGACGCTGGAGGTGCAGGCCTCCGACCAGTGCAAGGCGAACTTCGGATTGCGGCCCGACGAACCGATGGATTTCCGTCGCGTCTTCGAACACCTGCTGCATCCGGAGGATCGCGCCGCGATGCGCCGCGCGCTGGCCGACACCAATGCCGCGCATGCCGACTACGACGCCGAGTTCCGCGTGGTGTGGCCCGACGGCAGCGTGCACTGGATCGTCTCGCGCGGCCGCGCCACGCACGACGCCAGGGGGCGCGCGGTGGCGATGACCGGCGTGAACTTCGACGACACCGAACGCCGCGGCGCCACCGAGCGCCTGCAGCAGAACGAAGCGCTCCTGCAACGCACGATCGAAGACGCGCCGCTCGCGCTCGCGCTGCACGCCGACGATGGCCAGATCCTGCAGCTCAGCCGCAGCTGGGTGGAACTGACGGGCTATTCGCTCGAGGACGCCCCGATCCTGCAGGCGTGGCTGCGCCGCGCGTACGACGTGCGCGACGGGGACTTCGCCGAACGCATCGCGCAACTGTTCGAAGCCGAACACGCGATGCTGCAGACCGACGTGGAGATCGTCACCCGCGGCGGGCAGCCGCGCACGTGGAGCCTGAGTGCGTCCTCGCCCGGGAAGCTGCGCGACGGTCGCCGCTTCGTCGTGGCGATGGCGCTGGACATCACCGAGCGCAAGCGCGCCGAAGCGTTGTTGCGGCGTTCGGCGGCGCGCGCGGCGTATCGCGTGGTGCTGAGCGACGCCTTGCGCACGCTCGCCGATCCCGAAGCCATCCAGCGCGCGGCGGCCTCCACCCTGTGCGAGCACCTGCGCGCCGATCGCGCGATGTACGGTGAAGTGCAGGAAGACGGCGACACGGTGCATGTCACCGTCGACCACGTGCGCGCGGGCATGCCGTCCATCGTCGGCGACTATCGCCTCGTCAATTTCGGCGAAGACCTCGCCCATCGCCTGCGCGACGGCCGCACGGTGGTGCTGGACGATGCGCACGTGGCGAGCACGCTGGGCGTCGACGAACTCGCCGAATACGCGCGCGTGCAGGTGCGCGCGCACGTCACCGTGCCGCTGGTGAAGGACAGCCGCATGGCGGCCGTGCTCAGCGTGCACCAGGCCACGCCGCGCCTGTGGACGGGCGACGAGATCGCGCTGATCGAGGAGACCGCCGAGCGCACGTGGGCCGCGATCGAACGCGCCCGCGCCGAAGCCGCCGTGCGCCAGAGCGAAGCGCGCCTGGAAGACCAACTCGCCGATGCCACGTTGTTGCAAAGCATCAGCGCCGAGCTCGTGCACGAAGACGACCAGCAGCAGCTGTACGACCGCATCGTGGCGGCGGCGATGGCGATCATGGATTCGCAGTTCGCGGTGCTGCAGCGCCTGCATCCCGAGCGCGGCGACGGCGGCCAGCTCGAATTGCTGTCCGCGCGCGGCTTCGACGAAGACGCCGCGCGCCCCTGGCACTGGATCGACGCGGGCCCGCAATCGCAGAGTTGCAGCGCGGCGTCGCTGCGCCTGGGCCATCGCAACATCGTGCCCGACGTGGTCGCCTGCGCGGAGATGGACGGCTCCGCCGACCTCGAACGCTACCGGCACACCGGGATCGCCGCCGTGCAGAGCACGCCGCTGTTCGCGCGCGATGGCCAGGTGGTCGGCATGTTGTCCACGCACTGGTCGACGCCGCACGCGCCCGCCGAGCGCGACCTGCGCCTGCTCGACATCCTGGCCCGCCAGGCCGCGGACCTGATCGAACGCCGCCAGGCGCTCGAAGACCTGCGCGCCGCCGACCAGCGCAAGGACGAATTCCTCGCCACGCTCGCGCACGAGTTGCGCAATCCCCTCGCCCCGCTGCGCAACTGCCTGCACATCCTGCGCGCGCGCGAAGGCGACGACGCGCAGATGCGCAAGCTGCACGGGATGATGGAACGCCAGGTCGCGAACATGGTGCGCCTGGTCGATGACCTGATGGAGGTCTCGCGCATCACGCGCGGCGAGATCGAACTGCGCCGCCAGCGCGTCACGCTGCGCGAAGTGCTCGAAGGCGCGGTGGAAACCAGCCGCCCGCTGATCGAACAGGCCGGCCACCATTTCCATTTCGACCTCACGGCAGAACCGCTGCCGCTGGACGCCGACCCGATGCGCCTGGCGCAGGTGTTCACCAACCTGCTCAACAACGCGGCGAAGTACACGCCGTCCGGCGGCGAGATCACGCTGCGCGCCACGCGCGACGGCGGCGTGGCCGAAGTGCTGGTGCGCGACAACGGCATCGGCCTGCCGCAGGACATGCTGACGCAGGTCTTCGACATGTTCACGCAGAGCGAGCATGGGCGCGCGCATTCGCAGGGCGGCCTCGGCATCGGCCTGACGCTCGTGCGCAGCCTGGTGGAACAGCACGGCGGGACGGTGGAAGCGCGCAGCGACGGCGTGGGCCAGGGCAGCGATTTCGTCGTGCGCCTGCCGCTGGTCGCCTCGAAGGTGCAGGAGACAAGCGCAGGCGATTGGCCGATCGTGCGCGCGCCGGAGGCGATGTCGATCGTGATCGCGGACGACAACCACGAGAGCGCCGATTCGATGGCGCTGTTCCTGCAGATGCGCGGGCACGACGTGCGCACGGTCTACGACGGACGCGCGTGCCTGGAAGCGATCGCGGAACGTCGTCCGGACGTGGTGCTATTGGACTTGGGCATGCCGGTCCTGGATGGCTTCGAAACCTGCCAGCGCATCCGCTCGATGCCGGGCGGCGACCACATCGCGATCATGGCGACGACGGGCTGGGGCCAGGATGCGGACCGCCAGCGCAGCGCGCAGTGCGGCTTCGATGCGCACCTGGTGAAGCCGGTGGATCCGGCGTTGTTGCTTGCGCGGTTGGACGCGCTGCACTGATGGCTCGCCGATCCTGCGAAAACAGGAATCCATGGGGCGCTGCAGAAGCCCGCCTGGGGTGAAGACCGCGTCGCCCGAACCCGCGGCGGGGTAAGAATTTCTCGCCGACGTGGCGGCGAAAATTCTCACCCCACCACGGGCTGGGGCATAACCTTGCGCGCCTTTTCGATCAAAGGGCCGACCTCAATTTGAGTCGCTGGCGTGCGTGTGACGCACGCGCAACCCAATCACTGCTTTCGAGACAAGAGCCCGAAGCACCAGCTCTCCTGCCTAATGTGTGCGAGGCACAGACTTGGACTGGCGCATCGCTTGCCAGAGAGCAGTGAGGCATTTCAGATGCGAGGGCTCGAGGTGGGCGAGCGCCTCCCTCCGGAGAAGGTGTGTTCGCCAGCGGCCATCAGATGCGGTGCTGGAACTACTACGACGTGTTGGCGAAAACCAGACCGCGACGAGGTCCGACGCGGCACGTCGCGTGTCTCTTTTTCGCTGTGGCAGCGGAAAAGAGACATGCGATGGGACGTGGCGGAGCGCCCTCACTGGGTGTCCCCGCCTTCGCGGGGACGACGCGGCGTCAGCCAGCGGCGGCCTTGCTCTTCGCTTCGGCCTTCTCGCGATCCGTCTTGTCGCGCTGGAACTCGTCGATGAAATCCAGCTGGCGGAGGAGCTTGGACTGCGGATCCAGCGTGTACGACTCGTGCTCGCCGATGTGCACGCTGCCCGTGCCGTCGCGCATTTCCAGGCGATGCACGCGGTCGCCGACACGCACGTCCACCGGCATCGGGAACGGCTTGTCGCCCGGCACCTGCCAGCGCAGCTCCAGCGTGTCGCCTTCGCGCGTGGCCTGCAGGTCCGGCAACTTCGGCTGGTACAGGTACACGTCGAAGAACCACTGGTAGTCGCGGCCCGTCACCTGCTTCACCGCGGCGATGAAGTCCTTCGTGTCCGCGTAGCGCGGCTGGAAGTTGCCCGGTTTGGGATCGGTGCGGCCGTACACGAGCAGGCGCGTGGCGTCGAAGAACGCCTTGTCGCCGATCAGCGCGCGCAGCGAATGCAGCAGGAACGACGCCTTGTAATAGATGTCGTGGCCCGGGCCCTTGTCGTCGCTGTACACGTCCTCTTCCAGCATGGGGCGGCCGGCGACGATCGGATGCTGGTTGGCCAGCGTGGCGCGCTGCTTCATCAGGTTGGCGTAGTACGCCATGTCGCCGCGCAGCCACTGCATGTACAGCGGTTGCATGTAGGTGCCGAAGCCCTCGTGCAGCCACATGTCGTCCCAGTCCTTGTTGGTGACCTGGTTGCCGAACCACTCGTGCGCGAACTCGTGCTCCAGCAGCCAGTCGTAGCCGTACTCGCTCTTCTTGTACTCGTTGCCGTACGCGTTGATGGTCTGGTGTTCCATGCCCAGGTGCGGCGTTTCCACCACGCCCATCTTCTCGTCGCCGAAGGGATACGGGCCGATCATCTCTTCGAAGAAGTCGAGCATCGGCGCGAATTCCGCGAACAGGCCCTTCGCCTTCGCCTCGCGATCCCTGAGGTAATAGAACCGCAGCGGGATCGTGTTGCCGAAGCGCGACTTGTAGTCGGCCTGCAGCACCTGGTACGGGCCGATGTTGAGCGAGATCGCGTAGGTGTCCGGGTTGCGCGTCTTCCAGTGGTACGTGCGCCAGCCGTCCTTCTCGTCCATGCCCAGCAGCACGCCGTTGCCGGCCGACACCAGCGGCGCGGGCACGGTGACGTGCTGCGTGACTTCCTCCGGTTCGGCCATCGGGTGGTCGATGCACGGCCAGAACAGGTCGCAGCCGTTGCCCTGCACGGCGCTGGCGATCCACGGTTCGCCCGTCGGCGCCTTCGCCCACACGAAGCCGCCGTCCCACGGCGCGCGTTCGGCGATGTGCGGCTGGCCGTCGTAGCGGATGCGCAGCGTCGCGCGGCCGCCTTCGGCCAGGGGTGCGGCGAGCGGGATCGTCATGCGGCCTTCGGGGTTCTTCCACTGCCCCGCGGGCACGGCCTTGCCGTCGACTTCGACGGACGCGACATGGAAGTTGCGATCGAAATCCACGACGAGCGCATTGACCGGATGCAGCGCGCGGAACGTCAGCGTCGCATCGCCCGTGATGCGCTTCTTCGCCGGTTCCACCTTGAACGCGAGGTCGGCTTTCTCGAACACCACGGCTTCCTGTTCCGGCGCGCGCGGCAGGCCGGTCTGGAGCGTGGTGGGGGTCAGCGGTGGCTGCTTGGTGTCGGCCGGGGCGGCGACCGCGGCGGACGCGGCGACCAGGGCAAGCGCGGCGAGCGCGGAACGGGAAGCGCGGTGCGGCATTCGGGGATCCTCGGCTGAGCGCGCGACGATGCCACACGGGGCGCGCCCGGGTCATCCCTGCCGCAAGTCATCGCCACCGGTCGGGCCGGTCGACCAGCCGCCGGCACCAGAGATTTCGCGCAGAAAAAAAGGCCAGTCCGAAGACTGGCCTTTTCGTGTAGCTCAACGCCTTTCGGCGCTGCATTTCGAGTCGCGGGCGTAGTTTCCACGGTTCTTTCCCGAGTGCAACCCCCGGCGTGGTGTTCTGCTAATTTCCCGTCGCGGTGTTTGCCTCGGTAGCTCAGCGGACAGAGCATTTCGAGTCGCATCTTAAAGGTCGGGGGTTCGAATCCCTCCCGGGGCGTTTTTTGACCATGCCGCCAGCGTGCCCGGCACGCGGCAGGACTCGCGAACCTGCACTAGGCCCCGAAAGGGGCCTTTTCATTTTTCAGGGCGAGAGGCCGGCGACCTGCGTATCGGCGGCGGGCGCGGCGTTGCGATAGCCCGTGAATCCGAGGGCGGCCATCATCGCGGCGCACAGCGTGGCGCGGGCGGCGATGACGCGGAGGCGACGGCGGAGCTTCCTGTTCATGCGATGCAATCCCCTGTGGTGGCGCCAGCGTCGGGGAGCGGCCGTGGGCGCCGCGTGAACCTTCCGCACTGGCGCCGGGCGCGGCCAGGGCGGCAGGCTGCAGCGCATGTGGAACCGGCCTGCCCTCGCCTTCTTTTCGCTCGCCTTCGCGCTGACGGCCCATGCGGCCGGACCGGAACGCGTGGAGGCGCGGATCGCCACGGCGGCGGATCCGGCCCAGCAGTACGCGCTGTTCGTGCCGAAGGATGCGGGCGCGAATGCGCCGCTGCTGATCGTGCTGGATCCGCGTGGCCGCGCGGTGGCCACGCGCGATTTCGTCATCGAAGCAGCGCGTGCGCGCGGCTGGATCGTGATGAGCTCGTGGCAGAGCCGCAGCGACACGGACGAAGCGGTGACGCTGCGTGCGCTGGACGCGCTGTGGAAGGAATCGGCGCGCTATCCGCACGATGCGCGGCGCGTGTATCTCGCGGGCATGTCGGGGACGGCGAAGACCTTGTGGGTGGTGGCGCCGAAGCTGCACGTCGCGGGATTGCTGGGCAGCGCGGGCGGGCGTCCGCCGGAACTGCCACCGCTCACGCGCAATGCGCCCGCGTTCCAGGGCTTCACCGGGATGTCGGATTTCAACCATCGCGAGATGTTCGCGCTCGATGCAGCGCTCGCCGGCGTCGGCACGCCCCATCGCCTCGACGTGTCTCCCGGCGGGCATGGCTGGCCGCCGGTCGAAGCGTTCGCCGATGCGCTGGCGTGGTTCGACCTGCAGGCGATGCGCAGTGGGCGGATGCCGCGCGATGCGGCCTTCATCGAACAGCGGTTCTCGGCGTGCACGACGGCGGCGGATGCGGGCTTCGATGCGCTCGAACGTTGGCGGCTGCAGGCGCAATGCGTGCGCGACTTCGAGGGATTGCGCGATGTGGCTGCGCTGCGGACCAACGTCGATGCCTTGGAGAAGTCCTCCGACGTCGCGCGCCTGCGCAGCCAGGACGACAAACTCGCCGCCGACGAACGCCGCTACGCGCGCCGCTTCGACGCCTGGCGCGAACGTTTCGGCCGGCGTTTCGTGGAAGGCCTCGAACAACCGCCGTTGCCCCTCAACGAATCCCTGCGCCAGTTGCAGATCGCAACGCTGCGCAAACGCGCGGCCGATGCGGACCCGCGCGTCGCCGCCTCCGCGCAACGCCTCCTCGCCTGGGTGCACGCCGCCGCTGCGTTCTACCTTCCCGCGCAGTTCGATGCGAAGGGCGACCACAATCGCGCGGTGGCGCTGGGTGATCTGGCGGAGGCCACGGCGCCGGTGGACGACGCGGAGTGATCACCGCTTCGTCGTGATCGCCCGGCGCAGGTTGCTGCGTGCCTGCGCATCCAGGCGCTCGTGGAAGTATTCGCTGACGTAGATGCGCTCGCGCGCGAGCAAGCCTTTCAGGAACCGCTTGCGGTTGATGGTGAACAGCCATCCCGGCACCACGCCGCGATACTCCGCCGCGATGCCGCGGTCGTACGCATCGAACACCTCGGGCGGCGCACCGAGGATCGCCATGTCGCAGTCGAGGAACAGGCGCGTGTCCGCATCGCGCCCCGCTCCCGGGAAATCCGCGGGCGACCAGGTGCCGTGCCGCGCGGTCATGTCGATCAGGGCCGCGACGCGATCCAGGTCCAGGCCGTCGCGCGGCCATTGCGCGAACTGCGCGCGCGCCAGGTCGGCCGATCGCGCTTCGTTGTCCTTCGCACCCGCGATGTAGATCGCGTCGTGGTAGAGGATCGCCGCCGCGACTTCTTCCGGCTGCGTCCATCCCGGCCCGGTCGACACGTCGACGAAATGCTTCAGGACTTCGCCCACGTGCGCGAGGCAGTGGTACGCGCGCGGCGGCGTGGCATAGGCCGTCGCGATGGCCGCCTGCTGCGCGGGCGGCACGGCGAACGGCATCAGGTCGAAGGGCGCGTCGGGCATGGCGCGATCATGTCCGAAAACGGCGCGCCATGGCGCGTTGGGTGCGCGTCAACGCAGGCGGACATACCAGGCGAGCACCGGGGGCGGCAGCCACGGGGCCAGGTCGATCCCCAGTGCGTCGTACGCATCGAGCCCATCGCGCACGGTGCGATGCGTGGGAGGCGCGACCCAGCGGTCCGCCTCGGCCAGCGCATCGAGGTCGAGCATCGCGGTCGTCCACGAGAACAGCAGGTCCGCGCGTTGTTCCAGCGCATGGCGCAACCAGCCGCGCAGCGGCGCATGCACCACGTGGCCGGCGTCGCGCAGGGCGAGCGCCGTCCCGGCCAGCGACTCGTACGCGCCGCGAAACCACTCGCGCTTGCCGCCCGCGTCCTCGCGCACGGTGAGCGGCGCGGGCGCGTTGTGCGCTTCCAGCAGGCGGCGTTGCTGGAGTTCGAGCTTGCGTGCGTCGGGCACGGATTCGGTCTCGACGGACAACGCGCGATCGAGGTCGAAGAATTCGAACCAGCGCGAATGGAGCTGCTGCATGCGCGACAGCGGATCGCGCGAGAACCCGACCTTCAGCAGGTCTTCGCCCGCGCACGGCAGCACGTAGAGATGGCAGGGGCCGCGGCTCCGGGTGCCGCGCGCGGCGGGGTCGTTGCGATCGATGGGCATGGGCGCAGCATCGCGCACCGGATGCGATGGCGCGGTGGACGCCTCAGGACAGGGCGTCTGCGCGGCGTCGCAACAGCGCGGCTTCGCGGGCGTTGCGCGCCAGTGCGGCGGCCCGCGTGAATTCGCCGCGCGCTTCATCGGTGCGCCCGAGTTTCGCCAGCAGGTCGCCGCGCACGCTCGGCAACAGGTGGTAGTCGCGCAACGCGGGCACGTCGACCAGCGCATCGACGACATCGAGGCCCGCCTGCGGCCCGAACGCCATCGCGAACGCCACCGCGCGATTGAGTTCCACCACCGGCGAGGGAAAGCGCTGGGCGTGCACGTCGTACAGCGCCGCGATGCGACGCCAGTCGGTGTCTTCGGCGGTGGGCGCGCGCGCATGGCACGCGGCGATCGCGGCCTGCAGCGCATACGGGCCCTGTCCGCCCAGGCGTTCCGCGCGCTGCAACGAGGCCAGCCCGCGCCCGATGTACAGGCGATCCCAGCGGCCGCGTTCCTGGTCGAGCAGCAGGATCGGCGTGCCGTCGTGCGCGATGCGCGCGGCCAGGCGCGAGGCCTGGATCTCCATCAGCGCGACCAGGCCGTGCACCTCGGCTTCGTTCGGCGCGAGCGCGGCGAGGATGCGGCCGAGGCGCAGCGCTTCGTCGCACATCGCCGGACGCGTCCAGTGTTCGCCACTGGTGGCGGCATAGCCTTCGTTGAAGATCAGGTAGACGACGTTGAGCACGGCGGCCAAACGCTCGGGCAGCGCATCGCGGCCCGGCACTTCGAATGGAACATGCGCTTCCGACAGCGTGCGCTTGGCGCGCACGATGCGTTGCGCGATCGTCGGTTCCGGCACGAGGCAGGCGCGCGCGATTTCTTCCGTCGTCAGGCCGCCGAGCAGCCGCAGCGTGAGCGCGACCTGCGCATCCACCGACAACACCGGGTGGCACGCGGTGAACACCAGGCGCAGCACGTCGTCGCCGATGCGATCGTCCGCGGCTTCCTCGGGATCGGCGCCGGCGAGCGCGGGTTTCCAGTCGTCGTCGTGGTCCACGTCGACCTGTTTGCGCGCATGCAACTGGTGTTGCCGCATGCGGTCGATGGCGCGGCGCTTGGCGGTGGCCATCAGCCACGCGCCGGGCTTGTCGGGCACGCCGTCGCGCGTCCAGTGTTCGAGCGCGGCGAGGAAGGCGTCCTGCGCGAGTTCCTCGGCCAGGCCCACGTCGCGCACCATGCGGGCCAGGCCCGCGATGAGCCTGGTGGATTCGATGCGCCACACCGCTTCGATGGTGCGGCGGACGTGGCCTTCCGGATCGGTGTGCGCCATGGGGCGCGAGTCTACGTCACCAGCAGTTCGGGACCGGCTGCTTGTTCGCCAGGTGGTCCAGCGTGAGCGTGCCGCAGCTGTCCTTCGCCTGCGGGCCCTTGGGCACCGCCTGGAACTTGTACGTCGTGGCGGTGGGCTCGCTGGCCGCGTAGCCCACCGTGTAGTACGCGCTGACGTCCGCCGAGCACTGCGGGTTCGGCAGCACCGCGCCGGTGTAGGTCATGTTGACGGTGTAGAACCGCTCCATGATCTGCGCCGATTCCACGAGGCAGCCTTCGGCCGCCGCGCGCCGCGTCTTGATCATCGCGTAGCCGTAGCCGGACATCGCGAGCGCCGCGAGGATGGTCACCACCAGCACCACGATGATCAGCTCGAGCAGCGTGAAGCCGGCCTGGGTGTGGCGACGCGGATTGTATTTGGGTGCTTGCATCGGGATCAGTCCTGCAGGATTTCGTGCCACATCACGCGGTGGGAGAACCCACCCATGTTCTTCATGCCCAGGTGCACCACGGTCTCGCCGTTGCCGCCGGCGAACACGGTGCTGGACCCGTTGGTGCCCGACACCACGGTCACGCCGGTCAGCATGCCCGCGCCCGGATCGTACGAGCCGAGGATCTGGCCCGGCGTCGACGAGGAGCCGCCGAGGTTGTCGTAGTTGTCGAACATCCCGTCGCCGTTGATGTCGAGGTAGGGGATGCCGAAGCTCGTGCCATTGAAGGCATCCAGCGCATTGATGTAGCCCCTGCCGCCGGCTTCGCACGTGCTGCCCGCGGGCGGGATGATGCTGCTGAACTGCAACGAGCCGCCGCGCACCGAAGGCCGCGTGATCACGCGCTCGCCGGTGGCCGGGGTGTTGAGGTCCATGTACCAGCCCAGCTTGGCCGGATCCAGCAGCGCGGCGTTGTCGAAGCCGCGCACCGGGTTGCTGTTCGCGTCCTGGCCGACCACCGCGATGTTGCGCTGCTGCAGGTCGCTTTCGCGCACGCGTACGCCGGTGTCGATGATTGCGTACATCGACTGCACGGTCGCATCGTTGACGTCGGCCTGGGTCACGAAGCTGCCGGTGCCGAAGAAGATGTACCCGCGGCCGTCGGCCGGGTTGCGGCCGAACGCGAGTCCGCCGGTGATCGCCTGGCCCGTGCGCGTGGTGTAGAGCGGCTGGCCGGTGAAGGCGATGTTCCAGGACGAGGCCGTGTTGCCGGTCACGTCGAACTTCCACAGGTTGCCCTTGCGGTCGCCGGCGTAGATGTAATCGAGCGTGCCGCTGCGATCCACGTCCAGGCCCAGCGGCGCGGACATGCCGTTGTCGCCGCCCACGCCGGTGTCGAACTTCTTGATGACCGCGCCGGTGGCGATGTTGATCAGGAACAGCACCGAGTGGCCGTTGGTGCTGTTGAAGCCGTTGCTGACGACCACCGCCTTGGTGTTGGCGGCGTCGTTGAGCGTGACGACCAGCGGTTCGCCGACCACCATGCCCATGTCGCCGCCGGCGTCGTTGAGTTCCCACAGCGCGTTGGACGCGGCGAACGAACCCGGCGTGGTCACGTCGAGGCCGAACAGGCCCTTGCCGCCGCGGCCGAGCGCGCCGACCAGGTAGTTCTTGCCCGGCGTCTGGGCGAAGGACGACACGACCACCGGGCCGTCCACGAAGTAGCGATGCACGTACTGCGGATCGCTCAGCGTGGCCAGGTTGGTGAAGTCGATGCCACCCGGCACGTAGGCGAAGCGTTCGGCGCCGGTCGTGGCGTCGAAGGCGTGCAGCATGCCGTCGTTGGCGCCGACGTAGAGCGTGCTGGTGTCGGACGAATACGCGGGCGAGGAGTTGACGATATCGCCGAGCAGCGAGCTGCGGTTGCGCAGTTCGCCGCCGAAGCGACGTTCCAGCGACGTGGTGCCCTTGATGTAGTTCGCGTTGTCCACGCCCGTCACCGGGGCCAGGCCGCCGGTGCGCGCGAGCGCGGCGGTCTGCGTGGCGGTCGGGAAGTTCACGCCGCTGGAACCGTTCCAGGTGAACACCTTTCGGCCCACGGCGGTGATCTGCCCGGCGGCGCGCCATGCGGGATTCGCGGACACGCCGGCTTCGGTGGCGTCGTAGGCGGACAGCTGGCCGGTCCACTGCTGCGAGGTGTAGGTCGCCTGGAAGATCTTGGTCTGCGCGGTGAACTGCGCGGTGCTGGACACGACGTTGGACGCCGAACCCAGGCGCGAGGCGACCGTGGCCAGCGCATCGGCCAGGCCTTGCGCGAATTCCGTCGGATCGCCGGCGGTGACGAAGTTGCCACGTCCGTTGACCGAGGCGTGCCACAGGTCGTCGATGCGGTCGGCGTCCTCGGCGTCGGTCGGATCGCCCCAGCGCTTGCTGCCGTTGGTGATCGACACCAGGTCGCCCGCTGCGGGATCCAGGCGGCCCTTCAGGCCGATCGACACGCCGAACGTGACCATGTGCTGCCAGAACGCGGGGTCCGCGTCGGTCTTCGGCACGTTGTTGTCCAGGCCCGTGCGCAGGTCGGTCTTCCAGTACTGCATCGCCACGTCGGCCAGCGTGTTGCCGCGCGTGTTGGTGCCGCCGGCGAAGTTGTCGATGTACGGCTTGACCGGGTTGTACGTGAACGTGTGCGGCGGCGAATCCGAATCGGTGATCGTCGGGCCCGAGGCGGCGTCGGTGTCGCCCACCGGGCTGCTGTAGCCCGCGTTGTCGTTCCAGTAACCGTCGGTGGTGAGGATCGCGAAGTTCTGGCGGCAGCTGAGCTGCGCGGTGCCGGTTTCCGGGCCCCACGGGCCGGTGGCCGACGCATCGCTGAAGTACAGGCCCGCGCGCTGCAGCGCGCCCTTGAGCGGCGTGCCGTCATTGCCGTTGGCATCGTGCAGGTGCTGGAACCAGTTGGTGCGGTTGGTGCCGGTGAACGTGCCGTTGTTGGTGCCGACCGGGATGTCGTACGGGTTGCGGTTCCAGATGGAGTCGTAACCGACGCGGATGTTGCTGCTCAGGCGGCTGAAGGCTTCGCTCGCGCCGGCCTTGGCGGTCTTGATGCGCGTGCGGTGGTACGAGTACCACGTCGCGTAGTTGGTCAGTTCGGCGGCGAGCGTGCGGCTGACGAGGGCGTTGGACAGGTCGCGGTACTGCGGCGTGGCCGTGGTGCAGTTCACCCAGTCGTTCGTGCCCGCGGTGCCGCCGCCGCCGCAACGGTTGGTGGTGCTCCAGCGCACGTTCAACGTCACGTTGGCGTAGTCGGACGCACGGTTGATGCCGACGTACCAGGTACCCGTGGTCGGATTGTTGATGGTGCAGTTTTCGTTGTTGCTGCCGCTGGTGCTGGAGCAGTCGTTGTTGCCGGTGGACGGCGTGTTGCCGCGGCGCACGTACAGGTCGGCGCCGGCGCCGGAGGGGTTGTTGCCGGACAACGTGATTTCGAGCTGCGTGACGTTGGCCGGCAGCACGAAGTTGAACACCTGCGACATGTTGCCGCTGCTCGCCGACTGCGCGCCCGGCAAGCCCGGGGCCGTGGTCCAGTTGGCCGCGATCGCGTCGTACTCGGAGCGGATGATGCTCGTGCCGCCCGCCTGGATCTGGTAGCGGTAGTACGAGGCAGTGGCCGCCATGTCCGTCGCGCCATCCTTCGGCGCGTAGAACGTGCGATCACCGCTGCCCAGGTCGATCGCACCGCTCAGCAGGCTGTCGTGGCTCCACGCGCTGCCGTAGGACAAGCCCGTGGTGTAGCGCGTGTTGTCCGCCTTGATCCACGGCTGGTAGGTGATCGACGGGTTGTAGTACAGCGTGTTGCGCGGATAGGCGTTGAGCGCGATGTTCACCGGGCTCGTTGCCGGCACTTCGCTGGCGCTGCTCGCGCCCGGCATGAAGTCCCACTCCATCGACCCCGAGTCGTCGAGGATGAAACGGATGTTGGCCGGCGGATACGCCGCGCCCGACTGCAACGGCACGTCCGGCACGTTGACCGCGGCGCCCGGCAGCGAGATGAGCGTCGCGAGGAACGCGAGCGCGGGCGCGAGCAGGCGCGGCGTGCGGCGGAGGCGATGGAGGCGAGCGGTCATGTCCGTTTTCCCGATCAGGGCACTGCGTAATTGGACTGGAGCATCACGACGGCGCGGCCGGCGGCCTGGCTGCGCGCGGTGATGCGGTAACGGCGTTCGCTGCCGGAACACGTGGCTTCCGGCGAAACGTTTTCTTCGGTGGTGCACGAACCGCGCGGCGGCACGTTGTCGGCGATCAGCTCGACGATGTACTGCGGCGTCGCGGTGACCGTGCCGAGCGAGACGCTGAGCGAACGCGCGCCCGCCCACACGGTGGGATCCTTCCAGCGCGGCGTGTCGGTCGGCGCGGGGATCGCGCACAGGCCGGCGCTGCAACCGCTGGTGGGCAGCGCGGGCTTGCTGGCGGCGAGCGATTCGCCCTGGCGCAGCGCGGCCTCGGCGGCCTGGAAGCTGAGGCTGCGATCCATCATGTTCGCGCTGGCGCGTTCTTCCATCAGCGTGCCGCGCAGCGACAACACCGCCATCAGCGACATCACCAGCAGCAGGATCAGCACCACCAGCAGCGCGACACCGCGCTGGGCGTGCAGGCTCGGGGCAGGATTCGGGCGTCGGGTCATGGCACGCGGTTCCGGAGGGTCACGGTGTGTTCGAGGGTGCGGTCGAAGACGTCGGACGTGGGGCTGGCGGTGGCGCGCTCGCGCAGCGTGAGGATGATGCGCACGGCGATGACGTTGTCGCTGTTCCACTGCGCCGTGGTCACCGACGCGGGGCTGACGTAGGACGTGGCGCCCGCCAGCAGGTACTGCGCCTGCATGTTGATGACGTTGTCGGCGATTTCCTGCTTGGCGATCGACAGCGTGCCGGCGTTGTTCACCAGCAGCGACTGGAACAGCGAGCGGCCACCGCGGTTGTTGTTCGCGATGTACCAGCGCTCCATCTTCATGCGCGCGATGATCGAGTTCGGCCCGTACGTGTACGGCGTGCCCAGCGCGGTGCACAGCGTCGGCGCGCTGAAGCCCAGGCCCTTGGTGCAGTTGCCGGGCGTGCCGGTGCCGGTGTTGTGCACCACGGTGTCGTTGACGCCGGGGGAGGCGTTGGTGAGCTGCAGGATCGCGGCGTGGTCGAAGTCGCACACGATCGCGATGTCGCCGACGTTGAGGCCGTGGTCGATCGTGCTGAGCTTGAAGCTGGCGGCCGAGGGGTTGTGCGAGACCACGGACACGCCGTCGTTGACGGCGGACTTCAGTTCGATCGCTTCGGTGCCGGTGAGGCGAACGCCGGCGGCGGTGCCGAAGGCTTCGTCGCCGAACGCGGTCGTGCTGCCGTAGCCGCGCACGCCGCCGTCCATCGTGCTCCACCAGTTGCTGCCGGGGCTGTTCAGCACGTTGACGGTGGGCAGGTCGGATTCGCAGGGATTGCCGGCCGTCTCGCGGATGTCGCGCGCCATCAGTTCGTACGCGGTGCGCACGTTTTCCTGCACGCGGCCCAGGCTTTCGGTCGTCGCGTAGACGCGCTGGTTGGTCAGGAACATGGCCAGCGCCGCGCCCGTGACGATCAGGCCCAGGACCAGCGCGACCATCAGTTCGACGAGGGTGAAGCCCTGCGAGCGACGGCGGGCGTTGAAGGCGTGGCGGGAATGCGTACGCATGGTCAGAGCACCGTCTTCGTCGTGACTTTCTGCGCGGCATCGCCGCCCTTGCGGCGCGAGTCGTCCCACTGCACGACGATCGTGCACGTGGTGCTGCTGCAGGTGATCGAGCCGCAGGCGGTCGGGCCGAGCACCTGCGGCTGCTGCATCGACTGGATCCAGTGGCGCAGGTCGTTGGCCACCAGGTCGCCCGGGTCCGGCGCGGTGCAGGTCATCGGGATGTCGTACCGCCCGATCAGCGCCACCTGGCGGTTGGCGCGCATCGCATCGAACATCGCGTAGCTCTGGGCGACGGCCTGGCTGCGTTCGAGGGCGCTCTGGCTGCTCCGCAGCGAGGTCATCTGCATCGCAGCGATCCCGAGCAGGCCGAAGGCCAGCACGACGACGGCGACGAGGACTTCGACGAGGCTCATGCCCGATTGCGCGCGGGGGGCGCGGACAGGCACGCAGCGTGGGACGGGATGATGGTTCATGTCGGATCCGAAGGCGCGTTGCAGACACCGGTGGCGTTGACGCGATCGAGCGCCATGCGCGAGCCGGTGCGGATGTTCAGTCGGCGGACGTTTTCGAGCGGGCGGCGCGTGACCATGCAGATGTCGATGGCGCCCATCAGCAACGTGGTTTCGGCCTTGTTGCGCGCAAAGCCATCGGCGCGGAACGTCACGCGCACTTTGTCCGGCACCGCCGGGCTGGCGAGCAGCAGCACCTTCGGCGGGACGGTGGACTGGCGCAGCAGGCGGTCGGACGCGGATTCGTACGTGCCGTTCTTGTTGGCATCGACGAATGCGATCCAACCGGTGGCGGTCGTGGTGTTGGCGGCGGCGCACGTCGGGGTGGACGTGTCCGCGTTGAGGCTCAGGCACACGGCGGTGCGCGCGTTGTAGCGGATGGCTTCCATGCGCGCGACCTGCAGGCCCGTCAGCAGTTCGTTGCCCGCGGTGGCCAGGCGACCGGAATTGATGGTCGACTGGAAGCTGGGCACGGCCATGGCCATCAGGATCGCGGCCACGAGGACGGCAACCATCAGTTCGATCATCGTGAAGCCGCGTGCTGCGCGGCCCGACAGCCGGCCGTAGGCCGCCCTGTCGCTTCCCTGCCTGCCCATCCGTCTGCCCCCTGAACCGATCGCCGCTCCTCCCCCCGAGGACCGGCCGATGGTTGTATTTACCCGACGAGCGGCGTTAAGGGAAGATGAAGATCACAAAACCCGACGGTCGGCACGACTTTTCGTCCTGAACTGGGCGAATCGTCGCGCTAGGGGGCTGCGAGATCCGCGGAACCGTCGGGGGCGTCGGGACGAACGGTGCCGTGCTCGCGCGACCGGATCACCGTCGCCCCGAGCACCCCCGCCGCCAGCGCCGCCACCGCGCCCAGCAGGAACGCCAGTTGGTAGCCCTGGTGGCTGGCGGTCACCAGATCGATGCCGCTCGCCGTCGCCGCGCTCGTGCGATGCGCGGCCGCGCTGGCCAGCACCGCCAGCCCGAGCGCGCCGCCCATCATGAAGGACGTGTTGACCAGCCCCGACGCCAACCCGGCATCCGACGGTTCCACATCGCTCATCGCCGCGAGCAGCACCGGGTTGAACGCCAGGCCCCCGCCGATGCCGAGCAGCAGCATCCCCGGCAGCACGTGCGCGACGAACTGGCCCTGCACCGGCGCGAACGCGAACAACGCCAGGCCCGCCGCGGCCAGCGCGAGCCCGATGCCCATCGGCGCGCGGATGCCGAAGCGCATGACGATCTTCGCCGACAGCCCCAGCGAGAACGCCGCCATGATCAGGTTGGCCGGCAGGAACGCCAGGCCCACCTGCATCGGCCCGTAGCCCAGCACCACCTGCATGTAGAGCGCCGAGAGGAAGAACCACGCGAACATCGAGGCGGCCCACAACACGCCGACGACATTCGCCGTGGCCACGTTGCGCAGCCGGAACATCCCCAGCGGCATCAGGGGTTCGCGCACGCGCGCTTCGATCGCGAGGAACAGGACCAGCAGCACGACGGCCGCACCGAGCAGGCCGAGCGTCTGCGTGGACGTCCAGCCCGCAGCGTTGCCATTGACGATCGCGTACACCGCCAGCATCAGCGCGACCGTCACCGTCACCGCACCGGCGACATCGAGCTTCCCGCCGGCCGCATGCCCTGCCCCGCCCGGCAACAGGCGCAGGCTCCACGCGATCACCGCGATGCCGATCGGGATGTTCACCAGGAACACCCAGTGCCAGTCGAGCGCACTGGTGAGCACGCCGCCCAGCAACACGCCGACGCTGCCGCCGCCCGCGCACACGAAGCCGTACACGCCCATCGCCTTCGCGCGCTCGCCCGGTTCGGTGAACAACATCATGATCAGCGACAGCGCGACCGCGGTGACGACCGCGCCGCCGATGCCCTGCACCGCGCGCGCGGCGATCAGCATCGTCTGCGACCCCGACAGGCCGCACGCAAGCGAGGCCAGCGTGAACACCACGATGCCCGCGAGGAACAAGCGCCGGTGGCCGTAGAGGTCACCGAGCCTGCCACCGAGCAACAGGAAGCCGCCGAAGGTGAGCAGGTAGGCGTTGACGACCCACACCAGCGACGCATCGTCGAAGCGCAGGTCTTCGCGGATGGACGGCAGCGCCACGTTCACGACCGTGGTGTCGAGCACGATCATCAGCACGCCCAGGCACAGGACGACAAGGGCGAGCCAGCGGCGACGGGAATCGAGTTGCATGCGGAATCCTCGAAAGGCGTGGGGTGCGGATCAGCCGAGCTTCGCGCGCAGCAGGGCTTCCTGTTCGCGCAGTTCCGGCGTCAGCGCTTCGCCGAAGTCTTCCGCTTCGAAGACCTGGCGGATCTCGATGTCCGAGTCTTCGCCCGGCATCGGGTTCGGGCAACGCTTCACCCATTCCACCGCCTCTTCCATCGAGCGCACCTGCCACAGCCAGAAACCGGCGACGAGTTCCTTGGTTTCCGCAAACGGGCCGTCCGTG
Organism: Lysobacter helvus; assembly: GCF_018406645.1. Taxonomy (NCBI): domain Bacteria; kingdom Pseudomonadati; phylum Pseudomonadota; class Gammaproteobacteria; order Lysobacterales; family Lysobacteraceae; genus Lysobacter; species Lysobacter helvus. Next base: position 3,255,580 of record NZ_AP024546.1, read on the forward strand.
ACCGTGCGATCGCGCCCGGAGAACCGCACGCGCACGCCCTTCGACGAAGGCTGCAGGCCTTCGCCGGCCAGCATCACGCCGGCCTTCACCAGGTCTTCGTTGAACTGGCCCATCTCGCGCAGCAGTTGTTCGCTGGGCAGCGTGCCGGCTTCGGAATTGGGGGTGGCCTTGACCATGACCATGACGCGCATGTCGTGCTCCTTCTTCGTGATTGGTATGGAAGGCGACGAACGACCGGGGCCGGAATCGACATGGGTCCGAAATATTTTCGGGGATGCCAGGCAAAAAAAGAACGGCGACCTTGCGGCCGCCGTTCGATTCATTGCATGACGCTGGCGCGGATTACTGCGTGGCGGGCTTGTTGCCCGTCGGCGCCGAATTGTCGGCCGGGTTGGTGTCGGCCGGCGGTTCCGCCGTCACGGTGCCGCCCACGGATTCCGAACCCGCGGTGCCGCTCATGTCGGAGGCCGGGGCTTCGGCGGTCACGCCCGCTTCGGTCGCGGCGGTGGCGGTCGTCGCCATCGTGTCGGACGGCATCGTTTCGGCGGGCATCGTCTCGGCGACCGTGGCAGCCGGCGCCGTCGCAGCGGCGGTGCTCGCGTCTTCGGCCTTGTGGCACGCCGACAGGCCCAGGGTGAGCAGCGCGCCGGTGATCAGCGCCATCGTCGTCTTGGTGTTACGCATGGTGGAACTCCTGTCCGGGCATGGTGCCCGCGTTGAAAGGGTGCGGGAGGAATACGGGATCGTTCGTGACGGGAGGGTTGCCGTCTTGTTCAAAGGTTGTAAGGACGCGTGGTTTCGCCGCTTGCGGGGGTGTTTTTGCCCGTGCGCGGTTCAGGCACCTGCACGGGTGTTCAGGGTCGGCGCCAGCCGTGATCCTTCATGCAGGCGTCGAACGCGGCTTCGCGTTCCTTGCCCGCGGGCAGCGTGCGCGTCTGCGCATCGCACTGCGCCTGCGCGGTATCGAAGGGCATCGCCTTGTCGCCGGTCCAGCCGCGATCGTGCGTCGCGCACGCGGAGAGCACCACCAGGCAGGCCAGCACCGGCCATCCACGCACGCGCATCGGTCGTTCCCCTTCAAGGCAGCGCGCATCCTGCCAAGCCTGCGCGCCGGACTCAACTGCCTGCGAAGCGCCCTACCCTTCGGTGAGGATTTCCTCCGGCACCACGCCGTGCCGGATCGCCAGCGACTCCCACACCGCGACCACCGCCAGCGCGCCGGTGGTGGCGACCGCGAGCCACAGCGGCGCCAGCATCCCGCGCCACGTCGGCCAGACCAGCGCCAGCAGCAAAGCCAGGCCCACGAGGTGCGACAAGGGCGGCCCGCGCCGGTCGTTGGTGATCCACTTGAACGTGGCCGTGCCCACCAGGTAGCACAGCGGACCGCCGAGCAGGATCGCCAGGCCCATCGGCGTGGCGTGGCGCGGATGCGCGAGCACGATCTCGTCGCCCACCGCGCACAGCAGGATGCCGGCCACCAGCACGAAGTGCGCATAGGTGTAGGCCGAGCGCGCTTCGCGCCCGGGATCGCGCGCGCGTTCAATGCGTTGCGTCGCACGCCGCGCGCCGGTGTCGAAATAGATCCACCACAGCAAGATGGTGCTGAGCAACGCGCAGGCGAAGGCCGCGAGCACGTCGGGGTTCCATTCCAGGTTGGCGAACGTCGCGCCCGTCACCAGCAACGATTCGCCGAGCGCGATGATCACGAACAGCGCGCAGCGCTCGGCCATGTGCGCGCCTTCCACGTTCCAGTCCTCGATGGTCGACCGCCCCAGGCCCGGCACCCAGTAGAACGCGATCGGCGCGATCGTTTCGATCGACAGCGCCAGCGCCCACCAGGCGAAGCGCGCATCGTGCGTGGCCACGCCGCCCGCGATCCAGCACACCGATGCCATCGCCAACCAGACGAGGATGCGCTGGAAATTGCGCCGCATGTGCACCGCTTCGCGCCGCACCGCCCACAGGAAGAACAGCGTGCGCCCGAGCTGCATCGCCGCGTAGGCCGCGCCGAACAGCAGCCCGCGCGAATCGAACGCTTTCGGGATCGCCACCGACACCCACACGCCCGCCAGCATCAGCGCCAGCAACGCGATGCGCACGGGAATGCGTTCGGGATCGAGCCAGTTGGTCACCCACGAGGTGTTGATCCAGATCCACCACGTGCCGAGCAGCAGCAGGAGCACTTCCGCCAGGCCCTTCGGCGTGAGGTGCGCAAGCAACGTGTGCGACAACTGGGTGACCGCGAACACGAACACCAGGTCGAAGAACAACTCGACCATGCCGACCTTGCCGCTGTCGTGTTCGCCGCGCGTGCGCAGCAGCGACGTGCGACCGCGTGGACTCATGCGGACGCCGACCGGTCGGACTGCGCCGCGACGAACGCCGCGAACCCGCGCACGAACGCATCCAGTTGCGCGAGCGTCTTCTCGTCCGCGATCTCGCCATCGGCGCCCATCACCGACGTCGCGCGCGACACCATCAGCCGCCCGCCCATCCATTGCCGCGCGCGCATCGTGCGCAGCACCGGCAACCAGGCGTTCTGGGACAGGATGGTGCCGAAGCCGCCCGGGGATGCGCCCATCACCGCGACCGGCCGGTCGCCGAACACGCGCGGGATATCGTCCGCGGGACGCGAGAGCCAGTCGATCCCGTTCTTGAACACGCCGGGGATGCCGTTGTTGTATTCGGGCGTGGCGAGCAGCAGGCCGTCGGCCGCGACCACGCGCGCCTTCAGCGCTTCCACCGCGGCGGGCAGGCCCTCGCGCGCTTCCACGTCCCCGTCGTACAGCGGGATGCCGTGCAGCGTGGCCAGGTCGAGCGTGACGCCGGGAATCGCCAGGCGCTGCGCCGCGCGCAGCAGCGCGGTGTTGAACGAGCCCTGCCGCAGGCTGCCGGAAATCCCGAGGAGCTTGATCATGGTCGTGGCCTGCGGGGACGTGCGGCGATCATACCCATGCGCGCTGCAACGTTTCGCTCACGCACGCTGCGCGGCCGCGCGCGACAATCGCGCCCTCCCCCGTCCGGAGCCACCGACATGGCGCACCACGATTTCCCCCGACGCACACTCGGCCAGGGCCTCACCGTGTCGGCCCTCGGGCTGGGCTGCATGGGCATGTCGGATTTCTACGGCCCGAGCGAGGAAGCGACCAACCTCGCCACCCTGCACCACGCGCTCGACATCGGCGTGGATTTCCTCGACACGGCCGACATGTACGGCGTCGGCGAAAACGAACGCTTGTTGTCGAAGGTGCTGAAGGACCGCCGCGACGACGTGACGCTGGCCACCAAGTTCGGCAACGTGCGCGGCGAGGACGGCGCGATGCTGCGCATCGACGGCAGCCCGGAGTACGTCATGCAGGCCTGCGATGCCAGCCTCAAGCGCCTGGGCGTCTCGCACATCGACCTGTACTACCAGCATCGCGTCGATCGCACGGTGCCGATCGAAGACACCGTCGGTGCCATGGCGCGCCTCGTCGAAGCCGGCAAGGTGCGTTACCTCGGCTTGTCGGAAGCCTCGGCCGCGACGATCCGCCGCGCGCACGCGGTGCATCCGATCGCTGCGTTGCAGAGCGAGTACTCGCTGTGGTCGCGCGATGTGGAAGCGGAGATCCTGCCGACGCTGCGCGAACTCGGGATCGGCTTCGTGGCCTACAGCCCGCTGGGGCGCGGGTTCCTCACAGGCGCGATCCCGGACGCCTCGACGCTCGCCGACAACGACTGGCGTCGCCAGAACCCGCGCTTCCAGACCGACAACGCCGCGCAGAACCGCGCCCTCGTCGATGCCGTGACCGAGCTTGCGCGGGCGCGCAACCTCACGCCCGCGCAACTCGCGCTCGCGTGGCTGCTGCACCAGGGCGACGACATCGTCCCGATCCCCGGCACGCGCAAAGTGGCACGCCTGGACGAGAACGCGGCCGCCGCGCGCGTCATGCTCGACGCCGCTGCGTTGCAACGCATCGAAGACGTCCTGGCGACGCACGCCGTCGCAGGCACGCGCTATCCCGCGGCCGGGATGAAATCCGTCGATGCCTGACGCCCGTGCCCTCGCCGACTGGTTGCACGCCCATCCGCGCGTCTTCGTGCTGACGGGCGCGGGCTGCAGCACTGCGTCCGGCATCCCCGATTACCGCGATCGCGACGGCGGCTGGAAGCGCAAGCCGCCGGTGACATACCAGGCGTTCGTGCAGGACCCGGCGACGCGCGCGCGGTACTGGGCGCGCAGCCACGCGGGCTGGCCGATGGTGGCGCGCGCGCAACCCAACGCGGCGCATCGCGCACTCGCGGACCTCGAAGCATGCGGGCGCACGACGATGCTGGTCACGCAGAACGTCGACGGCCTGCACCAGCGCGCCGGCACGCGCGATGTCCTCGACCTGCATGGCCGCATCGATGCGGTGCGTTGCCTGGGCTGCGGCGCGCGCACCTCGCGCGACGCGGTGCAGGCGCAACTCGTCGAACGCAATCCCGACTGGTCGCACGCGGTCGACGACGCAGCGATCGCCCCCGACGGCGACGCGGAGCTCGATGCGATCGACACGCGCGACTTCCAGGCGCCGCGCTGCGATGCGTGCGACGGCCTGCTGAAACCCGACGTCGTGTTCTTCGGCGAGAACGTCCCGCGCGAACGCGTGTTCGCCGCGCAGGCCGCATTGCAATCCGCCGACGCGATGCTCGTGGCCGGGTCTTCGCTGATGGTCTATTCCGGCTACCGCTTCGCGCTGCTGGCCCGCGAGGCCGGCCTGCCCCTGGCCATCCTGACGAACGGCACCACCCGCGCGGACGCCCTGGCCACCCTCAAGCTCGAGGCGGACTGCGGAAACACCTTGGAAACAGCGGTTTCCGCGCTCGCCTAGGCCTTCCGGCCCCATGACTTCCTTCATAGACAATTTGGTCTAGACAAGTCGTTCTAGACGGCGTAGCGTGCGTTCCCATCGCACCGCGGACGCCTTCAACGCCATGTCGCCCGACAGCACCACCCGCAAGCCCACCGCCGCCGAACTCGACCTGCTGCGCACGCTCTGGCAACTCGGTCCGTCGACCGTGAAGGACGCGCACGCCGCCCTGATGGTGGACCGCCCCGCGATCACCTACGCCAACGTGCTGCGCCTGATGCAGGTGATGCACGGCAAAGGCCTGCTGGTCCGCGACGAATCGCAGCGCTCGCACGTGTATGCCGCCGCGCAAGCGCAGGACACGCTGCAGACCAACCTGCTCCACGACCTCATCGAGAAAGCGTTCGCCGGCTCCGGCAAGCACCTGGTGCTCGCCGCGCTCGACGCGCACGTGACCGACGCCGAACGCGACGAGATCCGCAAGCTGCTCGATGCCACGACGCCTTCGCAGGAGCCGACCGATGAATGACTTCGTCGCCACGCTGGTGCCCGCGCTCGGGCACGCGCTCGTGCAGTTCCTCTGGCAGGGCGCGGCGATCGGCGCGCTCGCGGCCATTGCGTTGCGCCTGTTGCGCGATGCGTCGCCGCAGGCCCGTTACCTCGTCGCGTGCCTGGCGCTGCTAGCCTGCGTGATCGCGCCGGTGTACAGCGTCGTCTCGCAATTCAACGACCTCGCGCCCGCCACGCAAGCCGTGCCGGATTTCCACCGCGTGCAGGAAATCAACTTCGCCGACAACAGCGCGATGCCGACGGTGCAGGCCCGCGTCGATGCCTGGTTGTCCGCGATGACGCCGGCCATCGTCGCCGCGTGGGCCGCGGGCGCGAGCGTCTTCTGCCTGCGCACCTTGTTCGGCGCCGCGTGGTTGCGCCGCATGCGGCGTGTGCCGCAGCCGCCGCTGCAGGCGACGTGGCAGGCGCGACTGGATGCGATCGCGCGTCGGATGCGCGTGCGCGATGTTGCGCTGCGCCTGGTCGATGCGCTCGATTCGCCCGTCGTTGCCGGCTGGTGGCGTCCCGTCGTCCTGCTGCCGACCGCGGTGGCGCTGCGCATGCCCGCCGACCTCGTCGAGGCCTTGCTCGCGCACGAACTGGCGCACGTGCGCCGCCACGATTACCTCGTGAACTTGTTGCAGCGCGTCGTCGAAGCGCTGCTGTTCTACCACCCCGTCACCTGGTGGCTGTCGCGGCGCGTGCGCATCGAACGCGAACACGTCGCCGACCGCCTCGCCGCCGATGCCCTCGGCGAACCGCGACGCCTTGCCGTCGCGCTCGCCGCGCTGTCCGACCTGCAACGCCCCGCTCCCACACGCGTCCCCCACCTCGCGCATGCCGCCCACGGAGGCCACCTGATGTCCCGCATCCAGCAATTGCTCCATCCCGCGCGTTCCAGCAACCACCGCGTGCCCGCCGGCCGCATCGCCCTGCCGCTGCTCGGCATCGCCGCGGCGTGCATCGCGTTCGTCGCACAGGCGCAGATCGGTCGCGACGCAGCGCCCGTCGTCGCCGCCACGCCCGCGGTCTCCGCGACGCCGGCCGTCGATGCCGCACCGATCGCCGCACCCGCGGTCGATGCAACGCCTGTCGTTGCCACGACACCGCGCGTCCAGGCCACGCCCGCCGTGCAGGTCGCGCAGGAAACCACTTCGATCCGCCAGATCCGCGACCACGACGACGGCCACACCTTCGCGCTCGTGCGCCACGGCCAGGACGGCTACACGATGTCCGGCTCCACGCGCGACATCCCGCAGATCGATGCGGTCAAGCGCATGGTGCGCAACGACTTCCTGTGGTTCCGCCGCGATGGCAAGGCCTACGTGATCGACGATCCGGCCACCGTCTCGCACGCGCAGGCCGCGTGGAAGGACAGCGAACTGCTCGGCGACAAGATGGAAGCGCTCGGCAAGCAGATGGAAGTGCACGGCAAGAAGATGGAAGGCCTCGGCGCGCAGATGGAAAAGCTCTCCGGCGACGGCAAGCCTTCCCCGAAGCTCGACGCCGCGAACGAGCGCCTGGAGGACCTCGCCGCGCAGCAGGAGGAACTCGCCGGCAAGCAGATGAAGCTTGCGCAGAAGCAGCGCAAGGCCGACGGCAAGGCCGCCGACGACCTCGACGCGCAGATGGACGCGCTGAGCAAGGAGATGGACGCCCTCAGCGGACAGATGGAAGCGCAGAGCCGCATCATCGAAAGCGAAAGCGCGCAACTGCGCCGCAACGCCGAACCCATGGAAGCGCTGAGCCGCCAGATGCAGGACGCCAGCAAGCCGATGGACGCACTGGGCCGCCAGATGAATGTCCTGGGCAAGCAGCAGGAACAGTTGTCGCGCAAGGCGATGCTGGAGACCGAACGGCTGATCGCCGAAGCGTTGAAGTCCGGCCTCGCGAAGCCCTCCCCCGTCGTGCAGTCGCGCTGAATCGACGGGACCGGGGACCGGGGACCAGGGACCGGGGACCCGGAACAACAAAAAAAGCCGCGCATCTCTGCGCGGCTTTTTCTTTTGCATTCCCGAGTCCCTTGTCCCTGGTCCCCGGTCCCGTCTTTACGCGCGCGAATCCCGACGCCCACCCGCCGGCTTGCCGGCGGAGGCACCACCGCGATGCTGCTTCGGACCGGCATGCGCGTGGCGCGGCTGGGCCGCGGCCGGCTTGCCGTGCGGGCGATGCCCGCGCTGCGGACGCGGCGCGCTGCGCGGCGCACCGAACGGCGCGCTGTCCAGGCGCATCGGACGGCTGGGCTCGAAGCCCTTCACGTTTTCCATCGCGATGTCGGTCTTCAGCATGCGCTGGATCTGGCGCAGCAGGCCCGCTTCGTCCGGCGAGACCAGCGACAGCGCTTCACCCGTCGCGCCGTTGCGGCCCGTGCGGCCGATGCGGTGCACGTAGTCTTCCGCGACCATCGGCAGGTCGTGGTTGATGACAAGCGGGAGGTTGGGGATGTCGAGGCCGCGCGCGGCGACGTCGGTGGCCACCAGCACGCGCGCCTTGCCCGACTTGAACTCGTTCAACGCACGCTGGCGCGCGGCCTGGCTCTTGTTGCCGTGGATCGCGACGGCCTTCAGGCCCGCCGCTTCCAGCTGTTCGGCGAGGCGGTTGCAACCGTGCTTGGTCTTGCCGAACACCAGCACCTGTTCGCTGTGGCGACGGGCGAGGATGTCGATCAGCAGTTCGCGCTTGCGCGCGCCGTCGACCGGGTGCACGCGGTGCACGATCGTGTCGACGATGGTGTTCTGCGTGGCGATCTGCACCTGCTGCGGCGACTTCATGAATTCCAGCGCCAGCTGCTTGATCTGCGCTTCGAACGTGGCCGAGAACAGCAACGTCTGGCGCGTGGCCGGCACGCGGCCGAGGATGCGCTTGATCGAGGGCAGGAAGCCCATGTCGAGCATGCGGTCGGCTTCGTCGAGCACCAGCATCTCGACGGCGTCGAGCTTGGCGGTGCCGCGCTCGAGGTGGTCGATCAGGCGGCCCGGACATGCGACCAGGATGTCGACGCCGCGGCGCAGCTGTTCGATCTGCGGCTGCATGCCGGCGCCACCGTAGATGGTGGTGACGTTGAGGCGCAGGTGGCGGCCGTAGGCGCGCAGGCTTTCGCTGACCTGCACCGCGAGTTCGCGGGTCGGGACCAGGATCAACGCGCGCGGCTTGCGCGGGCCGGCCAGCTTGCCCGCCACGGTGGCCGGCGCGCCTTCGGCGAGGCGCTGCAGCAGCGGCAGGCCGAACGCGGCGGTCTTGCCGGTGCCGGTCTGGGCGCCGCCGAGCACGTCATGGCCGGCCAGGACGAGCGGGATCGCTTCGGACTGGATCGCGGTGGGCGTGGTGTAGTTGTTGTCGGCGAGCGCGCGCAGCAGCGCGGGCGCGAGCCCGAGGGTTTCGAACGTCATTGGTGGAGCTCCGAGTATGGATCGCACGCCGGACATTGGCCGGCGAGCACTCGAAGCTTTCCCTGGAACCGCGCTGTCGAGTCTGTTGTGCGCCCCGGCGAGAAGGCCGGCGCGTGTCGCGCGACGAAAGAGGTACGGGGTGATCGGGTCCGGTGGATCCGTGGGATCCGGGGCGATCAATGGCCGGGAAAACGCTAGGCCGTGCGCGAGCGGGGCGGAGCTTAACACGGCTGAGCCAGGAAACCGGGCCGATCGGGCAAACCCGCATCCCTGTTCAGTTAACCCCTCCGGAGGCAAAAAAACGGCGCCCCCGGGGACGCCGTTCCTGAAACCCGGTTCTTGGCGCCGGGATTCGACTTACTTGTAGTTGTTGGTGCCGATCGTGCGCGTGGAGGCGCTCTTCCACAGGACGTCCCGCTCGATCTTGCTGGACCAGCCGGTCAGCGTGAACGGCGTGCGAACCTGCGTGCTCAGTCGCGTGTAGTTGCCGTACGACTGGTTGCCGCTGTGCGTGACCGACGAGGTGCCGGTGTTGTAGACCACGCCCGTCGCCGAGTTGTAGCGCACGATGTTGTTCGTGAACTTGATGCCCGAGCACCCGTTGGTGCCCATGCCCAGGCTGCCGTTGCGCTCGAACGTGCACGAGGTGATCGTCACGCCCGACACGCGCTTCCAGATGTTCATGCCGTACTTGGCGTTGTTGTTGAGGCGGCAGTTCTGGATCAGGATCGACGTGCAGTGGCTGGTGCCGTCCGGTTCCAGGTCGATGCCGCACTCCGGCGAGGTGCCCTTGGAGTAGCTGAATTCCGAGTCGTACACCTTGATGTTGCTGCACTCGGTGAGCGACAGGCCCTGGCGGCGGTTGTTGGTGGAGATGATGTTGCCGATCACCACGTCCGTCGCGCCGCCACCCACGCACACGCCATCGCCGGTGCACTTGGACACGCGCAGGTCGCGCACGGTGACGTGGTCGCTGTTGAGGATCTGGATGCCGTGGCCCCACTCGTGCGTGCTGGTGCCCGAGTAGTTGTGCGTGTCGCGGTCGCCGACCAGCTGGCCGCCGGCGATCTCCACGTTCGTCTTGCCGTTGACGTAGACCAGGTAGTGGCGGATCAGCGAGCAGGTCTTCGCCTTGAGGATCGCGCTGGGATCGAGCTTGAGCAGCATGTTGCTGCGCAGGTTGATCTTCTTGCTGGTGTCGATCAGGTAGGTGCCGGCCGGGATGGTGACCGTGCCGCCCGAGGTCGGGAGCGAATTGATCGCTGCCTGGATGGCCGCCGTATCGTCATGCTTGCCGTCGCCGATGGCGCCGTAGGTCTTGACGCTGCGCGAAGTCGTGCCGCGCGTGCGGGTCGGATACGTCGCGGCGAGCGCCGGCAGCGAAACGCCACCGAGGACGAGCGGCGCTGCGAGCAGCAGCGAGTTCTGGAGAAACTGGCGACGAGGCATTCCTGCCCCGTGCACGTCGTGCACGAGCGTGTTGGTGTTCAAGGCTTGAGCCCCTTTCGTTTGTAGACCGGCAATTGGATGGCGCGAAATTTGCGCCGCCGATCAATGGACCAAACGGGATCCGCAAGGAGATCCCACGAAGGACGCTGCAATCACGCTGGACCGTGGACGTTGAAACTTCGAGCGCTTCAACAACGTCGACGTCTCGTGATGGCGTGGACCGGACTGTACGCGGTTGCGACGGGAATTCACCCCCTCATCACTGAAAGCGGACATGACCTCATCCGATCGGCGCATTCACGTTGGCTGCGATTCATGCGTGTCAAAGCGGCAGCGCGATTTCACGCGCGCATTTAACGCAGTAATAACTTCTTCCCCGAATTCAGGCGTTTTTTGCATGACGAACGGCATGCAGAAAACGTCTTCGGAACGCATGACGCGCCGCAACAAGCATGCCGTCGCTTGCGCGGCCGGGTGACGCGGTGTGTCACGTTGTCCCTACGGACCGCGCACGAGACTTCCCCCATGCGGATCCACCATCTGAACTGCATCGCCAGCGGCGCCTCGCGCGGCCGCATCGGCGCATTCGCCCTGCACTGCCTCCTCGTGGAGACGCACGAAGGGCTGTTGCTCATCGATACGGGCCTGGGACTGGGCGACGTCGCCGATCCGCAGCAGCGCCTGAGCGATGCCTTCCTCAGCACGCTCAAGCCCGGCTTGAACCCGGACATGACCGCGATCCGCCAGATCGAACGCATGGGCTTCCGTGCCTCCGACGTGCGCGACATCGTGCTGACGCACCTGGATTGCGACCAGGCCGGCGGCCTGGATGACTTCCCGCGCGCGCGCGTCCACATGCTGGCGGCCGAACGCGACCACGCGATCGCGCAGAAGAGCTGGCTGGATCGCCAGCGCTATCGCCCGCAGCAGTGGTCCACGCAGAACCGCTGGATGGCGCACGAGCCCAGCTTCGGCGCCGGCTGGATGGGCTTCGAATGCGCGCGCGACCTGCCGTGCCTGCCGCCCGAACTGCTGCTGGTTCCCCTGCCCGGCCACACGCCCGGACATGCGGGCGTCGCGCTGCGGTGCGACGGGCAATGGTTGCTGCACGCGGGCGATGCGTTCTTCGATCCGCGCGAACTCGATGCGAAACCGCAGGCGCGCCTGGCGCTGCGCATGTACGAGCGCCTGCTCGACACCGACCACGCGACGCGCCTGGCCACGCAGCAACGGCTGCGCGACCTGCATCGCACGCATCCGCAGATCGAGATCTTCTGCACGCACGACATCGAGGCCTTCGAACGCCTGTCCGGTCGCCGCGCCGACGAACAGGTGCCCGCCGCGCACGAAGCCTGGCGCGACAAGATCGTGCGCCGTCCCGTGGTCGAAGCGCCGATCTCCGCGCCGCACGGCGTGCCGGGCCTGGAAGTGGCCGACTTCACCGGCGACGCGGACACGCCGCCGCCGCGCGTGCCCGCGTTCGGCGACCGCGACGCGCGCACGAGGCGCTGATGGCCAAGCGCAAGGATGCAAGCGCGTTGCGCATCGCCACGTTCAACGTCAACGGCATCAAGACGCGCCTGCCGCACCTGCTGCAGTGGCTGGCGCGCGAGCAGCCCGACATCGCCTGCCTGCAGGAACTCAAGGCGCTCGACGACGCCTTCCCCATCGCGGAGATCCGCGACGCGGGGTACGGCGCGCTGTGGATGGGGCAACGTTCGTGGAACGGCGTGGCGATCCTGGCGCGCGGGATGGACCCGATCGAAAGCCGCCGCGGTTTGCCTGGCGACAAGGCCGATACGCAAAGTCGTTACCTCGAAGCCGCCGCGCATGGCGTGCTGGTGGGATGCCTCTATTTGCCCAACGGCAATCCGCAACCGGGGCCGAAGTTCGACTACAAGCTCGCGTGGTTCGACCGGTTCCTCAAGCACGCGCAACACCTGCTCGATGCCAAACAGCCCGTCGTGCTGGCGGGCGATTACAACGTGGTGCCGACGGACGACCTGGACATCTACGATCCGAAGTCCTGGAAGAAGGACGCGCTGCTGCAACCGGAAAGCCGCGAACGCTATCGCAAGCTGCTGGCGCAGGGCTGGACGGATGCGCTGCGCACGATGCATCCGGGAGAGAACATCTACACGTTCTGGGATTACTTCCGGAACCATTGGCCGAACAACCGCGGCCTGCGCATCGACCACTTGCTGCTGAGCGAGGAACTCGCCCCGAAGCTGCGCGCCTCGGACGTGGATCGCTGGGTGCGCGATCTGCCGAGTGCCAGCGACCACGCGCCGACGTGGGTGGAGCTGGCGATGTCGACGCCGGCGAAGAAGGCTACGAAAAAATCGATCAAGAAGGTTGCGAAGAAGGCATGAGATCGTCATTCCCGCGAAGGCGGGAATCCAGTCCTTGCCGGAGCGCTGGATTCCCGCCTACGCGGGAATGACGAGCGCCTGCAAACGCAAGGCGTCCACCAGGGCATGCGAATGCGCGGTGTTGTCGAAGAGGCACCACGCCGGCCGGCCGCGGCGCGCATGCATCTTCAGTTGGGTCGCGATCTCCGCCAACCGCGCATCGTCGTACGCGCTGTAATACATCCGCGGCGACCCATGCAGGCGCCAGTAATGCCAGCGCCCTGCCCCGCCTGGTTCGCCCGCACCCTCTGGCTGCGGTGGATCTGCCGCCACGCGCGCAACCTCGAACCGATCCCACACCCGATCCACGCCGGGCGCGAACCAGCTCGCATGCCGCGGCTCGCACGCGATCGGCACATCGAACCCCTTCCGCAGTTGCGTGAAGAACGCGCCGGCCACGCGCGCATCGAACGCGAGCGACGGCGGCAGCTGCACCAGCACGCCGCCCAGCTTCGCGCCGAGGCCGGACACTTCGTCGGCGAACTGCGCGATCAACGGCCCGCAGCGCACCAGCCGCGCCTCGTGCGTGATCGCCTTCGGCAGCTTCACCGAAAACCGGAACGCGCGCGGCACCGTCGCGGCCCAGCGCACGAACGTCTCCGGCTTGTGCGGCCGGTAGAACGTCGAGTTGATCTCCACGACCGAAAAGCGCGTGGCATAGCGTGCCAACGCGCTGTCGCCCTCGCCGAACAACGCCGCATGGCGCGAGGCGATCGACCAACCGGCGCATCCGATGCGAACGTCGGTCGTCGCCACCGCGCTCAGACCATCGGCGGATCGGAATCGCGCGCCCAGTGGCGGTGCTGCGCCATGGCTTCGATGAAGGCCTGCGCGCCACGCTTGGCGTCCTTCGCCGCCGACACGACGACGCCAGGATCGGGCTTGCCGTCCGGCAACGTCGGACTGCCACCGCCCGCCTCGAGCAACGCACGACCCGCGCCCAGCACCAGCAACGGCTTGCAATGCCGCACCTGGTTCTGCACGAACTCCGCGGTCAGGCCGACCTTCGACAGCGCGGCAACGCCCATGTCGCCGTCGGGCAACACGACCGCATCGAACAGGAAGCCCGGTTCGTTCTCGAGCGACGCATCCGCTTCGAGCACATCGCCCTGGCGCGTCTTGAACGGCCCGACGCGCAACCCGACCAGGCGCGGCACCGCACCGGCGGCACGCAAGGCGGTCCGCACGACGTCGAGCGCTTCGCCATCGATGCCCGTCGCGACGAGCAACGCGACCTTGCGCGAACGCACGCCGAGTTCGCCCGGACGCGCCAGCAACGACAAGGTCGGCGACTGCCGCACTTCCGGCTTCGGGCGCTTGGCGATCGCCAGCGGCATCGGCGCGATGTCGCCGATCGCGATCCCGAGGCCATCGGCCACTTGCCTGGCAAGATCGCGCGACACGTTGAGCAGCAGCGACAACATCCGCTCGCGGATCGCCGGCACCGTCACCTTGCTCAGCTCGAACCGGAACGCCGCGGCGATGTGCGCCTGCTCCACCGGCGACTGGCTCTCGTAGAACAACGCCGCCTGGTTGAAATGCTCGGCGAACTTCTCCGGGCTGCCACGCACTTCATCGGCGCGGATCGGTTCCGGGAACGCCATCTGTCCCATCTGCCCCGACTGGAACGGGCACCCGCCGCCCAGGCTGTTCGGTTCGTACGCCACGCGGCCGCGATGGATCGCCTGACGATGCAACCCGTCGCGCTGGTTGTTCGCGACCGGCGCGATCGGCGCGTTGATCGGGATCTCGTGGAAGTTCGGCCCGCCCAGGCGCGTGATCTGCGTGTCCACGTAGGAATGGATGCGGCCGGCCAGCAACGGATCGTTGGTGAAATCGATGCCCGGCACGATGTGCGCGGTGCAGAAGGCGACTTGCTCCGTCTCGGCGAAGAAGTTGTCGGGATTGCGGTTGAGCACCATGCGGCCGATCGGCTGCACCGGCACCAGTTCCTCCGGCACGAGCTTGGTCGCATCCAGGATGTCGAAGCTGAACTTCGCCGCCTGTTCCTCGGTGAACAGCTGCACGCCCAGTTCCCACTCCGGGTATTCGCCGGCTTCGATCGCGTCCCACAGGTCGCGGCGATGGAAGTCCGGGTCCGCGCCGGAAATCTTCACCGCCTCGTCCCACGTCAGCGAATGCGTGCCGAGCTTCGGGTTCCAGTGGAACTTCACCAGCGTCGCCTCGCCGGCGTCGTTGACGAAGCGGAAGGTGTGCACGCCGAAGCCCTGCATCATGCGCAGGCTGCGCGGGATCGCGCGGTCGGACATCACCCATTGCAGCATGTGCGCCGACTCGGGCATTAGCGACACGAAATCCCAGAACGTGTCGTGCGCCGAGGCCGCCTGCGGCATGCCGTGGTGCGGCTCGGGCTTCACCGCATGCACCAGGTCGGGGAACTTCATCGCGTC